>NZ_CP028136.1:2815804-3128671 GCF_003024155.1 Christiangramia fulva
AAGGGAGGCTCGAGCCAGAGGTTTTTGCCTGAATGGGGCACAAGTTTTTTCAGGATTTCTTTTCGTTTTTTTATTTCTTCCGGGCCGGAATCATTTAATTCTTTTAGCAATTTTCTGCATTCCAGTCTTTCTTTTGAAAGTTCCTTATCAAGAGCATTATATAGCTCACCGGCAAGCATTTTTTCTTTTTCGGTCTTCAAAATCAAAGGGTTTAGAGATTAAAATTAAATAATTCTTTGTTTAGCTCAGCATCCCGGCCACCAGGAAACCAACATAAGTACCTAATCCTGTTCCCAGGGAACCCACCAGGATGGCTGGCAGCAATAGATCGCTCCTGTTAAAAGTCTTAGAGAGAGCTAAAGCTGTGCTGGCGCCTCCTATATTGGCCTGGGAGGCAATGGCGACTACTACCCAGTCAAATTTAAATATCAGCGCGATGAGGAATAAAAAAGCTCCGTGTACCAGGACAATGGTCGAAGTGAAAATAAGAATATCGGGTGCTTTTTCACCTACACTTTGCAGCGCTCCGATCTCACAAAACGCACCTACCACTACTAGGAAAAGATAAATGCTGAACATTCCCAGTAAATTGGCTCCTTCAAGTTTTTGAAAATATCTAAACTGAGCGAAAATAAGTGCAATGGTGGTGAGGATAAGAATAGAGGGTATTCCTAAACCCAGGCTTTCACTCCAGCCGGCCAGAGTATCTGAAACGATCAACGTAAAAATTGCCAGGGCAAGCAAAAAGGAAAGCTGAAGGGGATCTGTCTTTTTCTGTTTTTTACTTACGACTGCCTTTTTTGTGGTCGGTATACTTTCAGGATGAGGTTTTATCTTTTTCATGATCACCGGAAGACTTAAGGTCACCAGCATCCAAATGGCAGTGACAATATTATCGGCAACCACAAGACCGGTATATTCAGCTCCTTCCCTCAACATTCCATAATGAATGGCCAGCGCGTTGAAATTAGCACTGCCTCCAACATAAGTTCCGGTCATCATACCGGCAACGGCCTGATAATTCACTCCAAAAACTGTTTTGTAGTCTATTAATTGAAGCGCCACTAAAACACCGATCATGGTTCCCAGGGCACCTATAAAAAAGGCGAGGAGCATAGGCATTCCTGCTTCCTTTATTTTTCTGAGATTTACACCCAGTAATAGGAAGAAAATACTGGCAGGGGCGACATAAGTGAAAATAATGGCATAGAGTTCACCGGCATTTGAAGCCGTGGGGATAATTCCGAAATTGGCAAATAAGGCACCCAGGATTATTACCAGTAAAGAACTGCTTAAATGTTTTAAAAAAGTATACCTGCAAAGAAACTCACTTAGTGCAATGAGCGCACAGAGGACTCCAAGAACATAAAGAGGATTTTCGGCCATCGGGAATTATAACCTCTAAAATATCAAAAAATTACTATAAATAAGGATTTTGATAATTACTGTGGAGCTTTCGGGTAAAAAGTTCCTTTATAAATCGGATTTTAAAGTGGCTTATCCTTCGTTTGGACAGATCACAATGTATTTCCCATGATCAGCAAGCGTATTATCCGGAGAAGAAAGAGTATAAGTACCTTCTTCAATAACTTTTTTCCAGCAGCCCTCTACTAATAATAGCCGTTTTTAGTGTTTTATATTTTTACCATCGCACTTCCCCTTTAAAAATAATAAATTCATCTGTTTGCCATTTTCATGGAAACTTATGAAATGTTTAAGCTGAAACTCGGTATCTTTTGATACAAAGAAGGGATTTTATTTGCTATGCTTCCAACTCCGCGGTTTTATGCTTTAAAATTTCCAAAAGAAGCTGAATTTGTTTCAAATGCGTCCTGTACACAAGAATTGCTACCCGAATCCAGAAAATACCGTTGATAGTAGTGGAAGAAAGAAAAATACGTCCGTCTTTTCGTACTTCTTCAAGCAGATTTTCATTGAAAGTATTGGCATTTCCATTTTCCGGCACATAGCGAAACATAGCGATAGAAAGTTCCGGTTCAGGTCCGGTTTCAAATCTTTTCATATTTCCAATTTCCTGATAAAAGTATTTTGACAGGTATATTTTTTCCTCCAGTGCTGCCCTGAAAGGTTTTAATCCAAAAAGTTTTAATGGCAACCATAGCCGCAAGCCCCTAAAATGTTTTGTGAGTTCAGGCGAAATATCTGCCGGAGAAGTTTCTTCATTAAGCGAATGTGTATCCTGCATATAATCGGCCAGATAATGATGGACTTTCAGCACCGCCTTTTTGTCTTTTATAAGAATGGCCCCGGTTCCGAATGGAAGAAACAAAGATTTATGAGGGTCCAGGGTAATGGAATTGGCCATTTCTACCCCGCGAAATTTTTCTTCCAGCCCGGGGACGAGTTTGAAAAATCCGCCATAGGCGGCATCAATATGAAACCAAAGTTTTTCTGTTTGCGCTATTTCACCAATTTCTCTCAGGGGATCGATGGCGCCCGTATTGGTAGTTCCAAGTGAAGCATTTATAAAAAATGGGATCAGGCCATTTTTCATGTCTTCATGAATGGCATTTTTAAGTTCTTCCGGAGAAATTCTCAGATTTTGATCCAGCGGAATATATCTTAATTGAGCTTCCGAAAGTCCGGCGATTCGAATTGCTTTCTGTAGGGAATGATGTGCCTGTTCTGAAAGGTAAATTACTGCTTTTTCATAATTCCTGGCTTTTAATCCGGCTGCTTCGCGGGCAGTAACCACGGCCATAAGGTTAGAAATGGAACCTCCGGAAGTTAAATTAACAGCAGAATCTTCAGGAAATCCCACCAGCCTGCACATCCATCGCAAAAGCATGTTTTCAAGTCTGACGGCGCCAGGAGAGGCAAAAAAGACCCCCGCGTAGCGATTGGTCACCGCGGCTAAATAATCTCCAAGCGCCGAGGGATAAAGTCCGCCGCCGGGAATATATCCTAAATGTCCTCCGGAAGCCGCATTGATTCCGGTTTCTTCAATATTTTCAGTAAATGATTGGAGCAATTCCTCCAGCGAAACAGGATCTTCATCCACATCAAAATTATAAATATCCAGACCTTTTTGCTCGGAACCATAATAGGCTTTTTTCTTTTCGAGATCTTCAAGAAATTTATCTGAAAATTCAAGTATTTTTCGGTTCCATTCATTTCTGGTTTCGGCGTCTGGAGTAAGACTAACGGCCATTTTTTCCAGGGCTATTATTTTATCTTTCATGGGTAGATTAAATCAGACATTTTAGCGAAAGGCTGAAGTTAGGGATTTTTATAGTTTAGGCAGAAAGCAGACTCATTTTTCGTAAGAATTTATGCCGGATCCAGCCGATCTTAAGAGCGAGCGCTAGCGATTTAATAACAAGGCGTGCATAACGTCCATTTTGGCGGAGAAGGAGGGAAGTCATAAAAGCGGTGTTTTTGTTTACCCCATTTTTAATGGCCTTCTTTCTTTTTTCAGCATAATCGGTTAAAGGCTTACTTTGGTTAGAATTGAGGGCCTTCAATAAAGCTTCTTTCAATCTTAAAGTGTCTATAATTCCCGCGTTCATTCCCTGGCCGCCTACTGGACTGTTTAAATGGGCTGCATCTCCGGCAAGAACGATATTGCCAAAATGAAGTTTTTCGGCCGTACGACTATGCAGGCGAAATTCACTTTCCCAGATTTTTTCGAAATTTTCGCTGCCAAATAATTTTTGAATGATTTCTTCCAGTTTTTCTCCTATTCTTGTTTCTACTGAATGCTTTTTCAGAAAAATGATCCGCCATAGGTCATCGCCTATATAAAATGCGATGAAAAGGTGATCGCCGGAAGAAAAGCGCGGGGAATGAAATTTTTTATCGGTCTTAAGCTTAATGTCTGCGAGGCCTGCCTTAAAAGGAAAGGTTTTGCCCTTGAGTTCAATTTTCAGGGATTCCCTCACAAAACTATTCCCGCCATCGCAGCCAATAAGAAACCGGCCGGAAACAGTAAATTCTTCATTGTTTTTTCGGTACGAAACCTTTACCTTTTCTTTTTGATCTTTAATAGAAAAAACCTCGGCATTAAATTGCAGTTCAACTGACTTATTATTTTCAACATTTTCCTTCAGAATCTTTTCGGTTCGGTATTGCGGGAGGATCAAAAGCTCAGGAAAACGTGTCTCTTTTTGCAATTCCTTTAGAGGAAATTGAATTATGAAATTATCATTATCGGCATCGTAAAGTTTAACCACTTCAAAATGAAGTGCCTGTTTCTTAAACTCCTTGAGAGCTCCCATTTGGTGAAGGATTTCTTGCGTGGCCGGCCAAATGGTAATTGCCTTGGAATGCTCGCTGGTAGCAGGTTTTTTCTCCAGGAGAAGAACCCTTTTTCCTTCTTTCCCAAGTTGAACCGCAAGAGAAAGGCCCACAGGTCCGGCTCCCACAATAATAACTTCCCGGTTCATAACAGGAATTTACAGAAATAAACCGGAAACCGGAATTTCTAAGGCACTTTTCGGCTCCTTATTGAGAAGGTCCAAAAAATTTATCCTTTTAATTTTAAAGAACCGAAAGTCAATAATTTAGTTTATTTTTTTACCTATCAAATCTGATTCTTATCTTGTTTACCCAGTTCAACGCAACCTTTTTATTAAAATGCATCTGATAAAAGAAGAACTTCTTAAATTTAAAATATGAAAGTAATTTCTGCATTTTTAGTAGCCCTGTTTTTTTTGAGTTGTAATAAGGAAGAAAGCAATCAGATTAGTGATCTGGATTTGAAAGTAGGGGAGCATTCAATGCTGAAAAACGGAAAATGTTTCGATATTCAGGATACGCCCTTTCAATTATGTTTGGACTCTATAGGCGATTCAAGATGTCCTGAAGCTGCCACTTGTGTATGGGCCGGCGATGCGGTCGCGTACTTGTCTTTAAAGTCTGCAGGAGAAAAGAAAAGTTTTGCTCTGCATACACATCCAAATTTTCAGCAGGATACCATGATCAATAATCTTCATTTCAAGTTGATCGATGTGAGCCCTTTTCCCAAATTGAATACACAAATCAATGCGAGAGATTATTCGGTAGACTTACTTATTGAAAATGAGTAGAAATTTATTAAACACCGGCGCCTGCCGTTAGAATAATATAAATAAGCGGAAGGGTGATCACCAGGGAAATGATCGCCGGTTTATGCCAGCTTTTCTTCTCGAATTTAGTTTCCTTTCCAATGTAACGATTCCAGAAGTATTCGTTGAGAATGAGTGCGCCAAGTAAATTCAGGGGCAACCCGATATTGGTTTCTATATTAAAACTTGCCGCGGTGAATACCACGCCTGCAGTAAAAATAACACCAAAAATAAGCACCTCGTACCAGCCTTTTTTATTGCCAGTTTGTTTGAGATTACTCATAAGCAGGATAGTACCAAAAAGGGTGGAAAATATGATGGAAAAAGCATAGATAACTCTTTTGGAATAAAGCTTTGGAAGATCTTCAGCTACTATTTTTTCTGAATTTTGAAGTTCTTCAACTGATTCTTCCCCGGATTGCTTGCCGATTTCCTCTTCAGACATTTTTTGAATTTATGCGATTAATTTTCCTGGATCAGGATTTTTTTAGCGGGCACAAAGATAACGATTTTTTTACAGGAAGATTTCAATTAATAACCGATAAAATAAAGAAAAAGAGGCTTTATAAAAAGATATATTCTGATTACAAAGAAAGATTTCTCGACTTCGTTCAAAATGATAAATGACACTTTTTATATAGCCTCTTTGTGCACACGAGAGGATTCGAACCTCCACACCTTACGGCACTGCCACCTGAAGACAGCGTGTCTACCGTTCCACCACGTGTGCATTGATGGAACAAAACTATGAAATACTTTTTAAAGTAAAATGAAAAATATTGGCGTAATACAGCTTTTTACTGATAAATTTTATCTGTAATAACCTAGCTGCTAATTCCGAATTTTTTCAGAATATCTTCCATCAGGCACCATCTTGTAATTGATGACTGCAGAAGGTTCACGCCTACAAATGCTGTAAACCATAGCCAGTTTATGTTTACATAAATGGCCAAAATTAAGCTGATAATGATAAAAGTGCCTGCAACGCCTCTTACGATCCTGTTTCTCATAATTTTAAGCTTTTGATGTTATTAATTTTAAAACCACGGCCCGAACTATTCCAGGCCATGTTTTTTCTTAAATATGTTCTTCCACGTTAAGAACAATAGCCCTTACGGGATTATCGGTTTTTAGTCCCGAATTGAATTTTCTGAGAAGTTCAAATAACTTCTTCACCTTTTCTTCTTCAGTAAAAGAAAAGAACATAGAAGATTCATTGCCACCCTGCTCCCCCGGGAACCAGCTTTGTGTAGTTACCAGGGAATTTGTTGTTTTATAGCCGTCAATTTCAGAGCTGCTAAAGGCTTCGATATTGGCTTCGCGGAAGATCTTCAGCACCTGTTTCTGAAATTCGTGCAGCGCCGTTACAATAATTAATTTCATATTTCAATATTTAATGACATAAACTGCCGGTTTATTTATCCAGTTTTTCCCTGTCGGTATAATTTTTCTTTTCAATCATATAATACACCAGTGGCACCACAAGCAGGGTGAGCACTGTGGAAGCAATTGTTCCGCCCATCAGCGAAATTGCGAGTCCCTGGAAGATCGGGTCGAAAAGAATAACAAAGGCACCTATTACTACTGTTCCCGCGGTAAGCAGAATGGGCGTGGTTCTAACAGCACCTGCTTCAATAACTGCCTGTTTCAGGGAAGTTCCCTCTTCCAGCCGCAAGTTTATGAAGTCGATAAGCAATACCGAGTTTCTCACCATGATTCCAGCCAGGGCGATCATTCCAATAAATGAAGTAGCTGTAAAATAAGCTCCGAGTAACCAGTGCCCCAGGACGATTCCCACCAGTGATAAGGGAATGGCTACCATCATTACGATAGGCGCTTTAAAGTTCTGGAACCAGCCTACGATAAGGATATAAATGATGATGATAACTCCCAGGAACGCGATTCCAAGATCTCGGAAAACCTCCAGGGTTATTTGCCATTCACCATCCCATTTTACGGTATAATCATCTTCATATTTTGGCTGATTTATATATAATTCCTGCATGTCATAACCTTTTGGAAGATCGATTTTTTTCAGTTTTTCTTCCATTCCGAGAATAGCGTAAACGGGGCTCTCCAGTTTTCCGGCCATATCGGCAAGTACATACACCACCCGTTTTTGATTCTTCCTGTAAATAGATTTATCCTGCGTTTTCTCTTTGACCGATACAAGGTCACTTACTGCCACCATTTGGCCATTTTGAGATTTGATCTGGATATTTGAAATATCTGATGGCGTTGATTTTTCCTTCTCATCAAGGCTCAGAACGATTCCCACGGGCTGGGTGGCATTTTCATCATACAGTTGCGTAATCGCGCGGTCTCCAAGAGCAGTTTTCATGGTATAAACTATTTGCTGAGGAGCAATACCATAGCGCATGGCTTTCTCTTTATCGATCTCATATTCAAATTTCTTCTGATCGGCTTCCACCATCCAGTCCACATCCACAACATTCTCGGTATTATTAAGAATTTGCTTCACGTCCCCCGCAACTTCTATCTGTTTATTATAATCCGGACCATAGACTTCAGCCACTATGGTGGAAAGTACCGGTGGTCCTGGCGGAACTTCAACAAGTTTCACATTCGCTCCATATTTGGCGGCGATCTTATGAATTTCGGGCCTCAGTTCCTTGACCATATCATGGCTCTGGTCGCTGCGGTCTTCCTTACTTGTAAAGTTCACCTGTATATCGGCTACATTGCTGCCATTGCGCAGGTCATAGTGACGAACGAGTCCGTTGAAAGTAATGGGGGAAGCTGTTCCCACATAACTTTGATAATTCACAATTTCAGGCCTGCTTTTCAAATACTGGCCAATCTCTTTTGTTACCACTGCTGTGCGTTCCAGAGTAGTGCCTTCAGGCATATCAACAACCACCTGGAATTCATTTTTATTATCGAAAGGCAGCATCTTTACTACCACACTTTCAGTAAAAAACATAGCTATCGAACCAATGAGCAACAGGAAGGTAATTCCCAGGAAGATCCAGCGTTTTTTAGGATTTTCAATCAGGGGTCTTTCAAAACGGTTGTAGAGGCGATAGATAAAGC
Organism: Christiangramia fulva; assembly: GCF_003024155.1. Lineage (NCBI taxonomy): Bacteria > Pseudomonadati > Bacteroidota > Flavobacteriia > Flavobacteriales > Flavobacteriaceae > Christiangramia > Christiangramia fulva. Next base: position 2,823,925 of record NZ_CP028136.1, read on the forward strand.
TTTCTTCCAGTTTCGGTTCTTTTTTCTCTATCACTTTTCCATCTCGGCGTTTTTCCTTTTCTCTTAGGAAAATAAATCCGAGATAAGGTGTAATAGTAAGTGCCACAAAAAGGGAAAGTATCATCGCTATCGAGGCACCAATAGGCATTGGGCTCATATAGGGCCCCATAAGTCCGCTAACAAAAGCCATTGGCAAAACCGAAGCAATAACGGTAAAGGTTGCCAAAATAGTAGGATTGCCCACCTCATTGATCGCGTACAGGGCTGCCTGTTTAAAAGGAAGACGCTTCATGCGGAAATGCCGGTGCATGTTTTCAGCAATGATAATAGAATCATCAACCACGATACCGGTTACGAACACAAGAGCGAAAAGGGTTATCCTGTTGAGCGTATAATCCAGCATATAATAGGCGAGGAGCGTAAGCGCAAAAGTAATAGGTACCGATAGGAAAACCACCAGACCGCCGCGCCATCCCATGGCCAGCATAACTACAAGGGTAACCGCTATGATCGCTCCGATGAGGTGCATCAATAATTCTGATACCTTATGCGATGCGGTCTCACCATAGTTTCGGGTAACTTCCACATGCACGTCATCGGGGATCAGATTTTTCTTAAGGTGATCGACTTTTTCAAGGATCACGTCGGAAACATTCATGGCATCGGCGCCCTTTCTTTTAGCAACCGAAATGGTCACCGCAGGATATTCTGAAGAAAATTTTGATGATTTTTCTGATGCCGCTCCGTATCCAAAACTTACATATTCCTTTGGAATCTCCGGCCCATCAAAAACAGTAGCCACCTGTTTCAGGTAAACCGGTTGCTGATCCTGAACCCCTATTATGAGATTCTTCACATCTTCAGCCGATTCGAGAAAGGTTCCGGTACTCACCAGGAATTCCTGATCGTTGCGGTTGAAACTTCCCGAAGACATCTGCTGGTTGTTAGCCTTTATTTTTTCAGCTATACCCAGAAAATCCACATTTCGGGCTGCCATTTTTTCCTTATCCAGCACGACCCGGACCTGGCGGCTTCTACCTCCAATTTTGTGAGTTACAGCGACATCGGGAACTTTTTCTATTTCCTGATTCAGCTCATTGGCAATCTGCCTTAACTGGTAACCGTCATAATTTTTACTCCAAAGTGTAATTCCCAGTACCGGAACATCATCAATAGCGCGGGTTTTAACTAGAGGCTGAGTCATTCCCGGTGGCATTTTGTCCATATTTTTCATCAGCTCGTTATAAAGCTTTACATACGAACGTTCAATATCCTGGCCTACAAAGAACTGGACAATAAGCATCCCCTGTTCTTCCATAGAAGTAGAGTAAACATATTCCACACCTTTGATATTGGAAATGATCTTTTCAAGCGGTTTTATAGCCCGCGATTCAACTTCAGTCGGACTTGCGCCGGGATATCCTACAAAGATATCGGCCATTGGCACATCTATCTGCGGTTCCTCTTCACGGGGGATCAGGAATGAACTGTAAACTCCAATCACCATGAAAACGATCATGAGAAGCACCGTTAGCTTAGAATCTATAAAGCCTTTTGCAATCTTACCTGCTAATCCTTCTTTCATTTAAGTATTTTTTAGTGTCTTAATATTTTGGGCGTGCCCTTGTGCCACAATGTGGCACTTCGGTCGGGCTTTCGGCGCCGCACGGCGGACTGCCTCAATCCCTCACGCATTTTTTTATTTATTCAATAACCACAGGACTACCATTGGTAATTTTACCATTTGAAGAAGTGATATATGGTTCTTCTGGTTCAAGACCTGAAAGTATTTCTACCTGGTCGCCAATAGTCCTGCCGGGGCGTATCCACCTCAAAATGGCGGTTCCTTCAGAACTAACCGTATATAATCCCGTAAGATCACCGCGATAGGTAAGGACGTTTTTTGGGACGAATACAATTTTATTTTTCTGCTCCGGACTTTCCACAGGAAACTGAACAGTAGCGTACATTCCGGAACGTAAGCCTTCAGTAGTCTCTTCCAGGCTTATTTTCACCGGATACTGGCCACCGGTATTGCTCGCTGAGCTTCCTACTTCGGTTACCTTGCCCTGTACAGTCTTGTCAAGAGTTTTAATCAGAACCAGTACGTCAGTTTCCGGTTTAATCTGGGAAATATCGGCTTCAGGGATCATAGCCTTCATCTCGAATTTACCGGGAGCTTCCATGGCAAGGAGAGGCATTCCGGGATTGGCCATAGCTCCTTCTTCAACAAATTTGTTGGTGATCACCCCACTAAAAGGAGCCCGGATGTTTGCATAGGTAAACTGAGACTGGATCTCGTTTTTCATTTGCCTTGCCGCTTCCAGCCTTGCTTTGGCCATCTCATAATTTGCAGACATATCGTCCATTTCTTTTTGGGAAGCCGAATTTTCTTCAAATAGAGCCTGGTAACGTTCATAATCCTTTTTCGCATTCTTAAATGCGGCCTCGGCCTCAGTGATCCTTGCATTGACCTGGGCAAGTTTCGCCTGCAGGTCAGTATTATTAATAGAAACCAATAGTTCCCCTTTCTTAACCCTGTCACCAATATTCACGTAAATTTTATGGATGTACCCCATCATGCGGGTACTCAGTTTTGCATTCTCCACGGCTTCAATTTTTCCGCTGGCAGTGAGAAAGGTGTCCTTTACGGTATCTGGTGTGCTGAGCCTTACTTTTATAGGGTCGCTTTTAACTTCGCTTGTATGGGTTTCATTCCCACAACTCAGGCTAATACCCGAGATTAAAGCAACTATTAAAAAGTATATTATTTTTTTCATGGTGTTCATTTTGGTTGTTTTTTAGCTTTTTCTTAAAAATTTCAGATATTCCAGTGCATAATTATATTCGTAAACGGTTTGGTAGAATTCAAGCTCTTTCTGTGATACCATGCTTTCACTCATCAGGAGTTCAGTAGTTTTTTCAAGCCCCTGCTCAAACCGGTTTCTTCTTATGCGCAATGATTCCCTCGACTGTTCCAGAGCAAGGCTGGTAAGATTTAACTGGTTTTCAGCATCTTTTAAGGCCCTTTTTGCCCTGGCTATTTCCATTTTGCTTTGGTCCACATACTGTTCGTATTCCAGCCTAGATTTTTCGGCTTCTGCCTTACTTTTTGCCATCTCACCGAATCTTTTGGTTCCTTTGAGGATATCCCAGCTCAGCGAAACACCGGCTATATATCCGTTAGCACTTCCCTGGAATAGATCATTATCATAGAGTTCATAGCTCCCAAAAGCATTCAGTCGTGGAAGAAAAGAAAGTTTATCTGATAGATGCATTTTTTCTCTCGCCTGGACAGCCAGGTACATTGCCTGTATATCGGCCCTGTTTTCTGAAAGCTCGGGAGCTTCTTCGGGAAGAGTGGTTATCGAAAGGGTATCTGTAGGTTTTAGCAATATTCCCTGCTTCCCGTCCATTAAAAAAGACAGGTAATCAGAAGCGTTATTCACATTGCTTTTGGCATACTGAAGTTTGTTTTCAACCTCGCCAACTCTAACTCTTACCGCCAGTACATCTGATTTTTGAAGATATCCCTGTTTGAAGCTGTTTTCAGCGAGTTTTAAGTTCTCCCGGGCGGCTTTTAAGGCATTTTCCAGCACATCAACCGCTTTATATGCGAGTTGTAGCTGCATGTATGCTTTTTCCACTTCCATTTTAATGGCATCTTCTGTGCGCAGCGACTGAAGTTCTGTGGCCTGCATTTTCTTTTTTGCGGCACTGCGCTGGGTAATTGCATCGAAATTTAAGAGCGGTTGCTCTACTTCAATTTTTGTAGCAAAATTATTTACGCGATCGGGATTATTAAGCAAATCAGGATTAAAATCGCTTTGTACGATACTTTCCTGATTAAGTTTAAATCCAAAAGCCATAAGCGGATTGGTGGTGGTCATCGCGGTATGCGAGACACTTATATTGGGGAGAAATACAGCATTGGTTTGGTGATAATCGGCTTTTGCTGCCAGAAATTCCTGTTTTGTGATATTTAATTTTCTGTTTTTTTCCATCACCTGCTCCAATACCTGTTCTTTTTTTACAGGAAGTACCTGCTGAGCCTGAAAGAACCAGGTAAAAAGAAGTGCCGGAATTACCAGAAAGGGGTTTATGTGTCTCATACTTTTCCGAATTAATTTTGGGCAAAAATAGATTCAGAAAGCGCCGTACACAGTAACCTTTGTTACCAAGCCATGTAACCTTTGTTACAAAGTTTCTACTAAAATTTGCTGAAGGTTTACAATATGGGAAGCTTGAAATTCTTTATGAGATAAACTCCGATGTTTTTTAAGTTACATTCAACAAATGTAAAAGTTATGATTTGTTGCGTTAATTTATTGAACTCAGGTCTCACGATATTAATGCTGGCTAACGGTCTAGGTTAACACAAGTTGCGGGAGTAGGGAATATGGATTTGTCGGCTTACCGATTAAGTTAATTGGTCTCTAAAATAACAATTTTCACACTTTACCGGCTATTTGCCTTAACCGATGTTGCCAACTGGCTGCTATTTTGATCTTTTTATTTTTATTGGATGCTGTTGAGTATCAAAAATATCTACAATTTCAACCTGATTTTTCTCTTTATTTATCCAATATATAATCTTGTAACTTTGATGAACTAAATAGCGAAATTCTTGTTTCCTTTCAGACAATAATTCTTCTATTTGTCCAATTTCTGGTTGTTTTTTTAGTCGGCGAGTTTCTTTGACTATTTTCTGAGTTTCTTTTCTAGCAACTCTAAGGCTAGCATTCTCTTTTAAATATTTGAAATTTTCTCGAACTTCGTTTTTTGCGAAGTCGGTCCAATAAATTTTTACCTCCATTTTTCAATTTCAGCCATTAAATCATTAACCTCAGTTAATTTTCCTTCTTTCGAATCTTTCATTGATTTATCGATTCGTTTATTGAACTCTTTTTTACTCATTGGCTGAATCTCTCTATTCCCGGATAATTTTTTCTCTTTCTTTAAAACTTTTTCAAGTCTGGTAATTGCTTCCTCACTTTGAAGTTTTAAAAATTCCTGAATGAATTCTATTTTTCTGGCTTCTATATCCATTTTCAGCTTTTTATCAAAAATACGAATTCTAATTTAATCCTTTTATTCTTAATCGGAGTTTTCTGGAGCTTGTTGCCAACGGTTTGCGGTTAACGACAAGTGCCACGGAGTTATAAAAGCAAATCTGTCGGCTTAACGCTCTGGTTTGTTATGGAAACTAATTTAATTCTTTTTTGTAGAACCCGGCATTTGCGATAACCGCTGTTGGCAACTGGCTGGTTTACTTCGACCTTTCTATTTTTGTTGGATTTTGCCGTGTATCAAAAACATCAGCAATTTTGATAAAACCATCCTCTGGATGAACAGAATAAATAATTTTATAGTTTTTAAAAATCAAATATCTGTAAGATATTTTTCTTTCTTTTAGAAGTTCCTCAATTTGTCCAATTTTTGGATTGTCCATTAATCTATTTGGCTCTTCTAGTAAATTTTTAAGTAATTTCTTCGCAACCCTGGGACTAGCATTTTCTAAATAATATTCAAAAATCTCATCAAGTTGCTTTTCTGCAAATTTTGACCAAATTATTTCTAATTTCATTATTTATATTTAGATAATAATTCCGAAGTCTTCTTGAAACGATTATTTTTAAAATCTTTTTCTGATTGGTCAATTCTTTGATTTAGTTCCTCTTTTGTCATAGGTTTGAAGTCTTTTCCAATGACATTTTTCTTCTCTTTCTTTAATAGTTTTTCCAAACGAGAAACAGCTTCTTCACTTTGAAGTTTTAAAAACTCTTGTACAAATTCTATTTTTCTTGATTGTAAATCCATAGCGATCAGCTTTTGATCAAAAATACGAATTCTCAATTAATCCTAGAAGAATGTTGTGACTTTTTGACCAGCTTGTTGCCAACGGTTTCGGTTACCGCAAGTTGGCGGAGTAGGGAAGCGGAGTTGTCGGTTTATTAGTTTTCTTTCCTGGTTTCTAAAATTACACTTTTTCGACTAAACCCATTATTTGCGATGAGCCGTTGTTAGGTGTAGTTTTTTATTCTCGAATCCTTCTTTTTAAATCCATACTTCCGTGTAATATTCTTGTGATTTCAATCTCATCTATAGAAATCTCGCGATAAAATATAATATGTTTTTTTACTCTTAATCCGAGTAATCCAGAAGTAATTCCTTCATAGTTTTTTCCCAAGAATGATTTTTGAGTTATTTCCTCAAAACTTTCAATCAGATTTTGATAATACATGTCAGCTTGTTGTTCTGACCATTTTTCTAGTGTATAATCCCAAATATTAGCTAAATCAGCGACTGCCTTTTTTGGTTAAATAGTATTTAGCCATTCAGTCGTTTATTTGATTTTAAAGATTCAAGATGTTTTTTTGGATCAAAATTGTAATCAATTCCACTATCAATTCCTTCTTGAATTGCATTTTTCAATGCAGCAATTTTACTTTCTTCTTCTTCTAATAATCTTAATCCAGCGCGAATGACTTCGCTAACATTTTTGTATCTGCCTTCATTTATTCTACTTCTAACAAATTGGTCAAAGTAATCACCTAATGATATGGACGTGTTTTTATTCATTTTTCATCTTTTTTCAAATATACCCAAAATTGGTAACTTTCACAAGTTGAAAAATTACACCTAACGTCTCGTATAAAAACAGTGCGGCGATTGCCGGCGTTGATTTTCCGCAGGAAAATCAGACGCAGCAAGTACGCACAGACTTTCGATTCGACTCTAAGATAGCATTGTTTTTATACATTGTTGTGCAATGTTTTTCTCTTTAGGGTTTAAACCAGAATCAGATTAAAATGAGAGTCAGCGTGAGCCCGAGAATCAGAAATCCGATTATTGCATCGGGCAGTTCATTTTCAGGGTGTTTTTTGTAATTAAAAATCTGTTTAAAAGTCAAAGTCCGCCTTTTTGATCCCAACGACTTCAACTTCTCAATTGAAAATCTAAATGTAAGCTTCCCTTAAAACCGAACTGTTTAAAAGTAGAATAATTCTTAATTTTAAACAGTATGAAAAAAAGTAAATTTTCCCCTCAAAAGATCTCTAAGATTCTCAAAGAATTCGATAACGGTAAAACCGCTGCTGAGATCAGCCGTGAATACGGAATCAGCACAGCTGCTTTTTACAAGTGGCGTGAGCGTTATAGTGGTATGAACGGTAAAGAACTAAAGCGCCTAAAGGAACTCGAAGAAGAGAACCGACGGCTCAAGCAAATGTATGCTACCCTTTCTCTGGATCATGAGATGGCCAAAGAGATCATCGAAAAAAAGCTCTAAAGCCTTGCCGTAAGAGAACTATAGCTAAAGAACTTGCTCATTACGGTATAAGCAGGGCGTGCCGTGTTTTAAAGATGAGCAAGAGTGTGTTTTATTATATTCCGCTGCCTAAAGATGATAAGCCTATAGAAGAAGCCTTACAGGAAAAGGCAGAGAAATATAGTGAGGAAGGCTTCTGGATGGCCTATGATCGATTGCGTAAAGAAGGGAAGCCATGGAATCATAAAAGAGTGTATCGTGTATATAAGAACCTTGGTTTAAGCCTAAGGCGTAAAGTAAAAAAAAGACTACCAGCAAGAGTAAAAGAACCCCTAGAAGTGCCAGAGATGCTCAATCATACCTGGAGCATGGATTTTGTAACAGATGTCCTGGATAATAAAAGAAGGTTTAGAGCCTTTACCATTATTGATGATTACAACCGGGAAGCACTTCATATAGAAGTTGATTTTTCCTTGCCTAGTAATAGAGTAATTTGGGTGTTAAACCATTTAATTAACCGAAGAACCAAACCTCAGAAGATAAGAATGGATAATGGTCCTGAATTTATTGCTAAAATAGCTTCAGAATGGAGTCAAATGCATGGAATTGATTTCCAGTATATCCAGCCAGGAAAACCTACACAGAATGCTTTTATTGAACGATTCAATGGAACTTATAGAAGAGGAGTTTTAAATAAATATATTTTTGATGATCTTGATCAGGTACGGGAACAAACCCAAGTCTGGATGGATGATTACAACAATCAAAGGCCTCATGATGCATTAGGAAAAATGGCACCAATAGAATATGCAAAAATTAATACGCTATTAGAAACTACAAATAAAACTAAAAACAATAATTTTATAACATCAAGCAGTTCTAATTAGGGGAAGCTTACAAGTGTTGCGGAAAGGGCATTTGAAATTTTTGAATTTTAGCAGCAATAAAATCCATTTTTCTTCTTTCCTGGATCTTTCAATTGAACTTTTTTAAGAACGTTCTTTTGAGCGGAATTTTGTTGTTCAGTAAAGGTAGAAATTGGAGGATTTTTAATCCATTTTTCTAAATCTTGAAAATCTCTGTATTTAAAGGCTTTTTTGAAAATTCTATTTCAGCAGGATTTTTCAGTTGAACTTTTTTCCGAACATTCAGTTTACCAAAGAGCTTTCAGATTTATGGAATTTCACCTGACAGGAAAATGAGGACTTTCTGCTCCAACTTGATCTTTCTGTTTTCCGGTCGGCGCAATTTTTTGTAACGGTTTGCGGTTATCGCAAGTTGCGGGAGTAGGGATTCGGACTTGTCGGATTAACACTTTTCATTCCTGGTTTCTAAAATTACACTTTTTCTATAATACCCGGAATTTGAGATGAACCGCTGTTGTACGCTGCCCGCTTTACTCAGATAATTTATTTTCTACTTCTTGTTTTAACTTTGGGAGGTTGTTTATAACAATACTCCAAATTAGTTCATCAGAAACCATATCATATCCGTGAATAATTCTGTTCCTGGTACCAATAATCTTTTGAGCATTCTCAAGTTGAAAATTTTTATTCTTTTTTAGAATTCTATTTACAGCTTCTCCGATAATTTCCAAATCACGTTCGGTTGCTCTTTTTGTTCTAATGTCGCTACGTATTCCTCGAAAATTTTCGGTCTGCCCTGGTAATAACTCTCAATCTCATTAATAGATTGTAAAATATCGTAAAGCCAAGTTTTTATTTCTTCATCCATAAATTATTTGTTTTGAAGCATCTATTGATCTTCTTAAATATGGGTTTTTAATTGCTTTTTCTTCAAGCAAATCAACTTGTCTTTTTAATAAATTTTCTAGGGAAGTTTTTAAATCAAAATAATTGTCTGCGTAGTCATATAAATCTACTCCGTCAAAATCTACTACAAAATCAACGTCACTTGATTTTTTAAATTTATCAGTAAGTACAGAACCAAACACAAATAATCTTGAAACTTTATGTTGAGTACATAAAGCCTTAATTTTATCTTTATTTTTTTCAATTATTTTCATATATCGAAAATACAAACTTTTTCAATGCTATTGAAAAATTTAAAATTAGAAGTTGAATTTTGTAGGTGGGTTGCGTACAACGGTTTGCGGTTATCGCAAGTGGCGGGAATAGGGACGCGGATTTGTCGGATTAACCATTTAGTTTCTTGGCTTCTAAAATTACACTTTTTCTACAATACCCGTTATTTGCGATGAAGCGGTGTTGTAGCCAGTTTTTATTTTCTTAGCTCGTGGGTTTCTAACAAATAAATGGCTAGTGTTGAAGCAGCACCTACGGCTAATTTAGCGTGCCGTGGTTGTAAACCTTTAAATTTACCATCTTTTCCGTGACCACTACCATATTCATTTCTTATTTCTCCTATTCCTTGTACAACTGATGACAAACTACCTAATATTTGTTTTATTGATTTTGCCGCTTTTACTTCATCTGAAATATCTTCAGGGGTTAATTTTAAAAGTTTGGTTGTCTCTTTCATCAATTTTGGAAGATCCCAACTCTTCTCGTATTTTATTTTTCTCTCTTCAAAAATAGATTTACAACAAGTCTCAATTAATTCTTTTGCTAGTCCAATTGCTATGTGTGGAGAATTTTCAATCGAAGTTTCCATCAAATTGATTTGCTGGGTTACATATTCAGCATTTAGAATTTTTCGAATATTTTCTGTTTTTCTAGCTAAGGATTCTTTTCCTGTTATTTTCATCCTACCGACGAAAATTGGCCTGCCAGAAATTTTGGTCTTTTCAACTAATTCAAAATTATCATCCTGGAGATTATCATTAAATATTTGTAACAGTTTGCTTACCTCTGATTTATCAGCTCTCACAATTGGATGTATCATTTCACATAGGAAATTTAAGAACCTTGAATCATCACATTTCATGAGGTTGAATCTGTCATCGTAGAAAATCCAATTATCTTCCCAATCATTGTTATTTATGCGATGTTGCCAAATATCTCCCGCAGCATTTTCGAATCTGCTGTCATAAGATTCCATTTCTTCTAAATTGTAAATTCTAGACAAGAAATCAATTTCCTCAAGCCTTCCTGACCACCAGAAATTTTCTACCTGAATGAAATCAAAAATATTTCTTCTTGTTATTTCTGAGATTTTATTGGCCAAAATTAATCTTCTTTAAGTGCAATTTCTAGGATAAGATAATCTTGATTTTGACCTAAAATTAGGTTGAAATCATCTTGATCACGACTAAATTTTTCAGGAATGTTTTCTACGTCAATTAATTCTTCACCGTTTTCTTTTAAATACTCGTTTAGTATTTGAATTACTTCACGCTTTATTGCCGGAGGAAAGAATAATTTTATACTCCTCCAATTTTCTTTAGTATTTGCCCAATATTCGTATTTGCTTAAATAATGATGATTTTTGACCTCCTCTGAGTGAATTTTTTTGAAGTCTCTATCAGCAGGATAAGGAAATTCTAATTGAAATATTTCCTGGTTAATTCCTAATCGTTTTGATAAGTGTTTGGTAAGTGTAAAATAATCCATTTAGTTATAAAAATTTCTTTAAAAATTGGCTACAACGGACTCGCATAACGACAAGTGGCGCGGAGTTATGGATGCGGATTTGTCGGCTTACCGGTTTTGTTTGTTATAGAATCTAAGTTAGTTCTTTTCTGGAAAACCCGCCATTTGCGGTATGCGTTGTTGGCAACTGGCAATTAGTTACCGAACATTATTCTTAAGAATTATTTGAAAATATATCTAAAATAATTTTCCTTTTCATTTTGGCCAGTTATAATCTGAATCATTTCTAAATGGTACTCCCATTTCTATTTCTAAAACTAAATCATATTCACAATTTAATGCAATCCAATTTTCTTCATTAAAATAAACTCTCATAAAATTATATTCATCTATTTCCCAATATTCTGCATTTTTAAATACTTCTTTTTTTACAATTTCTATTGGCTGATTAATGATTGCTTTACTTTCAAAAGAGAAATTTTTATTTCTTGTTCTTAAATATCCAAAACGATTGTTTTCATCTCGATAGAATGTTAGGCGTAGCATTAAACTTTTCCATTCTAAAACTAATTCATTATCATCGGTATCTTCTTCTAAATATTTTCTGTCAGGTTTTCCTAAAATTGAAATAACATCTTTCTGATTCATTCCAAATTTTATATTGTCAAAGCCTATTTTTGGTTTTAGTACCATTTTTCTTTGCTTGTTGCCAACGGTCCCGGTTACCGCAAGTTGCGGGAGTAAGGACGTGGATTTGTCGGCTTAGTGGTTTTAATAATTGGTCTCTAAAATAACCATTTTCGGCTAACTACCCGTTATTTGCGGTGAACCGTTGTTAGGCAACGTATTTTATAATCTATCTACCTTAAGAGTTTCTATAATTTTTTCGGTTGTATGTATTTCAGCATATTTTTCAATTGAACCAATCTCAAATTTTAAAGGAGAATTTGTTTTCGTCCAGGCTATAATTCTATGTTCTTTTTGATAACTAAGAATATGGGTTTTTTCAAATAATGAAACTTGATGCTTCTTACCGTTTAATTTCCTGTATTGTACGATATTATGTGTATAGGAAATCCCCAATTCATCTAATTTATTAAAAATTGCATTCGTAAATCCCTTTACATCTTTTATTATCAGACAATGCGAACCAAAATTTTTCATTCTGGGATCTACCTTATGAACTTTCTTTCTTTTTAATAACAAATTTGAAATTGCATAAGTAGAATAAATATTTCCAATATGACCTTCTAGATGTTTTCTAAGTTGTAAAGAAGCTTTTTCAAGCGTGATTGGATTATTTGGGACTTTTAAGGTTAGCTTACCTTTTAAATTTTCAATTTCATAAACACCTTCGTAAATATCACCTACAGCTTTTTTATCTGAGTTTTGAAACCAATTAATAGTATTCATATAGATTTCACCTTTTTTCAAGAGGTTTTCTATGTTTTTCTTACTACCAAATTTCAGTAAAAATAGGACTTGAATATTCATTAAAATATGGTGCCTAACGGTCCCGCATAACGACAAGTGGCGCGGAGTAGGGATGCGGATTTGTCGGCTTACCGGTTTTGATTGTTATGGAAACTAATTTAATTCTTTTTTCTAAAACCCGCTATTTGCGATATGCGGTGTTGGCAACCGTATTTTCTTACTGAATTTTGATTAGATATTGGTTAAATCTTGTTTGCCGATAATTGTCATAATTTCGACAATATTGTTTTCTACTCGATAATAAATGCTATCAGATCCGCACACGCATCTTCGATATCCAGGTTTTATAAAGTCAACTGCTTCAAAAGTGAAAGGTTGCTCGGCGATGAGATCGAAATATTCAAAAAATGTTTCGAAATATTTATCTGCTTGAGCTACTCCAAATCTTTTTACTCCAAATTGATGAATCCGAATTAAGTCTTCTTTAGCGACGTTACTTAATCTATATTTACTCATTAAGTAAAGACTTTGATTTTGCTAAAATCTGTTCTTTACTATCATTTGTAAATCCGCTTTTTTCAGCTTTTTCTATTTTACTTCTAATCCAATCAATTTGAACTTGCTGATTTCTTGCTTGTCTTATCAGATCATTAACCAATTCACTTTTGCTTGAATACTCTTCATTCTCAATTTGAGATTTTAACCACTCGTCATTTGGTTTTGTAAATGAAATACTTTGTCTTGCCATAATATTTTAATTTGATGTAAAATTGCACCAAAAATGAATCACTAGCAAGCTTTTTGTGAAAATATTGTTGCCAACGGTCTCGCATAACGACAAGTGGCGCGGAGTTTTGGATGCGGATTTGTCGGTTTAACTATTTGTTTGTTATGGAAACTAATTTAGTTCTTTTCTATGAAACCCGCCATTTGCGGTATGCGTTGTTGCTGCCAGTGCCTTTACTTTTTCTTTTCTAATTTAGTCAGCCTTTCTTGCCACTTTTCAATTTTATTATATTCAGGATATTTTTCAATATTTCTTTTTAAAAATTCTTCTAAAAGTTCAAATTGTTTAGTCTTTGAATATAAAATTATCACTCTATCAATATCGTGAGCATAATTATAAAGGTGCAGTTTATTAGTTTCTTCTTCTCCGAATTTAATGGATTCCAGGTATACATCAATAGCTTCTTTCAGTTGCTTTTTCTTTTCCAATTCAGAACCCCTGTTTCTCAGGGAAATCATTTTTTTCGAATCGGTTTCCCATTTCTTATTCTGAGCTTTCAGCTCTTGGGTTTTCTGTTTTAATTCGGAATAATTTTTTGGATGATTTTTAGAAAGATTATTTTTCCTATTAGGAGTTCGCTGATTTGATCCGAATAATAATTTAAATAATCCCATAATCTTTAGTTAGATTTTTGTTGGCATTGGCTGCAACGTTCCCGGTTAACGAAAGTGGCGTGTAGGGAAGACTTCACTTTCCGGCGTAACGGGTTTTTTTCTTATGAAAATAAATGTAAAAAATTATCTCTCTAAAAAGCCATTTTTGTTAATCGTTGTTGCCAGTAGTATTTTTTTAATTTTCTTCTACTGATTTTGCCTTTTGGTAAAGAGGTTCAGGAACAGCAGTCTGTAATTTTTCCATTTCATCTTTTATATGAGCACGCAGGATTTTTTCTTCCTCAGGGCTTAAATTATCAAGAATTCCGACTCTGCCGTAAAAACTGATATTTTCATCATCTTTATGAACAAGAACTATTAAAGGATATCCGTTTTGGGCTTCAAACATATCCAGGTTTTCTTCCATTCCGGTTTTTGGAGTCGGTCGATCTAAAAAGTAAGTAAATCTGACATTTTTTACAGTCGGATTGTCCAAAGGATCACTTGTCCGGTAAACAGCAGTTATAATTCCTTGTACTTCATAAAAATCATCTTCATTATAATCCGAATATTGTTTCTCCGATTTACAGGAAGAAAGTCCGAAGATGAAAATTAATGTTATTAAGGAAGCTTTTTTCATATTACTGGCAACGTCTCGTTTAACGCAAGTTGCGGACTTGGAGACTTGAATTTGTCGGTTAAACTTAGTTTTTAAAGGTACTCAAAAATGTCATTTTTAGAAGGTCAGCCGCAATTTGCTCGTTAAACATTGTTGCCCATTGTGCCGCTCGCCCGAGTGAGTCATTTTTTGTTGTCCGTTTTTTCTTTTTGTCTAATTGAAAAACAGATTTTGCTGTACAGGCAAAAATGACATTTTCGTGGTAAATTTTTTTTTCGGCTGAGTGAGCTGGAATCGTTCAATCTGAAATTCAATTTTTCTCAGTTCCAAAAGCAAAAGTCCTTTTTAATCCAGTCGAGTTGAAAATCCGAAAAACATTGTTATAAAATGAGAGTTTTCTTTTTATTCAAAAGTATTTTTTAAAATTCGAATCAATCCGATTTAAAGCAATCTATGAAGTGGCATTTTTCTTAGGTTCCAAAAATCACATTTTAAACGCTCTTTAGTCCGCTTCAATTTTTGTTATTAAATCTGAAATTTTGTTTTTTCCGCGGCATTATGGGCAACGGGTACGTATATTCGTCAGTTGTGGTAGTGAAGATACGGATTTGTCCGATTTAGGTCTTTAGTTCCTGATTTCTATAAGCTTTCTTTTAGTTGAATGGCCGCAATTGCGAATATGCGATGTTGTGCTGCGTTTAGTTGTCTGATTCCACGGCTTTTAAAATTCTACCGTCGTTTAATTTCCATTCGGTTAATCCATTTGCACTTCTTCCCATTACCACGGCGGCAGCCGCAGATGGACTTGAAAACAAATAATCTTCTTTGAAAATGAGTTTATTATTAATCGGAGTTACTATTCCGTCGTCAATCAAACTCTCTCGTACATTAATCCAATTTTTAGGGAATGAATTTGTTACTGAAGTCGCAATCTCTGAATCTTTTAAAACGACAAATCCTTCATTTGTCATTTGTCCTTTTGCATTTGCACCACGAGCAGCATTTATGTAAAATGTACTTTTGATTTGCTCTTCTATAGTTTGATCTTTTCTTAATTCCTCAAATATTTTGAATCCTAAAGCATTGACAAGAAGCTTAATGTTTTCTAGAAATTGTTCCATCTCTGCTTGATCAGACTCTGAAATCGTTGATCTCGGTGGAATATTACCATTTTCTAAATCATACCGATTCACTTTTATGGCAATTTCATGTAATCTACTTTCTAAATATTTAATGTGAGCTTTATTTAAATTTTCATCCTTACTTACAAAAACTAAAGCTTCATTCCAGAAATCTTTTGCCGATAAATGTTGATTTAATCTTTTATAAATTCCTTCTGCTTCACCGATATATGCTAATTCCTTATTTTCTGATTTATCAGATTTTCCGAATAAGATGTAGATTCCTGTGTTTTCTAACTCTGGTCTATCAGACGACTCTTTTATTTTCTTTCTCGGAATTTTTAATGCTTTTCCTGTCCAATTTGATAATTCGCATGTCATTCTTCCATTTGGTTCTCCATCTACCAGGAAGATTTTTATTGTTTTACCAATGTTTTTCATCAATGTATTTTAGTTGTATTTTTCTACTAAATGCTGCACAACGGTTTTGGTTAACGCAAGTGGCGCGGAGTAGGGAGGCGAACTTGTCAGTTTAACGTTTCTAATTGGTCTCTAAAATATCGAATTTTATTGAAATACCCGCTATTTGCGATAACCAGTGTTACCTAGAGTTGCGCCACGTTCGAGTGCACACGAAATGATTGGCCGGCGTTGCGGAAAGGGCAGCTCAAAATCAACAATTTCAGTTCGGATTAAAAATCAGAATATTTTCTTTCCTGGATCTTTCAGCCAGACTTTTTCTGAACTCTCTTTTCAATGGAATTTTGTTGTTCAGTGAAGGTCGAAATGGAGGTTTTTAATCCATTTTTCTAAATCTTGAAAATCTCTGTTTTTAAAGGCTTTTTTGAAAATTCTATTTCAGCAGGATTTTTCAGTTGAACTTTTTTCCGAACATTCAGTTTACCAAAGAGCTTTCAGATTTATCGAATTTCGCCTGACAGGAAAATGAGGACTTTCTGCTCCAGCTTAATCTTTCTGATTTCCAGTCGGCGCAATTCTTGGTAACGGTCCCGGCTATCGCAAGTTGCGGGAGTAAGGACGCGAATTTGTCGGATTGAATATTTTTTTTCTTGGTTTCTAAAATTACACTTTTTCGACAATACCCGTTATTTGCGATGAGCCGTTGTTGTGCTTAGTGTTTTTTTACAAGGTTAATTTTCGGATAATCATAAAACTACCATTTTCTGCTAAATCAATCCGAAATCTTTTAACTTTTCCCGAAACTATTTTTTGTCCGTTTTTGGTCAATTCCACTTGCCAATCACTTGAGACTGGAAAAATAATAGGTTTAGTCAAAGTTTTCTTGTCCTCTATGAAATTCAAATCCCAATTCCATTTTGCTTTTTCTCTGTCCGCTTGATAAGGTTCACAATTCCACAAGCTAATTTTTGTGGCAGTTTCCGCTTTTTCAGTTGGCTTTAAAGTCTCAACGAGAGGTTTATACATACTGATTTTTGAATTATGTGGTAAATCAGGGAAATTTTCAAATCCGATTCTTTTCCAAAATGGCTCTGAATTTTCAGGCGAACAAAATAATTCACAAACTAAGGCTCCTTTTTGTCCAAAGTAGTCTAAGGTGTCATTAATTAGCTTTCTTGCAATTCCTTTTTTTCTTTCAGTTGGTTTGGTTTCCGCAATATCAATTACTGCTTGAAATTCATAAATTCTATAAACTACAAATCCGATTACAAAATCATTCTCAGTTATTACTGCTACATTATTTTTCGCATACTCATTTTCAATTATATTCCAATTGCAATAAAATCCTCTGTTTGTTTCATTCCATTCTTCAATCAGCCAATTTTTTATATGAGCAAGATGTTTTTCGGAAGGATTAAAGTTTGTTTTTAGCACGATTTCAACATTAAGCACAACGGTTACGGCTATCGCAAGTTGCGGGATTTGGGAGGCAGATTTGTCGGTTTAATTCTTTTCTTTCTTAGTTTATAAAATTACACTTGTTTGACAATACCCGTTATTTGCGATGAGCCGATGTTGTGCAAAGTTTAAGCGTGAAAGTTATGCTTTTCGAATATTTTCCAATGGAATATTTTGAAGCTCTTCAACATCTATTTCTTCTGGTAATTCATTTTCCGGGTTTATTGTAACTGTTATGAAAATCGATTCTCCTTTTTCGTAGAAATAATAATCATTTACATCAACATTTATAACTGTACCTATAATGTCATAAGTCTTATCATCACCTTCTATTGTAGCTATTACTCTTTTGTTAATTAAATTATTTAATGCGCTCATTTATATTTTTATTTGTTAGTATTCATCTTTGGCAATTCCATAAACAATCTAAATTATTCAGCAATTTTTGTTCATAAAATTGTCTCAATTCATCTGGTTTTATAGAGTAAAGTTTTATCCCAATTTCTTTTCCAGCTTTCAACTCAATTTTCACTCTATCGAATTGTGCTCCTGTTCTTTTATGTTTTTTAATCAGATGCTGTCTCAATCTATCTTTTATATACTTTGATTTTCTTTGACCGATATATTTTAAAGTCCATTCAACTTCTTCGGAATCTTTTATGAAAATACCATATATATTTGGTTTAGGGAATGAATCATTTATGAGTTTTGAAATAATTGAAAAATCAATTTCTTTATTTTTAGAGACCTGAAGAATATTTTGATTATTATTAAAATAATTTTCAACCTCTTGGTAATTCAGAACATCATTTTCGGGAATAATTAGCTTGCCTATTGTAATCAATTTTTTCTTCTTAAATTTTGCACAACGGTCTCGGTTAACGACAAGTGCCGCGGAATCATAAAAGCGGATTTGTCGGTTTAACGTTTTGGATTGTTATGGAAACTAATTTAGTTCTTTTTTACAAAACCCGGCATTTGCGTTAATCGTTGTTACAAACTGGAGCGACACGTGTGAGTGATCACGAGCGTTCTGGGCTCAGTTTACAATTTTGAATAGGAGAGGGTGTAAAATAAACTCTGTCTGAAGGAAATTTTAAATTAATTTTATTCAGACAGACTTATGACAACAGAAGAACAACAACAATTAGAGAAGAAGGCCCTGGAGCAGTTTATGTCGGGCAAGAGTCTTTTCGGTAAGGGCGGTGCTTTTGCGCCTATGCTTAAGAGTTTTATTGAAAAAGCTCTTGAAGCAGAAATGGATTCACATCTTAATGAACAAGAGCGCTCTAATGGCAATAAGCGCAATGGCAAAGGAAAAAAGAGGATAAAGAGTGGCTATGGATCCTTTGAAATTGATACCCCGCAGGATCGTCAAAGCAGTTTTGAACCCGATCTGGTAAAGAAACGCCAGACTATTTTAGCAGATAATCTCTCTGAGAAGATAATAGGCCTCTACGGCCTTGGAATGAGCTATCGTGACATCTCTTCTCACATTAAGGAAATGTATGACACAGACATCTCCCATACGGTTTTAAGCCAGATTACTGACAGGATCATTCCTGATGTAAAAGCATGGCAGAGCCGTCCCCTGGATTCCCTTTATTGCATTGTATGGCTCGATGCCATGCATTACAAAGTGAAGGTAGATGGAAAGATAGAACACAAGGCCCTCTACAACATTCTAGGCATCAACAAAGAGGGATATAAAGAAGTTCTGGGAATGTATATTTCTGAGAGCGAAGGTGCCAACTTCTGGCTTCAGGTGTTGACAGATTTACAAAACCGTGGGCTGGAAGACATCTTGATTGCCTGTACTGATAATCTCAAAGGTTTTACCAATGCTATTCTCAGTGTGTTTCCAAAGACGCAGGTACAACTTTGTATCGTTCATCAAATAAGAAACTCTCTTAAATATATCGCTTCTAAAGACCAGAAGGAATTTATGAAGGACCTTAAAAAGGTCTATCGCGCTGTAAATAAAGAAGTAGCTGAAGATGAACTGCTGGGCCTGGAAGAAAAATGGGGACAGAAGTATCCCGTAGTAATTGAGAGCTGGCAACGCAACTGGGAAGAACTCTCACAGTATTTTCAGTTCACTGAGCCTATCAGAAAGATCATTTATACCACTAATGCCGTTGAGGGCTTCCATCGCCAGATTCGTAAGGTTACAAAGACCAAGGGAGCCTTCACTAATGATATGTCCCTTCTAAAGCTGGTTTATCTGGCTACCAGGAATATCGAAAAGAAATGGACAGCTCCTCTCCATAATTGGAGTCTTACCATTCAGCAATTTTATATTAAATTTGGTAATAGGATACCATTGACCATAAATATCAGTGCCTCTGGAATTAGTAAAAGAGAAATTGAAAGATCAGACAGAGTTTAATTTACAGACCCGAATAGGAAAAAAATCTTCGTTCTTTTTTCCAATTATTGCGACTGAGTGAAGTCCGTTTGTTCTTTGTTCAAATCTTGTTTTAAAAATCAGCTTTAGCAGTTCAAAATTTCATTAGGAGCGATTTTGAAAAACTTTCTGCTGAAATTCAATTTTCATACTTTTTTAAATCCTTTTAATTCTTTGTTGAAAATTGTCTTTTTAAGCCTTTTATTTTTTCCAGATTTTAATCTGTAGGATTCGGATATTTATTCTTTCCAGGATCTCAAAATCTTTATCTTCTTTACTGGAAAATTTGTCAATTTTAAGCTTTGAAATTCTAAGTTTTCAGTTACCGAAATTATTATTGAAAATTCTAAAAATCGTTCAGGAGCTCTTGTTTGTAACGGTTTTGGTTAACGCAAGTGCGGGAGTAGGGAGGCGAACTTGTCAGTTTAACGTTTTCTAATTGGTCTCTAAAATATCGAATTTTATTGAAATACCCGCTATTTGCGATAACCAGTGTTACCTAGAGTTGCGCCACGTTCGAGTGCACACGAAATGATTGGCCGGCGTTGCGGAAAGGGCAGTTCAAAATCAACAATTTCAGTTCGGATTAAAAATCAGAATATTTTCTTTCCTGGATCTTTCAATTGAACTTTTTTAAGAACGTTCTTTTGAGCGGAATTTTGTTGTTCAGTAAAGGTAGAAATTGGAGGATTTTTAATCCATTTTTTCTAAATCTTGAAAATCTCTGTTTTTAAAGGCTTTTTTTGAAAATTCTATTTCAGCAGGATTTTTCAGTTGAACTTTTTTCCGAACATTAATTTTATCAAAGAGCATTAAGATTTATCGAATTTCGCCTGACAGGAAAATGAGGACTTTCTGCTCCAGCTTAATCTTTCTTTTTTTCCGGTCGGCGCAATTTTTTGTAACGGTTACGGTTATGGACAAGTAGCGGGAATAGGGACGCGGATTTGTCGGCTTAACCTTTTGTTTCTTGGTTTTCTAAATTACACTTTTTCGGCAAAACCCGCTATTTGCTATAACCGATGTTGTGCGTTGTACTTCTAGTTATATTGCATTATTCTTTCAGTATTTTTTTCAAGTTTTGGGTAATAATCCATCATTTCTGAATAAAGTCCCATAAAATCATTCGAAACATTTTTATTCTGTAATTGAATATCGTTGTATATGTAAGTTGCTTTTTTCATTTCAATCATCAAAAGATGTGCTTGTGGAATATCTCTCATAAAGTGAATTAGACCTTTTTTCATTTTTTCCACATAATTTTCAAAGTAAAATTTTAGATCAGATGAACTTGTTGCTTTATTATGAAATTCAATCATTAAATTGTTCATAAATTCTAGAAATTCCTTTTCATTTTGCAGTTCACTTTCTATCAAATGTCCTGCAGTTCTATCCATAGCGTTTTCAACAATAGTCTTTAGCTCAATTTTTCTATCATAGTCAAATGAGAAAGATTTTTCTAAACTTGTTTTATAATTTTGAATATTACCATCATAATAATTTAGTAGAGAAATTATATTTCTAAATTCATCTACTATTTCTTTAGAGTGTCCAAATTCTCCTAAATATGAGTGATAATAATCCTCTTGATCAATTTGATGAACTATTCGTTTTAATTCATTAAGTGTAACCTCGCTTAACAGTGGAAGATTAAACAGGTCAGATTCTATAGCTAAAGCGAAGGTTTTATAATTTTCAATCTGAATCTTTAAATTTTGAAGTATAATCCTTAATAATGATTGAAGATATTTAATTTTTTCCTGTTGAAATTGGATCCTTTTTTCTTCTTCTTTTTTCTTATCGTGTTTAAATGTTCTATAGAGAGCCCAAACTGTAACGCCTGACCCTATTCCAGCACCTAAAATTGTATTTCCCAAATTGAAATACCATTCACTATTTGCAGTTTTCTCTGCTGCTTGAGCAATTATTTCAGGTATTATCATTCTTATTTGTTCAAATTTGTATAACGCACAACGGTTTTGGTTAACGCAAGTGCGGGAGTAGGGAGGCGAACTTGTCAGTTTAACGTTTTCTAATTGGACTCTAAAATATCGAATTTTATTGAAATACCCGCTATTTGCGATAACCGGTGTTGGCAACTGGCCCTTCTCAATCATTCGATAAAATCTGAATCTCTTTTTTAAATTCTAACAAATGTCTTTTTACAATCACCCAAACAATTGCATTATCAATACTGTCATAGGCGTGAACTAGTCGATTTCTAAATCCAATAATCTGTTTATCATTTTGGATTGATAAATTCGATTCTATTTGTTTCAATTTATTTAGAGCTTCTCCAATTATTGCTAATTGTCTTTCGACCGCACTTTGGGTTTTTAAGTCGTTTTGATATAGATTAAAATCAGGAGTGTCTGCTATAAAATTTTCAATTAAGTCGATTGCTATAAGTATATCAGATAGATACTTCTTGCCTTTCTCCGTCATAAATCAAAATTTTAGTAGCGTCAATATTTTTTTTCAAGATTGGATTCCTAAGCGAAGACTGTGTCAACAAATCAACTTTACTTTGGAAGAACTCTTCAAATTTGTCCCAGATAGCTAGAAGTTTTTCTCCTCTTTCTAAAGGATCATTTTCTTCTATTTCGATCAGTAAATCTATATCGCTGGAATTTTCATCAAATTGGTCTGTTGTAGAAGAACCAAAAGCATAAAGATTTTTCACATTATATAATTTACATAATGAGGTGAAATCAACCAATTTAGCCTGTATGCTATCTTTAATTTTCATAAAGCTAATATAATCAATTTCTTTTTGAGTGAAATTATTCTTGTTGGAGTTGAAATCGGCTTGTTGCCAACGGTCTTGTGTAACGACAAGTGGCGCGGAGTAGGGAGTGGATTTGTCGGCTTAGTTGTTTCTAATTGGTCTCTAAATTATCGAATTTTAGCCAAATACCCGCCATTTGCGTTACACGGTGTTGTGTGCTGTTTTTTTTACTTCGATAACTGGTAATTAGTTACCAATACAGAAGCAGAAATATGTAGAATTCTTTCCAATTCTCTAATCATATCTACAGTTAATCTTTTCTTTTTATTCAGGATTTCTGAAACTCTACTTTTTCCACCAATTACTCCAACTAAATCTTTTTGTTTAAGATTCATTTCTTCCATCCTGATCTTTATTGCTTCAATCGGATCTGGAGCTTCAATTGGATAATATTCATTTTCGTAGTTATCAATTAGCATTGAAAGAATTTCTGCTTCGTCTCCTTCTGGTGAGTTAGCTGGAGCATCAAATATTACCTCAAGCCTTTCTAAAGCTTTCTCGTAATCTTGTTCGTTTTTTAAAGGTTTTATATTCATAACTCTCGTTTTTAAATTGTGTCAGCATCTATTTTATCATATTCTGCGTGTGTTCCAACAAATCTTATAAACGCCCATTGTCTGTCGTAATTAAATTTTACGATTAATCTATATGAGTTTCCTTTAATGTTGAAAACGACTCTGCTATCTTTTAAAATGCTGGCATTTATATAAGTTTTCTTAATATCATTCGGAGAATTCCAATCGGAAGTTTTAGCTGTTTCGTACCAGGTTTTTAAATACTGTTCTGAATCAGAATGCTTTTCCCAGAATTCTCTTAATGTCTTTTTTGAAACTATTCTTTTCATTCTAGTAAATCTAGAACAAAGATAATTAAAGTTCTCTATTTTAGAACTTTTGAATAGAAAACTTTATGAAAAAAATTGCATCACAACGGTTTTGGTTAACGCAAGTGCGGGAGTAGGGAGGCGAACTTGTCAGTTTAACGTTTTCTAATTGGTCTCTAAAATATCGAATTTTATTGAAATACCCGCTATTTGCGATAACCAGTGTTACCTAGAGTTGCGCCACGTTCGAGTGCACACGAAATGATTGGCCGGCGTTGCGGAAAGGGCAGCTCAAAATCTACAATTTCAGTTCGGATTAAAAATCAGAATATTTTCTTTCCTGGATCTTTCAGCCAGCCTTTTTTTGAACTCTCTTTTCAATGGAATTTTGTTGTTCAGTAAGGGGCGAAATTGGAGGTTTTTAATCCATTTTTCTAAATCTTGAAAATCCCTGTTTTTAAAGGCTTTTTTGAAAATTCTATTTCAGCAGGGTTTTTCAGTTGAACTTTTTTCCGAACATTCAGTTTACCAAAGAGCTTTCAGATTTATCGAATTTCGCCTGACAGGAAAATTAAAACTTTCTGCTCCAGCTTAATCTTTCTGATTTCCAGTCGGCGCAATTCTTGGTAACGGTTTTGGTTAACGCAAGTGCGGGAGTAGGGAGGCGAACTTGTCAGTTTAACGTTTTCTAATTGGTCTCTAAAATATCGAATTTTATCGAGATACCCGCTATTTGCGATAACCGGTGTTACATAAAGTTGCGCCACGTTGTGATATTCACGAGAGATTTGCCAGTGTTGCGGAAAGGGCAGTTCAAAATCAACAATTTCAGTTCGGATTAAAAATCAGAATATTTTCTTTCCTGGATCTTTCTGGCAGACCTTTTCAGATTTTCTTTTTGACGAAATCTCCTTGTTCAATTGGATCGAAATTCGAGTTTTTTTTGATCTTTTATCAGATCCGGAATCTTTGTTTTAGAAGACTTTTTAAATCATTCAATTTCAGTAGAATTTTTCAGTTGGAGTTTTTTCCGAACATTCAGTTTACCAAAGAGCTTTCAGATTTATCGAATTTCACCTGACAGGAAAATTAAAACTTTCTGCTCCAGCTTAATCTTTCTGATTTCCAGTCGGCGCAATTCTTGGTAACGGTTTGCGCATAACGACAAGTGGCGCGGAGTTATGAATGCGGATTTGTCGGCTTAACGCTTTGTTTTGTTATGGAAACTAAGTTAGTTCTTTTCTGGAAAACCCGTCATTTGCGATATGCGCTGTTGTGCGGTCGTATTTTTATTGCCTTATCAAATAGAGCAGTTTTTTTAACCATTTTTGGTTTTTTGAAGCCGTCTCCTTCTAATTCTACAAAGCCAAAATATTCTAAAAACCGTTCAAAAGTTCTTACAGTATATGCATTTTCCGGATTGTCTGGAAAACCATCGTTTTGATCTTTATTAAAATCAAAAGCTTTTAAATATTTCTGGGCATAAAAGTTTGGTGATTTTTTAGCTTTACCATATTTGTTTAGTAAAACGAAACTGAATCCAAATCCCAGTTGTCCAATTTCTTCATTTTCATATAAGTCAAAATATGCCCAGTTAAATTTTAATGTGAAAATCTCCAAAATATGTTTAAAAAGTAAATGATCACTTTTTATAATTTCTTCTCCTTTTTGGGTTCTGCTGAGTTTATTATTTCTTTTCTTAACCAGTTGAGAAAGTTCTATTATTATCCTTGTAAGTGTAAGTACGTTTACATTTTCCTCTTTGTAAAGTTTAGAAATACCTAATTCAATAAAATCATCTTTGAGATATCCTTCATTATATAATTTTTGAACTGTTTTTGTCGATAGAAAGCCTTTTTTTGTCAATTGAAGTTCTCCCTCATCTTTTATAATTTGATAAAGGAACTTAATTTGATTTAATAACGGAATTTGATCATAATCTTTCTCCGACATTTTTCTAATTTGAATAGGGCTATCAGAGCAAAAGGGATCATAAAGAATAACTTGCATTTCTACCGGAGAATATCCTTCAAAATCAGCAATTGATTGATGATTCCTCTGCTCAATTATTCCTTTGACATATTTTTCGATTTCATCCATATGTAATATTACGAAATCCTGGTAAAATATGCCGCACAACGGTCTCGTGTAACGACAAGTGGTGCGGAGTAGGGGACGCGGATTTGTCGGCTTACTGTTTTGTTTGTTATGGAAACTAATTTAGTTCTTTTCTGGGAAACCCGCCATTTGCGTTACACGTTGTTGGCCACTTTAAATCACGTCATCCAACTATTAATGAAAAGGAAATCATCAATTTCACCTTTTAACCAACTAAAAGTGAAGTAATGTAAAGGATTTATAAAATATAGAAAATCTCTTATTATTTCTGTGGATTCTTTATTCTCCAAAAGTTCATATTTAGAATAGTACTCTATGAAGCTTTTGTCATAATGAGCAGAAAATTCGTTTCTAATTCTAGGCATTAATTTATCATACTGATAATCTTCTTTAAATTCCGCAAGCTCTCTATTAAGCATATCGAAAAATCCTCTGTATCTTTCTCGATCTTCTTTTTTAATTAATTTGAAAACTTCACCTTTATATTTATAGTATGTATTAATTGTTTCATATACAATCAGATATGCAAACTTAATATTATATGTTCTTTCCCAATTTGTTTTTGATCGTTTCAAGTTCCGATATGTGCATAATAAATCAATGTAACTAGATGTTACAAAACAATAAAATTCTATCTTGATTTTATCATAACCATTTTCGAGCAAAACTGGTTTTAAATACTCATCGTCATAATTTTTTAAAGTATTAAATCCCCATTTTAATTCTTCTTCATAATTTTTTATTCTTTGATCTATTTCTTTGAAAGTGAACATCTCAAATGATTTATTGTGGCCAACGGTTACGGTTAACGCCAGTGTGCGGAATATAGCACGCGGAGTTGTCGGCTTATTATTTTGTTGTTTGGGGTTCTAAGTTATCGATTTTGTTGGAATACCGCGTATTGGCCGTTAACCGATGTTGTGCATTGTTTATTCCTCGAATGCATTATGGTAACTATCATACACTGGAAGCATTTTAATGTTTTCACTGTTCTCAATGATATTTTCTAAAAATGTTTGACAATTTTCCCAGAAGAAGTCTGCTATTTCTGAATTGATTAATTCTGTTGTCATAGACTGAATAAAATTTACTTTTTCAATCAGTTTCTTCTCCAATAAGTAGTTATATATTAATTCATAGTTCCCAAAGTGTCTCATTTTTAATTTACCATCTTCTTCTTTTACAGAGAATTTTATTGGCTTACTATGAGTTAACATATTTCTAAAGTAGAAAAGCATTACGATACATTTCCAATTATCTGAATCCGTTAAACTTTTTAAACTCACATTAAATACAAGTTTGAAAAAGTCATTTAAATCCGTCCAAGATGATTTATCGAGTTTTTTGTCGAAGAAGTTATAAATTCTACCATCTAAATCTGAATCATCCATTACAAGACCAGCTTCTTGTTTTATTGCTTCATAAATAAATCCTTCAATAATTAGAGCAGAATGAATCACTATTGACATATTTATAGCTTGTTTGAGATTCACTTCATCTCTTATGATTCTATGGAAATTTATTAATGAAGGAAATAACCACCAGGCATAAGTTTCTGCGGATTCTGTAAGCTTCCCTTAAAACCGAACTGTTTAAAAGTAGAATAATTCTTAATTTTAAACAGTATGAAAAAAAGTAAATTTTCCCCTCAAAAGATCTCTAAGATTCTCAAAGAATTCGATAACGGTAAAACCGCTGCTGAGATCAGCCGTGAATACGGAATCAGCACAGCTGCTTTTTACAAGTGGCGTGAGCGTTATAGTGGTATGAACGGTAAAGAACTAAAGCGCCTAAAGGAACTCGAAGAAGAGAACCGACGGCTCAAGCAAATGTATGCTACCCTTTCTCTGGATCATGAGATGGCCAAAGAGATCATCGAAAAAAAGCTCTAAAGCCTTGCCGTAAGAGAACTATAGCTAAAGAACTTGCTCATTACGGTATAAGCAGGGCGTGCCGTGTTTTAAAGATGAGCAAGAGTGTGTTTTATTATATTCCGCTGCCTAAAGATGATAAGCCTATAGAAGAAGCCTTACAGGAAAAGGCAGAGAAATATAGTGAGGAAGGCTTCTGGATGGCCTATGATCGATTGCGTAAAGAAGGGAAGCCATGGAATCATAAAAGAGTGTATCGTGTATATAAGAACCTTGGTTTAAGCCTAAGGCGTAAAGTAAAAAAAAGACTACCAGCAAGAGTAAAAGAACCCCTAGAAGTGCCAGAGATGCTCAATCATACCTGGAGCATGGATTTTGTAACAGATGTCCTGGATAATAAAAGAAGGTTTAGAGCCTTTACCATTATTGATGATTACAACCGGGAAGCACTTCATATAGAAGTTGATTTTTCCTTGCCTAGTAATAGAGTAATTTGGGTGTTAAACCATTTAATTAACCGAAGAACCAAACCTCAGAAGATAAGAATGGATAATGGTCCTGAATTTATTGCTAAAATAGCTTCAGAATGGAGTCAAATGCATGGAATTGATTTCCAGTATATCCAGCCAGGAAAACCTACACAGAATGCTTTTATTGAACGATTCAATGGAACTTATAGAAGAGGTGGCTATTTCGGAGTGACCGTGCCACCTATTTCGGTTCAAACAGTGCCACTTTAAAAGATACTGCAATTATATAAAAATTTAATCTACTCGTTTTTTAAAACACCTTTCCTCAACGACTCACCTTTGAGATCTATGCGGTGTGAGGAGTTGACGATCCGGTCTAAAATAGCATCTGCAATAGTGCCTTCTCCAATAATGTCGTACCAGGCGGAGACGGGGATTTGGGATGAGAGGATGGTTGAACTTTTATTGTATCGATCATCAATGATATCCATGAGAGTTTCCCTGGCGTGATTATCAAAGGCCTGCAGACCAAAATCATCAAGAATAAGAAGATCTGCCTTGAGGAGTTTTTTCAGCTCCTTAAGGTAAGTACCATCCATTTTGCTGAGCTTAAGCTTTTTGAACAGACGTGCAGTGTTGGAGTAAATAGTTCTGTGCCCCATTATACAAGCTTCATGACCTAAAGCCTGAGCCAGGTAACTTTTCCCTACTCCAGAAGCGCCGGTAAGGATAATGTTTTCCTTTCGGTTCATAAAGTCAAGGGTTCCAAGACGGGTAAACATGTTCTTATCCAGGTTTCGGTTTTGGGTGTAATTCACATCTGTAAGGTTTGCTTTTTGCCTGAAGTTAGCCTGGCTCAGCAGCCGGTCGATCTTTCTGTTCTGACGATGATCCCACTCATGATCTGTCAAGAGAGCCAGGTATTCATCGGCAGTGAGAGACTCCAGGCGGTTATCCTTGATGTGCTGAAGGTGCAGGGAGGCCATAGCACCCAGGCGCATTTGTTTTAATTTTTCGATAGTCTGATTGTTGTTCATGATATTGATTTAAAGATTCTTTACTGATAGGCTGAGGCGCCTCTTATATTCTGGTGTACCGGGATATGGGTTTGATTTTCTTCCAGGTCCTGATGGAACAGGGAGTTTTTGTCCATGTTATTCTCCAGGATGTTCTTGATCCGCTTATAGGATGATGTATCTGCTGCCAGAGCCCTCTTACAGGCGCTGTCTAATCTTTTAGATCCATAAGCTTTGTGGAGCTGGATCAGCCCCATAGCGCGCTTATATCCTATTTCCGGATATTCGGTAGCTGCCAGTATTTTTTTTACACAACTCAGCACATGAGCTCCATGAGGAGCAGCTTTGTTTTCGAAGAACTCCGGGCTCCAGTCAGTATATCCTTTATGGGTGCTGCTCAGATGTTCTTTATTGGTAATGTAGGTGCCTTTTGCCGGATTCCGCTTGTGAAGGGCTATCCGCTGATGATTGTAATACACCTCTACTGTAGTTCTTGTGTAATGGATCAAGGTTCTTTTTCCGATATAGCGGTAAGGAACACTGTAGTAACTTTTATCCGGAGAGAAGTACACGTATCCCATCTTCTGGACTTTGGCTCTTTTGTAGTCCTTCATTTCGTATGGCTGTGACGGCAGAGGCTTTAGATACTCCCGTTCCACGGATTGAAAAAGTTCTCTGCGGCTGGCTTCCTTTCGCTGGAACAAAAGCGTGTTGTAGTTCACAAGCAAGCGCTTTATCTCTCGGTTTAGTTCTTCCAGGGAGAAGAAGGTCATCTCACGCATCGGATAGTAGATCCGCTGGTAAACCAGGTGTACAGCATTTTCCACCAGGGCCTTATCCTGAGGTGCATAACTACGGGTAGGATTGATGACACAGTTGTAATGCCTTGCAAAGTCTTTAAAGCTGCGGTTTATTTCTGGTTCGTATTTACTGGCTCTTGTTACTGCAGATTTTAAATTATCCGAGACGATAGCCTGGGGAACTCCACCGTAAAAGCGAAGAGCATTGGCGCAGCAGGAGATAAGATCTTCTCGTTTCTGACTCTCACAAGCCTCCACATAGGTATACTGGCTATTAGGCAATATAGCTACAAAGACCTCCATTGGTACTAACTCTCCGGTTTCCTTGTTAACCACATGAAGCTTTTTGCCTGTAAAGTCGATGAACATCTCTTTCCCGGCCTCGTGCTCCAGTTTCATAGATCCTTTGATCTTGGAGTACTTCCTGCGGTAATGCTCCATGAATTGGGTGTAGCTATAGGGTTCTCTGGCCCTTTGGGCATACTCCTGATAGTGATGGAGAAAGGTAAACCCAGGATGATTCCGGGCCTTATTGACCCCCTCAAAATATACCATCAGCTCATCGTAACGCTGGTTGTCGATGGTGGAATGAGAGGGAAAGAGTTCTTTCAGAGCGGGATCATCAAAGCGCAGGAGCTCTTCATAGCTGTAGTCACATGCCTTGAAGAGCTTCATGTAGGAGTTCACCGTATTGCGGGAGATGCCAAGAGTAATCCCTATTTTACGGTTGCTATACCCGTCAAGATGTAAAGTAATAATTTGTTTCAGGTCCATAGGATCAAGTGTA
This sequence comes from Christiangramia fulva, assembly GCF_003024155.1. Classification (NCBI taxonomy): domain Bacteria; kingdom Pseudomonadati; phylum Bacteroidota; class Flavobacteriia; order Flavobacteriales; family Flavobacteriaceae; genus Christiangramia; species Christiangramia fulva. The sequence continues at coordinate 2,854,219 of NZ_CP028136.1, forward strand.
TTGGCCATATCTTCTCACATTTTGCGACAAGATAGGAGTTACTTGATCTTTCAAAGTGGCACAAAACGAACCGAAACGGGTGGCACAATTTGAACCGTTACAGATTTAATCCACACCGGAAGTGGCACAAATCAAACCGAAATACCTGGCACTAACCGACCGAAATGACTGGCACAATTCGAACCGAAATAGCCAAGAGGAGTTTTAAATAAATATATTTTTGATGATCTTGATCAGGTACGGGAACAAACCCAAGTCTGGATGGATGATTACAACAATCAAAGGCCTCATGATGCATTAGGAAAAATGGCACCAATAGAATATGCAAAAATTAATACGCTATTAGAAACTACAAATAAAACTAAAAACAATAATTTTATAACATCAAGCAGTTCTAATTAGGGGAAGCTTACAATTCCGCATATCCGTTTTCTCCATCTTTTGCGAGTTCGTAGCTACCTAAACCATATTTTTTAATTTGATTTAAATAATAATTTACTTGATCCTGATCTTTATTGTTTTCTTCTGACATAGAAACATTCAAATAAATAATGCACAACGGATACGTATATTCGTCAGTTGTGGTTGTGAAGATATGGATTTGTCCGATTTAGTTTTTTAAATTCTTGGTTTCTACGAATTTTGTTTTAGTTCAATGGCCGCAATTGCGAATATGCGATGTTGTAGGTAGTTTTTATTGGATCAAATCTTCTTGAGTAACCGAAATCATATCGGATTTCCCAATTTTACTTGCTGATTTCCTTTCAGCTACATCGATTACTATGAAATAATAATTTTTATGGTTGATAGTTAACATTGGAGGATAGAAACCCTTATTACCGTTTAAATCCAAATTAATTTGTGCTTTGTCAAAATTAAATATTACAAGAAATCCTTGTGTTTTGTTATAATTTTCTGTGTACTGTCTAATTTGAGTAAAACCTTCGCTAATTCTATGTTTTCCGTATTTTTTTTGCCGATCAAAGATTTTAATTTCAATAATTAATGGATCTGAAGTGTTTATGTTGCCTACAATATCTGCTCTACCCGATTTTGACTTAGGAGTTGAAAACGGATAATCTATTCCCTGATCGAATAGAAACATTCTCAAATCGTCTTCTAGTGAATCCTCATAATTCTTGTTTTGAGAGGTATATTGATTTAATAATTTTTCAGCGGTAAACCATTCTGTTCGCTTCTTATATTTTTCCAATAGATATACTATAGAATTATGATTTTCTAATGAATCTGCTATGAATTGTAAAAATGGAAGAATTAGATCGGAACAAATTCTTTTTTGATTTTCATGATAGTTCCCAAAATAAAAATGGGTTAGTCGGTGAATATTAAAATTATATTTTTTGGCTAGATATTTTGTTACCTGATAACATATCGAAGCTCTATGTTCTAAACTCTCGGTTCCAATTTCATAAAACTGGAATTGTAGATCGTCATCTAGTTTTTTTAGTTCTTGTTCATTTAGAAAATATTTTTTTTCAGCTTCAGTTATAATACCCTTTATTGTAGCATTATCTTCAATGTTTTTAAGTAGAAATTTCAAATCAAATTGAAAATTATCTAAGGTTGAATTTTGAACTCTGATATACCAATCATTAATATTCTGAACAAGATTTTTATTATAATACATAGAAGCTCAAATTTTGATTAAAAATTACCTACAACGGTTTGCGGTTATCGCAAGTTACGGGAGTAGGGACGCGAACTTGTCGGATTATTTATTTTCTTTCCTGGTTTCTAAAATTACACTTTTTCGGCAAAACCCGTAATTTGAGATGAACCGCTGTTGTAAACAGTTCTAGTTGAATTCTACAGGTAAAAATTCTTGTTCAGGAACTTTTTCAATATCGCAAGGATTTTTAACTACTCTTAATTTCTTTGCTAGTTTCAATCTTGTAATAACTCTTTTTCCCTGATTTTTATATTTAGGGAAATTCCATTTAAATAAAATTAAATTCTTTTTTTGTTTAATAAGTTTAAAAATGAATTCCGCTTTTAAATTTTCATTTTGACTTTTTATTAAAATACTATCATTTGTAACATTGTATTCAGAAATTTCAAATTTCGTCGGTTCATCGATTTGATGTTTTAAAAGAATAGATTTATTATCGATTATTATCTCGGGAGTTTGTCCATCACAGGGATCATATAAAAAATAACCTTCTTTATCTCTTTCAAGTTCTATCCACTCACCATTTAAGTCATTAAGATTATTCCATTTCTCTTTCGGTATATATTCAGCTGAATTTTGATTAAGGTTTGTTTCACAAGAGTAAATTATTCCAATTAAAATCAGAATTAAAATTTGTTCTTTTCTCATAACTTTCTGAATTGTTTACAACGGTTTTGGTTAACGCAAGTGCGGGAGTAGGGACGCGAACTTGTCAGTTTAACGTTTTCTAATTGGTCTCTAAAATATCGAATTTTATTGAAATACCCGCTATTTGCGATAACCAGTGTTACCTAGAGTTGCGCCACGTTCGAGTACACACGAAATGATTGGCCGGCGTTGCGGAAAGGGCAGCTCAAAATCAACAATTTCAGTTCGGATTAAAAATCAGAATATTTTCTTTCCTGGATTTTTCAGCCAGCCTTTTTTTGAACTCTCTTTTCAATGGAATTTTGTTGTTCAGTAAGGGTCGAAATTGGAGGTTTTTAATCCATTTTTCTAAATCTTGAAAATCTCTGTTTTTAAAGGCTTTTTTGAAAATTCTATTTCAGCAGGATTTTTCAGTTGAACTTTTTTTCCGAACATTCAGTTTACCAAAGCGCTTCCAGATTTATCGAATTTCGCCTGACAGGAAAATTAAAACTTTTTGCTCCAACTTGATCTTTCTGTATTCCGGTTGGCGCAATTCTTGGTAACGTCAAAGCATATGATTTCGGGCGGGAATAAAGGCACGGAGGTGTCCGAAGTGGAGAAAAGCTTTGTAAAATCCAAGACTAAACGCAAACACAAAAACCCGCCTGAATTATATGCAATGTTGTAGGTATGTAAGCCTACGGATTTGAAAAATAAAACTTAAAAAATATGATAACAGCATTAGTACATTACAAACAATGGGTAGATGCAGGACACCCACTACTTGACGGAACTTGGGTAGACCATTCCCAGGTGGTTGAAGTATTGAAATTAACAGACTTGAATGATATGTTTAGGCATATTACCAAGATTGAAATATTAGAACAAACGTAAGTAGGCTTATTACCTACAACGGTCTCGCATAACGACAAGTGGCGCGGAATTATGGATGCGGATTTGTCGGCTTACCAATTTAGTTTATTATGGAAACTAATTTAGTTCTTTTTTCTAAAACCCGCCATTTGCGATATGCGTTGTTGCCTGCTGTAATTAATTTCTATTCTTTGTCTCTGATCTCTAAATCATAGAAATATTCTTTTCCACAAGGACATTCTTCAATTAACTCAGGCTCATAAAAATTGATCATTTTTTTTACCGCTAAAATTGCTCTTGTATAGTCAAATTTTATGAGCTTTCTATAGGTTGATTTATATTGAGTGTTTGTGTTTTCTTCAATAGGTTTTAAGTGAATAATTTCATTCCTGAGTTCAATTAATAATCGAATTATTAAATTATCCCTTTTAAATTTACTCTTGAATTTTTTTCCTTTTATTTCAGGTAGAGCCTTATCTATCTTATGGAAAACAGATGGTTCAAACTTATCTCCATTTTTATCTAAAAATGGGTGATCTTCTGGGATTTGGCGATTCGCAAAGCTTTCTATGGCAGATTGTAAATTAATTATACAATTAGCTGCAAACTGAAAAAAGAATGCAAAATCTTTTTCATCTATTTCTTTCCTTAAATTTCTGAAAGTTGGCGATTTTTTAAAAAGATTTTCTCTTTTAAAAATTAAGTTTCTATGAAACATAACAGCATTTGAATAGAAAATCGAGGTAGGGTTTAATTCTAATTGAATTAGTTTTTTTCCTTTATGTAAAAAATCAAATCCAAATACAACTGAGTTGTCAAATTCTAAAAACATATCAAATCCTAATTCATCGGATAACTTATCAGTTTTTGAATATTGCTTTTGAATTTCTTTACTTCCTGTTGGGCTTTCAATATCCTTGGAAACTTCTTGAATATCTATTTTCTTTTCATATTTCTTAGTAGGCTTATATTTTATGTGGGTCAGATGCATTTGTTAGAATTTCGGATCGTCAATAATTATTGCAGGCAACGGCTTCGCATAACGACAAGTGGCGCGGAGTTTTGGATGCGGATTTGTCGGCTTACCGGTTTTGATTGTTATGGAAACTAAATTAGTTCTTTTCTATTAAACCCGCCATTTGCGATATGCGTTGTTACCTGCTGGCGATTTAACTATAGCTTTCTTCTAGTTTGGTAATTATTACCTTATAAATTTCTTCAAAGGTCATATTCTTGTTTTTGACATAATTGTCAAGTTCTTTGAAAACTATCTTTGATTTTGGCCAAAGTCGGTCATACTCAAAATCTCCTATTTTCTTACCATAGTTTAATGCAATTATTTTAGCAGTAATTCCACGAACAATTATTTCATCAATATTTGTTCTTTCATTTTTGAACTTGTCACTTTTTAGTTTTTCGTCGAATTCATCAGTGTAATATCTGTGAAATAAATCCTCAGTATACAAATGACTGTTCTCGTGAAAAGTAATTCTTCTATTTGTTTTATTCCATTTTGGAGTTAGAGATTTGTTTAGATCTATCGAATCTGATTTTTCACAAATATTAGCTAATAGGTATTTTCTTATTGAATCATTTTCTGGTAAAAATGTAATTGACCTGCTTGTGATATTGTTTAAAGGATCAAAATATATAATCAAATTTGGTTGTTTCTCAACCCTAAAAAAGTTATTCAGCTTCTGAGTTATTTTATTAGTCTTTATAGAATCTTTTAGTGGGATGAAGTTTATATCATATTCGTTTCTAAAATTAATAGTTTCTTTAAAATTTGAAATTAGCCTGGAAACTGAATCAATATTTTTTCCATACCAACCAAATTGATTTTCTAATTGAGATTTATCTAAATTCGATTTTGGTTTTAAATTCTTGTTCAATGCTAAAGCTAAAACTGGCAAATCTCCATTCCATAAATCTCCTTTGGCAATTTTTTGAACAAAAGGATGATTGGAATATTTTTTATAAGGTAAATAGTTTTCGGAGTAGAATTTGTCTTTACAAGGTCTTAAATCCGGCGATATACTATCCATTATTGCCAAATTATAAGCTAATCGGAATAGTTCTATTCGATCGTCTACCTTAATTTCAATTGAAGAATTGGCTTTCTCCGATATTTGTTTCTTAGATTTTTGGTTTCTGTTACAGCCCGAAATAACTAATGTCAATATTAAAATTAATAGCTTGTAATTCTTAATCATTCGGTTTTCTTCTTTTCTCGATTTTTAATTCGCTTGCAGGTAACGGTCCCGGTTAACACAAGTTGCAGGAGTAGGGATACGTACTTGTCATTTTAGATCTGGTTTGTTGATCAAGTTAATTAATTTCTTTCTAATGCACCCTGCAATTTGTGATAACCGTTGTTAGCCACAGTTATGATTTAAAGTTCTTTATAATCTGATCAAAATCTTTGTTTTCTGTATTCATTACAATCATAGTGATTGTTTTTAATCCTTGTGTAACTAAATATTGTGTCAAATAAAGTTCTTTTCCTTTCTTTATTCTTTTAAACTTCACCTTAATAATATCTGCATAAATCGGTTTATAGAATTCTTTTTCCAATAATTTATACTCCGTGCTGTCTTCTTTATCATCTTTAAATGAAGTCATTTTAAGCATATCTATATATTTATACATAGTCTTTTCATTTAAACTGATATGTTGACCAAGTATAAAAATTATGGAATTCTGAGGATTGTCTTTATCTACGAAATATTCAAATTGAACACCTGAATTTATCAATTGTAAATATTTTCTGTGGTTTAATGATAGTTTATCAATTGTATCGGTAGTAGCTAATCTTTGTTGAAAAATTGAATCCTTAGAGGCATCAAAGTAATTACCGGGAATATAAAATTCTTTTTCTAAGAAATTTATTTTTTTTAATTCATAATCCGGGAATTTACTATGCAACTCATTTTCTGTATTCTTGCATCCGAGTAGTAATACTATAACTAGCAGAAAAATTTTTCTCATAATTGGGGCTAACGGTCCCGTATATTCGTCAGTTGCGGTAGTGAAGATACGGATTTGTCCGATTTAGTTTTATAATTCCTGGTTTGTATAATCTTTCTTTTAGCTGAATGGCCGCAATTGCGAATATGCGATGTTGTGTGCAGTACTTTAAGTCATCCATTGTGCATATTCAACTACTACTGTCCAAATCCCATAAATCTTCGTTAGAAAGCATTTATATCCATAAGCACTTCCAGTAAATTTCCAAAAGGTTACAGAAACAATACAGTTTTCATAATTATCATCAAAAATGGGTTTACTAATTGAGATTACATTTTGTCTTTTATTTGTTTTTTGAAATAATAATTCAACGTTCTTTTTAGTCAAACACTTCTTGCTTTTTAATATATCAGGAGGATAATTTAATTTGCTTATAAATTTCGAATTCCAATTTTCATTCTTACTTGTTGCTCCATTTTGTTCAATTTCCTTTAAAATATTTTCAGGTATTTCTAGTTGAACATTTTCTTTGAAATCCTTTAAATCAAAAGCGGTTTTAGATTTTTCGCATTCAATATAAATCCTTGTTGTTCCTTTTTCAATTTCATGATCAATGACTTTTTTGAAAATATTTTGTTCCAAATTCCTTTGGGAAAAGCTCAAAGTTGAAATGAATATTAGAATTATGTTTATAGATATTTTCATGAGTATTGCACACAACGGTCTCGCATAACGACAAGTGGCGCGGAGTTATGAAAGCGGATTTGTCGGCTTACCGTTTTTGTTTGTTATGGAAACTAATTTAGTTCTTTTCTTTAAAACCCGCCATTTGCGATATGCGTTGTTGTGCGCTGTATGCTTTATTTTTATTGACTTTTTAAAATTCTTAATAACTCGCGAGAGCCTTTAAATCGACCGTGAACCATAAATCCGCCACTATAAGGTTCTAAAGAAAGTTTTTTCCTAGTTGTATTTATAATTTCCAGCATCTCGTTAAAGAAATCATCTATTTCATCAATATGAGTAGATCCTGATAGTTTTTTCTTTTGGATAGTATGGTCAAAATCAAAATGAGCTAAATTTTTTCTTCTATGATCTATTATATCTTGATGTTTTACTTTTAAATTTTCTGCTTGGTTTTGAACTTTTTTCCAATCTTCAATCTTTTCTTTTTTAAGAATCTCAGGCAGAGTAAAAATTGTCAAATTTGTGTTTCTTCCTTGTGTATGGCTATCTAATAATTTAGCTACTGTAATAAAAAAGTAATTCCAATAGAGCTCATTTAAATTATCGAAAAAATCAGGAAGATTTTCTTCACGTAAGTTTTCTATTTCTTTATCATCTGAAAAGACAATATTGAATTCAGTTATCTTTTGCTTGCTATGCAACCAAATCTGATATAATTTCTTTATTATTTCTTCGTTTTCTGGCATATTGCGCACAACGGTTTTGGTTAACGCAAGTGCGGGAGTAGGGACGCGAACTTGTCAGTTTAACGTTTTCTAATTGGTCTCTAAAATATCGAATTTTATTGAAATACCCGCTATTTGCGATAACCAGTGTTACCTAGAGTTGCGCCACGTTCGAGTGCACACGAAATGATTGGCCGGCGTTGCGGAAAGGGCAGCTCAAAATCAACAATTTCAGTTCGGATTAAAAATCAGAATATTTTCTTTCCTGGATCTTTCAGCCAGCCTTTTTTTGAACTCTCTTTTCAATGGAATTTTGTTGTTCAGTACGGGTCGAAATTGGAGGTTTTTAATCCATTTTTCTAAATCTTGAAAATCTCTGTTTTTAAAGGCTTTTTTGAAAATTCTATTTCAGCAGGATTTTTCAGTTGAACTTTTTTCCGAACATTCAGTTTACCAAAGAGCTTCCAGATTTATCGAATTTCGCCTGACAGGAAAATGAGGACTTTCTGCTCCAGCTTAATCTTTCTGATTTCCAGTCGGCGCAATTCTTGGTAACGGTCCCGGTTACCGCAAGTTGCGGGATTAAGGACGCGGATTTGTCGGATTACCTCTTTTCTTTCTTGAATTCTAAAATTACACTTTTTCGAAGACACCCGTTATTTGCGGTGAACCGATGTTATAAGCCGTTTTTTTGCACTAGTTCCTCAGGGAATTTCTTCAATAGAATTTGGTGAACTGATGGATTAAATTGGATAGCTTTAATAGATCTTTCAATAAAGTCCGAGATATTAAAGTTTTTATTAGCTATTTTTTTTAATCCCTTGTTATTATATACTGAAATAATCTTTTCATAGTTTTCTTGCTGGATTAAATCTTCCATCTCCAACTTTCTTTGTTTGTACCATTCTGGAATCTTAATCTCACTTAAAAATTTATTATAGTTTTCTCTTACATCATCAAGTGTATTACCCTTGGACATGTCTGAATCTTTATAGTAATAGTTAATCTTTGTAGATAGATAATTTGAAATTTGAAGTTCTAAATCTTTTTGAAACTGTTTTATTATTTCCTGTTGAATTCTTTGAACATCGGACTCATCTTTCAATATTTGATTAGCTAAAAATTTTAAAAATTCCTTTTCAAAAAAGAGATTTTCAATTTCCGAAACTGATATTGAAAACACACCCTTCTCTTTAAGTTTGTCTAGTCTATCGGAACTATGATGATCCGAATCAATTATACCGTAGGCTTTGACTGTTCTACTTTGAATTTTATTAAACGCTTTTGTGTAGTTTATAACTGAGAAGCAGCTCTCAACTGGAGTAATTGTAAAGTTTGGAAATAATGTATTATAAATTTTTTCATCAATACTACCTTTTTGTCCTTCACAGAATAGTATATTTTTTCTGCTCCCTAATAATTCTAATAAAAGAGATTCTGGTAAGGCATTAGACGGTATATTTTCAATTTCCCATCTGTTAGGATGTTTAAATGATTTTATCCAAACTTTCTTAGCAGTAGTTCTTCGTGTTGCAAAATCAAGGTCGTGAGTTAAATAAACAAAAATGCAATCTTGTCTCTCTTTCTCTAAAATATCCCATAGTTTGTTCAGAATGGTTTTATGTAGGTACATTTCAGGCTCGTCTACGACTATAAAACCAGATTCTGGCGCTTGAAGAACTTGAGCTATATGGTAAAGAGCTACTTTTTCACCATCACTCATTTGATGTGCAGGATATGAGTTTACACCATGAGAAGATAAGGTAATATTAATACCATCACTACAACTAATCTCTCGATGTTCTATTAACGAGTTCCATATAAATAGGGTTTTATCCAATTTAGTTACAGGAACAGTCGTATTATTTCCTCCGTCATTTAAATTATCACAAAACTTGTTTCTAATAGCGCTTCTTTCCGCCAATAAGTTATCTAGAAGTATTTGGAATTCCCCTCCAATTTGTTTTAGTATACTATATGCATTTCCATCATTAGCAGTGGAAAAAGTTGTTCTGAGAGATTTATCAGCAACCTGAGTATTTTTTAATTTTTGATTTGTTTGAACAAAGTTAGAAATTCCACTAAAAGTCGGAATGATCAACACTTTTTGAGCAGAAATAACAACACCATTGTTGGGTAAATATTTTTTTAGTTCATTTGATAACGTTGTCTTTCCACTTCCATTAGCACCGATTGCAACAATATTCTCTTTTAAAAAACCTAAAGTTTCAAAGAAGGCAAAATTGAATTTTATTAGTTCAAATTGAGATTGAATATTTTTAGCAGCGGTTTCGATTTGACGGTTTAAAGCAACTTTTTCTACATCGTTGAACTCATAATTTTCACTACGAACCGGTATGTACTGTAAAATAGTATTTAACTCATTTTGAAACTGGTTGATGTGATTTATTGAAAAATCACCGTTTTCGAGTAAATTTTTTAACAGTTCATAATGTTTAATTAAATCTTCATGTAGAATTATTATTTCAGCATCAGAATCAACCTTTTTTGAAAAGTTTAGTTGATTATTAAATCTGGATAATCCGCTTTCAATGGATTTAATAAGGTTTATTTTTTGTTGCATATTTTTTGATAAAAATGGCTTATAACGGTTACGGTTAACGCCAGTGTGCGGAATATAGCACGCGGAGTTGTCGGCTTATTATTTTGTTGTTTGGGGTTCTAAGTTATCGATTTTGTTGGAATACCGCGTATTGGCCGTTAACCGATGTTGTGCATTGTTTATTCCTCGAATGCATTATGGTAACTATCATACACTGGAAGCATTTTAATGTTTTCACTGTTCTCAATGATATTTTCTAAAAATGTTTGACAATTTTCCCAGAAGAAGTCTGCTATTTCTGAATTGATTAATTCTGTTGTCATAGACTGAATAAAATTTACTTTTTCAATCAGTTTCTTCTCCAATAAGTAGTTATATATTAATTCATAGTTCCCAAAGTGTCTCATTTTTAATTTACCATCTTCTTCTTTTACAGAGAATTTTATTGGCTTACTATGAGTTAACATATTTCTAAAGTAGAAAAGCATTACGATACATTTCCAATTATCTGAATCCGTTAAACTTTTTAAACTCACATTAAATACAAGTTTGAAAAAGTCATTTAAATCCGTCCAAGATGATTTATCGAGTTTTTTGTCGAAGAAGTTATAAATTCTACCATCTAAATCTGAATCATCCATTACAAGACCAGCTTCTTGTTTTATTGCTTCATAAATAAATCCTTCAATAATTAGAGCAGAATGAATCACTATTGACATATTTATAGCTTGTTTGAGATTCACTTCATCTCTTATGATTCTATGGAAATTTATTAATGAAGGAAATAACCACCAGGCATAAGTTTCTGCGGATTCCGCATATCCGTTTTCTCCATCTTTTGCGAGTTCGTAGCTACCTAAACCATATTTTTTAATTTGATTTAAATAATAATTTACTTGATCCTGATCTTTATTGTTTTCTTCTGACATAGAAACATTCAAATAAATAATGCACAACGGTCTCGGCTATCGCAAGTTGCGGGAGTTGGGACGCGGAGTTGTCGGTTTAATCGGTATCTTGCCTGATTTATAAAAATTACACTTTTTCGACTAAACCCGTTATTTGCGATGAGCCGTTGTTGGGTGCTGGCTTTTTAAAAGATTCTAAAATTGCACTATTTTCTATCTGCTTTTTTAAATGTTCCATTAAAGCAATAATATCATCAAAGAACTCTATAAATGTTGGGTAATCAACTAATTTATGCTCTCCGTGAGCGATATGATTTCTTTCGTCAACTAAATCATTTACTAAATCTCTCTGACTCTCAAAATGAGCATCTTTTAAATCCATTATGAAAAGAATTTCTTCTAACACATCATATTTCAAATTTGATTTAGTATTGATAATATTTTTGGTTGGAATGTTGGATTGCTTATCAACCCTGTCAAAAATAAAATCTATTATTTGTGTTTTGCTTTCGATGCTATTCTCTTTCAAGTTTCCTAATTTCTTTTGAAGAGATAGAGCTACGAACTGGTTTTTTAGTTCTTTGTGCTTCAAACCTTTATTTGCCACAAATTCTAAATAGTATGATAAACTTATTTTGACAAAACCTTCCCAATGTGCGTATAAGAGAGGCATTGTGGCTCTTATCATTGCATTTTGTAGGGAGTTTTTACTCTCGGGAATTTTGTTTTTCAGTAAAGTAAGCTCTTTTCTTCTCCAAGAAAAATCTGCAATAATTTTATCAGTTAGTTGATCAAATGTCAAGACACTTTTACCCATTACTTTTGAAAATAATCTTTAGTAAATGGTATTATTTTTGGAATTCTAGTGCGAGCATTCGAACCTGACCCAGTATATCTTTGGAAAGTTTCATCACTATGTAATCTTTCAACTTTTTCCTTGAATAAATTATTGTCTGCTGGAAAATTGTATTCATCCATATTATATGCTAGACCAATAGTTACTGCTTCAAATGCTGATTCTAAAAATTTTCCTTTGAATTTATTGCCGTCATATCTTTTGAAAGCATCCTCTCCCAAAATATTGTTTATTATACTAAATACTTGATTGAATTTCTCTTCTAATCTTTGGTATTCAAAGTTTGGCTCACGCAATATTTGTTCTACAATTTCGTCAAAGAAATCACTTAATTCTTTCTTGGTGGTATAGTTGTATTCTGATAAAGCGATGAATCTAAGTACAAGCTCCATCGGATATTGTTCATCGAATAATCTTTCGCTTAAGGAAATAGTATTTTTAAAATCTTCGTTATTTGATAAATTTTTAAACCAGGTAAAGGTTTCCTTATTTATCATAATCATTACACTATTTCGAACTTCTTGGTCAGAGGCAAAAGATCCTCCAGTGTTCAATCTCTGAAAAACATCAAATTTTGCATTTGGACCAGAATCACTGAGTATTATGGAAAGATTCAATTTAGAACGTTTAATCTGTAGCTTTAAAGGATTTGGTAATTCAATTTCCTCATCATTTTCTTTTTCCCATACCATACCCTCCAAGTGAGGCAAATACTTAGTTCCTTCTAACACTAGTTTACCTTTCTTAGGAACATCTTCTACTTCGGGTAATTCACTCATAAATTGTAAGAGTGTTGATATCCTTTGCAATCCGTCAACGACCTCCCATATTCCATCTTCCCGTTGAAAAACAAAGATTGATGGAATTGGAATACCAAGCAAAATTGATTCAATAAGTTTTGTTTTTTGTGTGTTACTCCAACGAAAATATCTTTGAAAATCCGGGTTAATAAGTAGTTCTTCGTTCTTGTGAAGATTTATCAGTTCACCAATTGACATTGGATAACTATCAGTTTTGAATTCTGTTTTTTTATCTTCAATTTCTCTTAATAATGTGTCTTGTTTACTCATAATTTTGTTTGAAGCTTGCACCCAACGGTCCCGGTTAACGACAAGTGGCGCGGAGTTATGGATGCGGATTTGTCGGCTTACCGATTTTGTTTGTTATGGAAACTAATTTAGTTCTTTTTTCTAAAACCCGGCATTTGCGATAACCGTTGTTGGCAGCTGTTATAAGTTAGCATTTACACTTCTTACTTTTTTAAGGAAAAGTATTTTGCGTACTCCAAAAAGAATTAACCATAAACCGACTAAAAAAGTAATTAATATCATAGCGAAAGTTGAGTTTAGCAACTCTTGAAATAATAGATAAAAAATTCCAACTGCATATAAAATTGAAAAAATTCCGGTATAAATTTTTATTCCCTCTAGATATTTCTTTTTAAGAATATCAGAAATTCCGATTATTAATAGGAAGATTAAATCGATAGATATTAGTATGGTTAGTAGAACATTTTTCCAATCGAAATCTGATTCTTTATTGATTATTAATAAAGCATATCCAAATAAGAAAATAAATATGAATCTTGATATTTTCCAAAATATTCGTGTTTTAGAGAAAAATTTTTCCATAGTTCAGTTATAATTATTCTTTTTGAATCCTTTTGTTCTTTATTCTACACACAAAAATAATTGCTGCCAACGGTTTTGGTTAACGCAAGTGGCGCGGAGTAGGGAGGCGAACTTGTCAGTTTAACGTTTTCTAATTGGTCTCTAAAATATCGAATTTTATCGAAATACCCGCTATTTGCGATAACCGGTGTTGTAATAAGTTGCGCCTCATTCGAGTGAGCACGAACTGATTGGCCAGTGTTGCTGAAAAGGCCGTTAAAATCTTTCAATTTTAGCAGCAATAAATTCTCTTTTTCTTCTTTTCTGAATCTTTCAGCCAAACTTTTTTTGAACTAACTTTTCAATGGAATTTTGTTGTTCAGTAAAGGTAGAAATTGGAGGATTTTTAATCCATTTTTCTAAATCTTGAAAATCTCTGTTTTTACAGACTCTTTTTCAAATTCTATTTCAGCAGGATTTTTCAGTTGGACTTTTTTCCGAACATTCAGTTTACCAAAGAGCTTTCAGATTTATCGAATTTCGCCTGACAGGAAAACGAGAACTTTATGCTCCAACTTGATCTTTCTGTTTTCTGGTCGGCGCAATTTTTTACAACGGTTTGCGGTTATCGCAAGTTGCGGGAGTAGGAACGCGGACTTGTCAGATTAACTATTTTCTTTCCTGGTTTCTAAAATTACACATTTTCTGCAATACCCGTTATTTGCGATGAACCGCTGTTAGGTGTAGTTTTTTATTCTCGAATCCTTCTTTTTAAATCCATACTTCCGTGTAATATTCTTGTGATTTCAATCTCATCTATAGAAATCTCGCGATAAAATATAATATGTTTTTTTACTCTTAATCCGAGTAATCCAGAAGTAATTCCTTCATAGTTTTTTCCCAAGAATGGTTTTTGAGTTATTTCCTCAAAACTTTCAATCAGATTTTGATAGTAAATGTCAGCTTGTTGTTCTGACCATTTTTCTAGTGTATAATCCCAAATATTAGCTAAATCAGCGACTGCCTTTTTGGTTAAATAATATTTAGCCATTCAGTCGTTTATTTGATTTTAAAGATTCAAGATGTTTTTTTGGATCGAAATTGTAATCAATTCCACTATCAATTCCTTCTTGAATTGCATTTTTCAATGCAGCAACTTTACTTTCTTCTTCTTCTAATAATCTTAATCCAGCGCGAATGACTTCGCTAACATTTTTGTATCTGCCTTCATTTATTCTACTTCTAACAAATTGGTCAAAGTAATCACCTAATGATATGGACGTGTTTTTATTCATTTTTCATCTTTTTTCAAATATACCCAAAATTGGTAACTTTCACAAGTTGAAAAATTATACCTAACGGTTGCGTATAATCGTCCGTTGTGGTAGTGAATATACGAATTTGTCAGTTTAGTAGTATCGTTCCTGGTGAATGAGCGTATTGTTTTAATTCAAATGGGCACAATTGCGATTATGCGCTGTTAGCTTGCGTAAGTTATCAGATCTTTCTCCTATATAAATCGCGAGCAGAATGATGTACAGTAAGAATATCAATTCTTTCTGGATCAATTATTTTATAAATTATCCGGTAATTTCCTTCAATCAGTTCTCGAATATTTTGTTGATTAATTTCTTCTGTAATTTTCCCTGAATAGATTTGAGATTTTAATATTCTAGTTCGAGTTGTTATTCTTAAAACTTGAAGTTTAGCATACTTTTTGGAATCTTTTGAAATATATTCAGCAATATCTTGTAGATCATTTTTTGCTTGAATAGTCCAATTTATTCGAACCATTTGTCAATCTCATTATTTAAGTCAGATTCAGAAATTATTTCTCCTTTTTCAGATTGTTTATTTCCATTCTCAATTTTTTCAATTAAGATCAAACGTTCGACCAGTTGGTCAATTGAAAATTGCTCTGGAAAACTTTCAATCTGTTGTTTTAAAGTTGTTTTGGTCAACATAACTCAAATTATTTATAATCGGAAAGATACAATTTTATGTTCTTTACTGCTAACAAAATTTATGCAAGCTAACGGTCTCGGTTATCGCCAGTTGGCGGAATAAGGTACGCGGATTTGTCGGCTTAGTATTGGTTTGTTGGTCAAGTTAATTATTTTCTTTCTAACGGTGCCGCTTATTGGCGATGAACCGTTGTTATATGCAGTTTTTGTTAAGCACACCTTCCATTTCTCTATCTTTTGAATCTAGAATATGTTTTTTTGAAGTTATATTAATGATATTCCAATATTCATTCTCATCTAGAATGTCCCACATTAAATTATTACCCTCATAATCTTTTAATTTACCACTTCTCACAAATTCCAAAGTTTTTGGATGTTTTAAAAACATTTCTTGTTGTTCTTTGAACATTGCTTGAGTGGCTTCAATCATTTTCTTGAGAGATTCGTCCGTTCTCTTTGTTAAATAAATGCATTCATCAAAATCTTCATTTTTACCATACACTCCTTGAGCATCATAACTACGCCATTTATGAACTTTAATGGAAAAAATTTCTGAACCCATATTTTCAGGAACATTTGAATTTTGTGTTATTTCGAAAACTTCTTCTTTAAAGTATAAGTTTAAAATGAATAGAGCTGCTAGAATATCAAATAAGTATTTTAATGATCCAAAATGTAAAGATTCATATCTATTATGTTTTAAATTTTGATATGCATTATTCCAACTATAGGTTAACTTATTTCTAAAATTTTTCTCTTTTTTTATAAATGGTTTGATGATCTTTTGAGATTGGAAACAAGAAGAAGAACTTATAATAATAACTTTATCTTCTAATTTCCATATTTGATTTAAATGCTTGATACAGTCTTTGTCAAATAATATGTTATTCTCTTTGACTCCTCCATTCTTTTTATAAAGTTCTTTGGCAATGGATTCTATTTCTGCTGCAGACCTTAAAATCAGATCTGAAATTTTAGAGGAATAAACATTTATTTGATTATCATCAATATGTATATCATAGGTTAATTTAGCCAATTCTGACTCTATGTTCTTGTATACAGGCCAGTAAATATTTGTCATATTTTTCTTAAAAATTGCATATAACGGTCTCGGTTATCGCCAGTTGGCGGAGTAGGGAACGCGGATTTGTCGGCTTATTATTGGTTTGTTGGTCAAGTTAATTATTTTCTTTCTAACGGTACCGCTTATTGGCGATGAACCGTTGTTGGCAACCGTTAATTCTAAAAGGTTTTGTTGTGAAGTTCAATAACAAAATCTTCAAATGCGGAAAGACATTTTCTTCCAAATTGAACTTGTACAAAAATTGGATCTGCACTATGATCTTCCATATTAAATGAAGCTTCGTACATTGAGTAATGCACAATTCTATGTCTGTATTTTATTACCTCTTTTATTAAATCAATTTTTTCAGTTGGAATATTTAAATTTTCAAAAAAGGAAATATTATATCCTTTTTTAAAAGCTGTATTGCACCTTTTGAAATTTTGAAAATCAATTCTTTTCTTATCTACAATATATTTTAAAGGAGATACATTATTTTCTCTTGCTTTTTCAATTATATATTCTTCAATATTATTTTCTTTTTCAAGTTTTGTAGAAAATGAATTCAATAAATCAGAAAAATTTAAAGTTTTTCCTTCCTTTTCCATCTCTAAAAATCTGGTTTTACAATAACTTTCAAAACCCGTTACCATAATTACTAAGGCCATATTGGTAATTACGGATTCCCATCTTTTTTCTTCACTTTTAGACTTACTATCGAATAGAAGATTTATTGCATCAACTTTACTTTGCCAATTATCTCTTGCTGTCGGCTGAATAAATGGTTTTCCTCCGACATACATTTCAAACCCCATCGTTTGAACGTTATCATCACCAATTTGAATTACTCCACCATCTGGTGCAACTCTAAATTTTTTATTTGAATTTTCACCTTCACCCGTCAAAACTTTCTTATCACCAGTTGTATTTGTAATGTGTAAGCTTATGTTTTCTGGCTTCCAGGTCATAAAGATTCTTATGCCTTCGGAATAAGATAAATCTGAAATATTTACTGTCGCTACTTTAGTTCCTGTACCAGGTGAAGAGCGGTAATATTTTAAATTTACATTATTGTCTTTCTCAAGTCTATAATATATTTCACCAGCTACTATTTCGTAAATAATTCCTCCTAAATCCTTTTCGAAAAGTTTATCTGCACTAAATGTAAATGAAAATGTACCTTCAGGAATCTTCAGGTTTTCAATCACTTCTTTACTATGTGGGTTTTGAAAATTTTTTGGATTCACGACTTTTGATTTTAATGGTTGCCAACTCGTTATATCCACGTAAATATACATTATTATCCGAGAATGTTTCGGGATAAACGCAGGTTTGGGTTTCCATTATCCGTAGCCCCTTTATCAAGTAGATCTTTTAAACTCCTGTCTAACGGGCTTTCAATTTTCGTAAGGTCATGACGCGTTACATGGGTGTAGATCATCGTGGTTTCCGGTTTTGCGTGCCCCAGTAAAGCCTGGATGTAACGTAAATCTGTTCCGTTTTCCAGCATATGTGTAGCGAAACTGTGCCTTAAGGTATGTGGGGTAACTCTTTTCCTGATCTTCGCCCGTGCTGAAGATTCTTTTAAAAAACTACGAATTGACGAAGAAGAGTATTGACTTCCCTGGTACCCTTCCACAAAAAAACGCTTAGGTTCATAGGTTTGAACATAATTAAAGAAAAGTGGCAAAAAACTTTCGGCTAGCATCACATAACGGTCCTTCCTGCCTTTTGACTGTTTTATTTGTATTTGCCGCCGGTCAACATCTATATCTTTTAGCTCAAGTTTTATCAGCTCGCCAATTCTTAGACCCGAAGAATAAATGAGCGCCAACACACTGCGATGCTTTAAATTTCGTGTAACCCGCAAAATATCCAGGATTTCTTCCTTGCTCAAAACACTGGGCAGATAACTGCTTTTTTTGGGCCTTTTCAGCTGAGTCGTGTCAAAAGCCGCATTTTCGCTAAGATCAAAATAATGTTTCAGAGCGCTGATGCATTGCCTATGAGTACTAATAGAGTAGTTTTTTTCAGCAATTTCGGCCTCGACAAATCGGGCTACATCGGTTTCAGAATATTCCTCTTTGAAATTGTGGAATCTCAGGAACTTTTCGGTAAAAGACATATAAGTGCAAATGGTACTTTCACTATGTCGCAATCCCTTCAGGTACCTGTGGTAGCCCACAATTTTTTCATTATTGACCTCAACTGTCTTTTCTTCGGGAATTTTTGAAAAATCCAGCAGGGACTGGTTCATAATAATATGGTTTTTGCGGAGATGTTCTGATAGTTCATGAAGGATTTTCCTATTCGCGGGAACATAAAAACACCCGTGGGTTTTAGTCCATCGCACCGCCTCTAATTGCTTAAGAGTTTCTTTTATTTGAAGGTCGAATTTGAAATCGATGCCGATCTGTTCCCTGTTTTTATGCCGAAACAGGAATAAACTTACTTTTTTCATATAGCGATAATTCAGTCAAATATAACTGAAAAACAGTTCGTTAGGTCGAAAAAAATGTTGCCTGGAATAAAATTTCCGTAAATATTGGAATATAGATATTTACTTAAATGACGGTAACATTTAAAAGCCGTGATCTCATTATGATTGATCTCGATTTCCTTGAATTTTGAAAATGAAAAAATCCTAAACCATCGCGCCGATTGAATAATCTTTCTCCACGATCTCTTTTATTCCCTGTTCATAGGGTGTAGGCTTGATATGGAAACGATCTTCGAATTTTTTACTGCTGAAAACATAATCCCTGTCATACTGGTACATCATTTCAAGCATTTCTTCCATAAGCGGATTAAAAATTCCCATCACCCTGATCACAAATTTGGGTGCGACCATATACCTCGGCTTTTTATCCATAGCTCTGGCGATCTTTTCAATCCACTCTTTTCCTGTAAAAGGATTGGGAGCCGTAGGCAAATGCCAGATTTCATTATAGGCATCGGGAGTATTCCCGAGTAGGGCAGTGGCTTTCCCCGCATCGGGGGTATAAGTAAAAGAATGCCTGTATTTTGTAGATCCCATCCAGTTGGCTTTTTTTCCTTCGCTAAGAGGTTTAAAAACGGTTTCGGTAAGTATGCTGCTTCCTTTAATTGACGGACCGTAAAAATCGGCTGATCTCACGATCATCGCCGTGATCAATCCATCATTAGCTTTGTCTTTCAGCATTTGCTCGATTTCTGCCCGAACTTTTCCCTTCTGGCTGCAGGGGTTTACCGGGGTTTCTTCCGTCATTCCGTTAAGGTGATCCTTATCATACATATACATATTATCGAAAAAGACCAGCTTACAGTTATGTTTGATGCAGGAAGTGATCACATTGCTCATAATGCGCGGCCAGCTTTTTTTCCAGGTCTGGAGACTATATGGCAAACCAACGCACAGGTAAACGATTTCTGAATTTTTAATGGCTTTATCAGTAGCTTGTGGATCTTCCAGGTCGGCTTCAAAAAGTTCGTCGGTTTCATTGACTTTTTCGGGATGCCTGCTCACCAGCCTGATATTGGTGGTATAGTTGACGAGTGCTTTGGCAAGCTCAGTGCCTATGGCCCCTCCAGAGCCGAGAATGGTTTGCATATCGCTGGTTTTGGTTGGCTGTTGGTTTCAGAAAAACTGATCATTAATATCTTATAGTAAAAATATCAAATTTCTGCCATTGTTGTACAACAACTACAAATTCATTCATTTTCTGTCGGAAAAAATCTTCTGAAACTGCTGTAAAGAGTTTTCAGATATTCCTACCAGCCCCGTGGGAGTTATTCTTGAAAATTCTTTCTAATTTTAATTCATCAAATTATTTATATGTACAAGGAACTTAAGGAAGCATACGGATTTTTATTTGAAGACGAATTGCTCCAGGAAATTGCCGGTAGCGGTAGCCTGCGCAGAGCCCGTGCGGGAGAGAAGATCATAGAAATAGGCAGTTATGTAAAAAGTATCCCCTTGCTTATTAGCGGCGCCATTAAAATTTTGCGCGAAGATAAGAACGGCGATGAACTCTTGTTGTATTTTATTGAAAGGGGCGACACCTGTGCCATGACCCTCGCCTGCTGCCTGGGCGATACTAAAAGTGAGATCAGGGCAGTGGCCGAAACCGATACGGTTTTTGTCATGATTCCTATTGAAAAAATGGAAGAATGGGTGGCTAAATATAAAAGCTGGCGAAATTTTGTCTTTGAATCCTACCATTCCCGGCTTAGCGAAATGCTGGATACCATAGATACGATCGCTTTTATGAATATGGATGAAAGGCTAATGAGGTACCTGCAGGATCGTGCAAAGATCAATGGCGATCCCGCAATCCAGAGTACGCACCAGCAAATTGCCTATGATCTCCACACGAGCAGGGTAGTGATCTCAAGGCTTCTGAAAAAACTCGAGATGCAGGGTAAGATCTCCCTGCAACGAAACCAGATCTTGGTTAAAGATCTTTAAAACTATGTAACCCATGTTACTGCAATGGCCTTTTTCAAAAAGTATTTTTGTGCCGTTTAAAATTAGTGGATGGATATAATGCAAATTTTAGGATATGTTGGTGCGCTTATGATCGGTTTGGTGTTGGGATTGATTGGCGGCGGCGGTTCTATTTTAACCGTACCCGTGCTGGTATATCTTTTAGCTGTTAATCCGGTTACTGCTACGGCATATTCGCTTTTTGTGGTCGGTTCGTCGGCCCTGGTAGGCGCGGGGAAAAACCTTCAGAAAGGGCAGGTGGGCCTCAAAACTGCGCTTGCTTTCGCTATACCGGCGGTAATTGCTGTTTTCAGCACCCGTAAATTTATCGTTCCGGCTATTCCTGAAAAAATCATTCGTATTTCAGGTTTTACCTTGACCAAAGACATAGGCATCATGTTATTTTTCGCGGTGCTTATGATAATGGCTTCTTTTTCAATGATACTTGATAAGAAAAAGATCACTGAAAAAGCGCAAAAACCCTCTGAAAGAAATTACTGGTTACTGGCCCCGTTAGGCATTTTAACTGGTCTGGTAACCGGACTTGTAGGTGCCGGTGGCGGGTTCATAATAATTCCCATTTTAGTACTACTGGCCGGCCTTCCCATGAAAAAAGCGGTTGGAACTTCCTTGCTTATTATCGCCATAAATTCACTGCTTGGCTTTTTAGGCGACCTGGGTCATATGGATATTAACTGGGTATTTCTACTGATTTTTACGGCCCTTGCCATAGCCGGGATCTTTTTAGGAGTTTATCTGAACAGGTTCTTTAACGGGCAAAAACTGAAAAAGGCCTTCGGATGGTTTGTGCTGGTGATGGGTATTTATATTATATGGACCGAAATATCAGGTTAAAAAACAGTGAAAATAAGCTTCTTCTGCTAAAATTGTAGTAAATTGAAGATGCCGGCGATATCCCCCCCTGCCGGATTAATTTCTAAATATATATCTATAAAAATTGCCGGGTTAGTGAGACTTTGATGATGATCTGGAAAGGGAAAACAAAGCATTTGCGGTGAAATGATCCTTTTTAAGTTATCATCTCCTAAATTCAAAGGGTTAAATGATTCTTAGAATGGTTAAAAATCTCACTGCCCGGTTTTTTTATTCCAATACGCTGTTTCATATTTTTCTTTTTTTTAGTTGCTTCGGAAAGAAGGGGCAAGCGTTAAATATTCAGTAAAACGGGGAAATATGAAGTGTTTAGCAAGGCAACCCATTCGATTTTCCGTAAATTTATGAGCCGAAAAATTCATCATCAATTTTTGATGAACTGAAAAATGCTATGGGAATGGAAAACATAGACTATGCAAGGCTCCAAATGGCTTTTACCCTGGGCTTTCATATTATTTTCGCTTGTATAGGCATGGTCATGCCTTTTTTTATGATCGTTTCTCACTACAAATGGCTGAAAACCCGAAAGCCGGTTCATCTACAACTTACCAAAGCCTGGCAAAAAGGAGTGGCCATTTTTTTCGTCACCGGGGCGGTATCGGGAACAGCGCTTTCTTTTGAACTTGGATTGCTTTGGCCTGAATTTATGAAGCATGCCGGCCCGGTGATCGGGATGCCTTTTTCCCTTGAGGGCGCCGCCTTCTTTGTGGAAGCCATTGCACTTGGATTTTATCTCTATGGCTGGAATAAACTTCCCGAAAAATTTCACTGGTTTACGGGCGTGATCATTGGTATTTCCGGAGTGCTTTCCGGGATTCTGGTGGTCTCGGCAAATGCGTGGATGAATGCGCCATCAGGTTTCGACGTGGTGAATGGTGAATTTACCAATATCGATCCGGTGGCAGCCTTTTTTAATGCAGCCTGGTTTACGCAGGCCCTGCACATGACCCTCGCAGCTTTTGTCGCTACGGGTTTTGCGGTGGCCGGAATTCACGCCTTTCAGATCCGGCGGAATAAGAAACCGGAACTTCATAAGGAGGCTTTTCGTATTTCTATTTTCTTTGGCGCGGTCGCTGCAATCCTTCAGCCTTTAAGCGGGGACCTTTCTGCCAAAGATGTTGCCGAGCGGCAGCCGGTGAAACTGGCGGCCATGGAAGCGCATTATGAAACCGAAAAGGGCGCTCCTCTATATATCGGTGGAATTGTGGATGAAGAGGAAAAATCTGTTTCTCATAAAATTGAAATTCCGGGAGCATTATCCTTCCTGGCTTTTGGCGATTTTGATGCTGAAGTTAAGGGACTGAATGCTTTTCCGGAAGATGAACTGCCGCCGGTGAGCATCGTGCACTACGCTTTTCAGACCATGGTGGGAATCGGAACGCTTTTAATGCTGTCGGGAATTCTGTTTCTTATCAGTCTGAAGAAAAAGAGCTGGCGCGATGATCGTTGGTTTTGGTGGCTCTTTGCCATATTGAGTCCCCTGGGATTCCTAGCCCTGGAAGCAGGCTGGACAGTGACTGAAGTAGGTCGCCAGCCCTGGATCATTTACGAGGTGATGCGAACTTCTGAAGCCGTTACCCCTATGCCGGGACTTCAATACAGTTTCTACCTCTACGTGCTTGTTTACCTGAGTCTGGCGATTACCGTCACCTGGCTCATGAAACGCCAAATTAAAGTGCTCAATAATTCAATTGGTTGATCATGTTGTATGTAGTCTTATTTTTTACATTTTTCTCACTGTTCCTGTACGTTTTATTGGGAGGAGCCGACTTTGGCGCGGGAATCGTCGAGTTGTTTTCTTCTCCCGAAAACCGAAAGCTTAACCGCGAGACTATTTACAAGGTGATGGGGCCTATTTGGGAAGCCAATCATATCTGGCTGATCATCCTGATCGTGATCCTGTGGATAGCTTTTCCAATGTATTTTAATATTATCATTACCTATCTGCATATACCCATTACGCTCATTTTACTCGGAATTACCATGCGCGGAGTCGCTTTTATTTTCAGGCATTACGATGCGGTGGTAGATGAATCCCAAATCTGGTATAATCGCATGTTTCGTATTTCCAGTCTTATTACTCCTGTTTTCCTCGGAATGTCTTTTGGGGCTCTGGTAAGCGGAAGGATCATTGTTTCTCCCGGTCCGCAACATGGATTTGCAGAGATCTTCATGCTACCCTGGCTGAATATTTTCACTTTGCTAACCGGTTTTTTCTATGCCGCGCTTTGTGCTTTTCTTGCAGCTACTTTGCTGATTGGAGAAACCGAAGGCGAGGCACGAAAAATTTATAGCCGAAAATCGGCCATCGCCACCATCGTTCTGGTGATCCTCGGCGGACTGGTGCTTCTTTATGGTTTTCTAACCGATATGGCCTTCGTAAAAGATTTTGTAGAAAATCCATTTTCCGTAGCCGCGATCCTGCTATCGGCTGTTCTGCTCATTCCTTTATGGAGAGCTATCAGGAAAGAACGCCGGGTGCTGGCAAGGATTCTCGCAGGCTCGCAGATACTTCTCGTGATCTTCGCCGCGGTAAACACGCATTTCCCAAGCCTTATCATCAGTGCCGAAGGCGATGTGAATATGCTTCAGGGCATAGCACCCGAAGCTTCGATAAATATTCTTGGAATAACGCTTATTGTTGGCGGTGCAATTATTTTACCCGGCCTTTTCCATTTAATGAAGTCTTTTAATATGATAAAATTTTCCATAAAAGAAGAATCAAAAAATTAAATTATGCTCAAGAGATTTGGAAAGCTGCCTTCCGGCGAAAGACAGGCGAGAATTCAAAAAACAACCCTTTACCGTGACGGGGAATTTAAAAATTTAGAGGAAACAAGTATAAATCCTGATGGCGTAAGTATGGTAAAAATGCTGAGGATGATGAAAAACCGTCCTTCCAGCGTTAGACCTTCCGAAGAATTACCGCACCAAAAAACAAATCTCTCGGCAATTGAATCGGGAAAGCCCGCGGTGGTATGGTTTGGCCATTCTTCCTATTTTATCAAAACGAAAAACTTGAATATTCTCGTAGATCCGGTTTTCAGCGGATTTGCTTCTCCTTTTTCTTTCTTCGGAAAGGCTTTTGACGGAGCCGATGAATATAATCCCGATGATATGCCGGAGATCGATCTGCTCATCCTTACCCATGATCATTACGATCACCTCGATTATCAAACGATCGTTGAACTCAAACCGAAGGTGAAGAAAGTGGTCACTTCTTTAGGTGTAGGCTCACATCTTGAATTTTGGGGTTACCGCCCGGAAATAATTACTGAAATCGTCTGGTGGCAATCTGCTGAAATAGCAACAGATGTAAAGATTACCGCCACACCTTCGAGACATTTTTCGGGCAGGGGATTAACTCGTTTTAAAACGCTCTGGTCTTCTTTTGTTCTGGAAGTAGATGGTTTCAAAATTTATCTTGGAGGGGATTCGGGTTATTCAAGAGCATTTAAAGAAATTGGTGAAAAATTTGAAAATTTTGACCTTGCGTTGCTGGAATGCGGTCAGTATAATGAATACTGGCCTCAAATACATATGATGCCGGAACAGACCGCCCAGGTGGCAAGGGATCTTAACGCAAAGATTCTAATGCCGGTCCATTGGGGGAAATTCGTGCTGTCAGCGCATCCCTGGGATGAACCGGTAAGAAGAGTGACCAGTGCATGCTCAAAAATGGGACAAAAGTATGTTATTCCAAAAATTGGAGAGATGTATCGCCTTAATGAAAAGTTTACACAATATACCTGGTGGGAAGAAATTAAATAATTTTTTCTTATTATAATTCTTAAATTTTACCGGTTCACGAATTCACTTATGCAGTTATAAAATCATTTAATTAAAGACTGCTGAACTTTCAAATATTTTGAAATGGAAGATTTAAAAACACATTGGGAAAAGATATATTCTTCAAAGAATTTTGAGGAAACCAGCTGGTATCAGGAAAAACCGGAAACCTCGCTCAATCTTATCGAAACCCTGAATTTATCACATGACGCTCCCGTAATCGATATTGGGGGTGGAGACAGCCATCTTTGCGACCATTTGCTGAAGCTTGGTTATTCTGATTTGAGTGTGCTGGATATTTCTAAAAAAGCCATTGAAAGGGCGAAGAAAAGACTGGGGAAGAAAGCGGATGAAGTTAGCTGGATCGTAAGTGATGTCACAGATTTTAAGCAGGAAGATAAATTTGAATTATGGCATGACCGCGCGGCTTTCCATTTTCTGAATGAACCTGAAAAGATCAACAAGTATTTCGAAAATTTAAAAGCTTCCCTGAAAAGCGGCGGATTTGTGATTCTGGGGACCTTCTCTGATGAAGGACCAGAAAAGTGCAGCGGGATCAATGTTCACCGATATTCCGAAGCTGAAATGAGCGCGCTTTTCGAAAAGGATTTTGATAAGATCAGTTTTCAGAAGCTTAACCATACAACTCCCTGGGGTGCCGAACAGAATTTCAGTTTTGGGGTTTTCAGAAAAAAATAATTTATTCAATAAAAATTGCTTAAAAATGGACAGAAGCGAACTCCTTCAACTTCTTAATAAACAGAAAGCGGCTTTTCGGAAGGATCCGCCTTCTTTTGAGAAGCGTATGGAAAGCCTTAAAAACCTTTCTGATATTGTGAAGGAAAATAAATCGCTTCTGATAAGGGCTATCAATAAGGATTTTGGCGGCAGGGCAGAGGAGGAAACCCGGTTACTGGAAATCCTTCCGCTTCAGGATCAGATAAGGCACAGCATGCGTCACCTTAAGAACTGGATGAAACCCAGGAGCGTCAAATCTTCATGGTTTTTGATTCCGGCAAAAGCCTTTTACCAATACCAGCCGCTGGGATCGGTAGGAATCATGGGCGCCTGGAATTACCAGATTCTGCTCACTCTGGGACCTTTAATCGATGCCATCGCCGCAGGAAACCACGCGATCATAAAACCTTCTGAAATGGCTCCGGCTTCGGCTGAGGTGATTCGAAAAATGATCAATTCAGCATTTCCTGAAGAATACATCCACTGCGTTACGGGTGATGCCGAAATGGCAAAAGGTTTTTCTTCCCTGCCTTTTGATCATCTTTTCTTTACAGGCTCCTCGAATATCGGAAAGAAGATAATGGCGGCCGCGGCGCCCAACCTTACCCCGGTAACCCTGGAACTGGGAGGGAAATCACCGGCTGTGATCCATCCTTCCTATCCGCTAAAAGTTGCCCTGCAGAGAATTATTAATGGCAAGCTCTTCAATGGCGGACAAACCTGTGTCGCTCCAGATTATATTATCGCTCCAGATAGTTTGAATGATGAGATTGAAAATACCGCCAAAAGTATCGTGAATACCTTGTATCCCGATTTAAAAAAAGAGGGTAAGTTCACTTCGATAATCAATGAAAAACATTTCCAAAGGCTTAAATCTTTACTTGAAGACGCGAAAAATAAAGGCGCGAGAATAGTAGAAATTTCAGGGAATGATGAGCATAAACTCCTGACGCCTAAACTTCTTTTCAATGTAAACGATGAGATGAAGGTCATGCAGGAAGAGATCTTTGGTCCCATTTTACCGGTGCTTAATCTTGAAACTGTAGAGGAGGCTATTAATTACATCAACGATCATCACAAGCCCCTTGCGCTTTATTATTTCGACAATAATTCTAAACGAATAAAACATCTGCTTAAATTTACCCAATCTGGCGGAGTGACTGTAAATGATACCATTTATCACCTGGCGCAACATCGATTGCCTTTTGGAGGAGTGGGTAATAGCGGCATGGGTCACTACCATGGTTTTGATGGTTTCAAGACCTTCTCCAAAAAAAGAGCGGTGATGGAGCAGGGGCGCCTGGCAGCTTCCGACTTTCTGCAACCTCCCTATACAGGCTTTAAACAAAAGCTGCTTGGCTGGGTGGAAAAGTTTTCAAAAGTGTAGTTTTACAATTCAATCTTGTAGTAATGTCTTCTGATAAAAAAATCATCAACGGTTTTGAACATATTCGCTATCGGCAGGAGCGTTTTTCCGATAAGGAAATGATCCTGAAAAGTCGGCACTTTTATGAAAAGATGAATGAGCGCCGATCGGTCAGGCACTTTTCTGATGAAAAAGTACCGGTAGAGGTGATAAAGAATCTCATCAAAACAGCGGGAACAGCGCCTTCAGGAGCTCATAAACAGCCCTGGAAATTTTGCGCCATTTCAAATAATAAATTGAAAGCCAAGATCAGGGAAGCCGCCGAAATTGAAGAAATAACAAACTACGCCACGAGAATGAGCGAGCGCTGGCTGGAAGATCTGGCGCCATTGGGCACCGACAGCAATAAGGAGTTCCTGGAAACTGCTCCATGGTTAATTATAGTTTTTAAAGAAGTATTCGGGTTGGGCGAAAATGGTGAAAAAGAGACGAATTATTATGTGAATGAATCGGTAGGAATTGCCTGCGGAATGTTGATCTCGGCGATTCATAATGCCGGCCTGGTCACTTTAACGCACACTCCAAGCCCCATGAACTTTCTTTCGGAAATCCTGGAAAGGCCAAAGAACGAAAGAGCCTTCTTACTGCTTCCCGTAGGATATCCCGCAGAAGAGGTATATGTTCCTAATATTTTCAGAAAAGACCTGGGAGAAATAGCTGATTTTTATCTTTAAAAGAGGAAAAGGCACCTGTACCTGTAGGGCGATACGATGTGCCTTTCCTGCTAAAAATTGACAAAATTATATCATTAGAAATTAAGGGAGTGTAACTTATGTTACAAAGCTGAAGTATG
Organism: Christiangramia fulva; assembly: GCF_003024155.1. Classification (NCBI taxonomy): domain Bacteria; kingdom Pseudomonadati; phylum Bacteroidota; class Flavobacteriia; order Flavobacteriales; family Flavobacteriaceae; genus Christiangramia; species Christiangramia fulva. Next base: position 2,882,860 of record NZ_CP028136.1, read on the forward strand.
GCGAAATTAATTGTTTATCGAAATTCAGAATGGGCTAATAAGAACCTGTCTTACTCACTATACCTTAATGACAAAAAACTTTCAGAAATTAAGGACCAGCAGGAAAAATCTTTTTCGCTGCCGGAAGGCGATTATTGTTTGAAAGCGAAAATGAGGTGGTGCGGAAGTCAGTCACTGGATTTTAAGCTTGAAAAAACAGAAGAAAAGAGAATTGAGGTCACCGGATTTGTATTTTCAGAATATTTTTTTCCCGCCGCTATTGGTTGCGTCTTGCTATTTTTGGGCTATAGGGTAATATACCAAAAGAGCAGCCTTTTTCTGGCCACTCTTATGATGGTTTTTTTCGGCTACCTGCTGTACTTTGTTAGCATTGGCAGAAAGCATTTTCTGCAGTTAAAAGAGCTGAATTAACCTGGAAGTTCAGCCCTTTCATCAATAAGTCCTTCATTTTTCAGCTCTTTCCAGAAATCAGATGAGATTTTCACATCAAAAGCCTTCGCGTTTTCCCTTACCTGTTCCGGTTTACTGGCTCCGGCAAGTACAGTATTCACCACTTTTGGCGCCTGGGAAAACTGAAGGGAAGCAGTGCTAAGTTCAACTTCATGTTTTTTAGCAATATCTCTGATTTTCTCAAATTTCTTTAGCTTATCTTCAGGCATTTCTCCACTGTAGTTGTAGCGATCTTTGCCAGACAGCAGTCCGGCGTTGAAAGGCGCCGCGGCAATAAGTCCCACATCGTGTTTCTCAATAACCGGGAACAGTTTCTCAATAGATTCTTTGTGATTGACCATGGAATACTGAATAGCCGAAAGAAAAATATCGGGATCGGCATCTGTTTCCTCCAGCGTTTTTACGATAGGTTCAATGGTATTCACACCAAGCCCCCAGCCTTTTATAATACCTTCTTCACGCATTTTGGTAAGTTCTGGCATAGCGCCTTTTCGGGCTACTTCAAAATGGTCCAGCCAGCTAACCCCATCTTTATATTCATCATTGTGATCTGGCGAAAGGTCGTGAATGAAAACATAATCAATACGTTCTATCCCTAATCGCTGCAGGCTGTCTTCAATAGATCTTCTCACCGCTTCTGCGCTGTAATCATATTCATAATCGAAGGCTGGCGGTTCTTTCCACATGGTTTTGGGAATATTGCCGGTCACTTTCAGGATTCTGCCTACTTTGGTACTGAGAATATAGTCGTCGCGGTTCTGGTTATGCAAAAAATGACCAAAACGACGTTCGCTTAGTCCCAGGCCGTACCATGGGGAAGTGTCGTAATACCTGATACCTCCTTCCCAGGCTGCTTCCAGCGTTTCTTCAGCTCTTTTATCGGTTACTACTTCAAAGCAATTACCAATGGCTACACCACCAATTCCTATTTTTTCTTTTAATACTTCTCTGCTCATAAGTCTTCGTTTTTCTTAATTTACCAAGAAAGGATTATAATCAGCAGGGGTTTAACGAACTCTAACAAATAGGTTTTTTGCATTAATATTATTTTTAGAAGCAGGTGAGGAATCTGTAACAAAAGTTACTGCCTTAACCGCGGTATATTTATATTTTTGCTATCGCAATTTTGAACGTGGAAAAATACCTACATATCATCATCGATTCGTTTACGGGATATTTCAATTATCTCTATAACGAAATAGTGCATCCCTCGTGGACCAGCTATTTTTACTGGCTAATTGCACTTTCGTTTATGGTATGGATGCTGGAGATTGTCAATCCCTGGAGAAGAAATCAGGAGATATTCAGAAAAGGCTTCTGGCTGGATTCTTTTTATATTCTCTTTAATTTCTTCCTTTTTTCGCTTATCGGCTATAACGCCCTGAGCAATGTGGGGGTTGAGCTTTTTAATGATTTTTTGTCGCTCTTTGGAATTACAAATATCGTTGCTATTAAGGTAGATTCTTTGCCGGTTTGGACGCAACTGCTCGTTATGTTTGTGATCGCCGATTTCATTCAGTGGAATGTTCACCGGCAGTTGCATCGCAGAGCCTGGTTGTGGGAATTCCATAAAGTTCATCACAGTGTGAAAGAAATGGGATTTGCCGCGCAGTTTCGCTTCCATTTTATGGAAACCATTATTTATAAATCGGTGCAGTACATCCCGCTGGCGATGATAGGTTTCGGAATAAAGGAATTTTTCGTGGTGCATATGTTTACCGTCCTGGTAGGGCATCTTAACCACGCCAATGTTGGCTGGAATTATGGTATTTTTGGGTATGTTTTCAATAATCCGAAAATGCATATCTGGCACCATTCAAAAGATTTCCCGGAAGAACATCCTTACGGAATGAATTTCGGATTAAGTTTAAGTATCTGGGATTATCTCTTCGGAACGGCTTATATTCCGAAGAACGGACAGAATATTGAACTTGGCTTTAAAGGCGACGATGATTTCCCCGAAGATTTTGGCAATCAGGTATTGTTTCCTTTCAGAAGAAAACGAGATTAAACAGAATTAACACAAAAAACATAACCAATGACTATAAAACAATTTAAAGATGCTCCGCTTGCCCATTATTCCTATGCGATTGTAAGTGAAGGAAAGATGGCGCTGGTAGATCCCTCGCGTAATCCCGTGCAATACTACAGGTATGCAGAAGAGCAAAACGCGAAGATCGTGGCGGTATTTGAAACGCATCCGCACGCCGATTTTGTAAGTAGCCATTTGCAGATACGTCAGGAAACAGGAGCGACCATATATGTGAGCAAACTATTAGGTGCCGATTATGAGCATCAGGCTTTTGATGAAGGACAGTTTACCGAAATGGGAAAAGTCCGCTTTAGCGCGCTCAATACTCCGGGCCATTCTCCCGACAGTATAACCATTGTCGCTAAAGACGGTGATGAAACGGCGCTCTTTACCGGAGACACGCTTTTCATCGGAAACGTGGGAAGACCCGATCTTCGTGAAAATGCAGGAAATATGCGTGCAAAAAGGGTGGAACTGGCCAAAGAGATGTACAACACCATGAAGACCAAGTTTAACGATCTTCCAGACGATGCGCTTGTTTATCCGGCTCACGGTGCCGGTTCGCTTTGCGGAAAAAACATGAGCGACGCTTCCTCGAGTACCCTTGGAAATGAACGTCAGGGAAACTGGGCCTTTAAAGAGCAAACCGAAGAAGAATTTGTGGAGGAAATCCTGAAAGATCAGCCTTTTATTCCATCTTATTTCGGTTTTAATGTGGATGTAAATAAAACAGGTCCCGAAAATGTTCAGAGAACAAAATGGGCAAATGATCTTTTGCTCAATGTGAACTCGGTTGAGAAGGATATACTCGTTGTAGATACCCGGGACGGAAAGGCATATAAAAAGGCTCATCTGCCTAATAGTATCAATATCATGGCACGAACTGAAGATGATAAATATGAGACCTGGCTGGGAGCGATCATTGAGCCGAAAGAACAGTTTTACCTGGTTGTGGAATCAATAGACAAACTGGAGGAAATTCTGGAGAGAACTGCCAAGATCGGGTATGAAAAACAGATAAAAGCCGTGATCACTTTAGGTGCTGAAGTTTCTGCAAAATCTGATCAGTTGGACGTTGAAGAATTCAAAAAGAATAAGGATGATTACACGATTGTTGACATTCGCAACAACAGTGAACTCGCCGAAGGTAAGATTTTCGATAGCGCGATTGGAATTCCACTGAATGAACTTCGCGACCGTGTCGACGAGGTTCCTGCAGACAAACCTATAGTGGTGCACTGCGCAGGTGGCTACCGTTCTTCAGCCGGTGCAAGTATTCTGGAGAACCATTGTAAGAATACGAAAGTGTATGACCTAGGTGAAGCTATAAAAGACTTTCAGTAATATTTTTAATATTTGATCTTAAGCCTGCCGGTTTCCTGGCAGGTTTTTTTATGATCGCCATTGCGATCCGCCGCAGGTGTAGAAGCAATCTCATATTCAATTTGAAAATGTGGCAATTCGGAAATTTGGAAATGATTTTTTTGAGAATCAAGAACCAGGCTTAATCAATTGAAGATTCAAAATTCAAAAATCCGTACTTCTAACTTCAAGAATCGTAATTCATTGCTCTAAGCTCCTGCCTCTTGTTTGTTGTTTCCTGGCTCTCGAATTCCAGTATTGTATTTCTAAATTCGTAAATCGTCAACAACATAATTGCATCTCCGCCTAAGGCGGAGAAGAAGCAATCTCCCGAATAAGAATATTTCAATTGTCTTTTGTAAAAATTAATTTTTATTGAAGTCTGAATTAAAATTGGCCTTAAAACCTGATAAATTCTCATATTTTCAGATTTCTTCAACATTTTAAACCTCTTTATTTTTCTATATTTACGCTTCAGCATTCAGAAATAAACAGAAGTTTATGGATAAAACTTACAAGGTCAGCGTAAATGGCCAATTTGACTTTACATTCACTAAAGAAGAAATCGAGGCGCTGGATGCCCGGCAACTCAATAAAACTCATTTTCATCTTCTTCAGAAAAATCGCTCTTTCAAAGCGGACATTTTCAAATCTGATTTTCTACACCGGCATTATGAGATCAAAATAAACTCCGGGATTTACCGGGTAAAGATCAATAATGAACTGGATCAGCTCATCGATGAGATGGGACTTTCTCTGGGAAGTGCGCAGCAGATCAACGATATCAAAGCGCCTATGCCGGGTCTGATTCTCGAGGTAAGCGTAGAGGAAGGCACTGAGGTGAAAGAAGGCGATTATTTACTGGTTCTCGAGGCCATGAAAATGGAAAATACACTTACCGCTCCAAGAGACGGAGTAGTGAAATCGGTTAGCGTTTCTAAAGGAGACACGGTTGATAAGAATCAGCTGCTCATAGAAATGGAATAAGCTGAAGTTAGAATTTAGAAGTACGAAGTCAGAAAAATATAAAATGAAGAAAATATTAGTTGCCAACCGCGGGGAGATTGCCTTAAGGGTGATGAAGACCATCAAGAAAATGGGAATCGCTACCGTGGCCGTTTTTTCAGAAGCCGATCGCAATGCACCACATGTAAAATTTGCCGATGAAGCGGTTTGTATTGGAAAAGCTCCCTCCAGTGAATCCTATTTGCGCGGAGAAAATATCGTCGAAGTGGCTAAAGAACTGAAGGTGGATGGCATTCATCCCGGCTACGGATTCCTTAGTGAAAATGCTGAATTCGCTGAATTGGTCGAGAAGAATGGAATCACATGGATAGGTCCGGGCTCAAATGCCATCAAGATTATGGGAAGCAAACTTGCCGCCAAAGACGCGGTAAAAAAATATGATATTCCGATGGTACCCGGTATCGATAAAGCGATTGCCGATACCGAAAAAGCGAAAGAAATAGCAAAGGAGATCGGCTTTCCAATTTTGATCAAAGCTTCTGCCGGAGGTGGTGGAAAGGGAATGCGTATCGTGGAAAAGGAAAAGGATCTCGACGACCAGATGAAACGTGCCATCAGCGAAGCTGAATCGGCTTTTGGCGATGGTTCTGTCTTTATCGAAAAATATGTGACTTCGCCAAGACATATCGAAATCCAGGTGTTATGCGATAAACATGGCAATTTTATGCATCTTTTCGAGCGGGAATGCAGTATTCAGCGAAGACATCAGAAAGTGGTGGAAGAGGCGCCTTCGGTAGTGCTTGACGAAAAGCTCCGTAAAGAAATGGGAGAAGCCGCGGTAAAAGTGGCTAAAGCCTGTGATTATGTGGGTGCGGGAACTGTAGAGTTTATTTTTGATCAGGACCGGAATTTTTATTTCCTGGAGATGAATACGCGACTTCAGGTGGAACATCCGGTCACCGAATACATTACGGGAATCGATCTCGTTGAAGAACAGATCAGGATCGCTCGTGGCGAAAAATTGAGCTTTTCTCAGGAGGATCTTAGTATTACCGGGCACGCTATGGAGCTTCGGGTGTATGCCGAAGATCCGCTTGAAGATTTTATGCCCAGTACCGGAAAACTGGAAAAATACCAGACGCCTTCCGGAAAGAATATCCGCCTTGATAACGGCTTTGAAGAAGGGATGGAAGTCCCGATCTATTATGATCCCATGCTCGCCAAGTTGATCACTTACGGGAAGACCCGTGAGGAAGCCATTGAGCTGATGATCGAAGCCATCGATGATTATATCGTGGAAGGGGTAAGTACGACTTTGCCTTTCGGAAAATTTGTATTTCAGCATGAAGCTTTTCGAAGTGGAAATTTCGACACCCATTTCGTGAAAAACTATTATTCTCCTGAAAAACTGCAAGAAGCCACCGAGCAGGAAGCAAGGCTCGCAGCCATTCTTGCATTGAAGCAATATTTGAAAGATAAGGAACAACTTCGCCTGCCGCATAACCAGGCTTAGGATTCAAATTCAGAACGACAAAAAATGAGCAAAAATCTCGATAAGTTAAAGGAAAAGATTGCCGAAGCCCACAAAGGCGGAGGCGAAAAACGCATTGCCAAACAGCACGAAAAGAAAAAGCTCACCGCCCGGGAGCGAATCGATTACCTGCTGGATGAAAATTCTTTTGAAGAAATAGGTATTCTGGTGACTCACCGTACCAGCGATTTTGGAATGGATAAGCAGAAATTCTACGGCGATGGTGTGGTAACAGGTTATGGAACCATCAATGGACGACTCGTATACGTTTTTGCCCAGGATTTTACCGTTTTCGGAGGATCGCTTTCTGAAACTCACGCCGAAAAGATCTGCAAGATCATGGACATGGCGGTAAAAGTGGGAGCACCGCTGATCGGTTTGAACGATTCCGGTGGCGCGCGAATCCAGGAGGGGGTGAAGTCCCTGGGCGGTTATGCCGATATTTTCCACAGAAATGTAAAAGCTTCGGGAGTGGTTCCGCAAATTTCAGCCATCATGGGTCCCTGCGCCGGTGGTGCCGTGTATTCTCCCGCGATGACCGATTTTACGCTGATGGTGGAAGATACTTCCTATATGTTTGTGACCGGCCCGAACGTGGTGAAAACGGTGACCAATGAAGAAGTTACGGCAGAAGAGCTTGGGGGAGCGAGCACGCATTCTACCAAATCGGGAGTGACTCATGTTACTGCTGCCAATGATATCGTTTGCCTGGAGAATATCAAACAGTTAATTTCTTATATGCCGCAGAGCAATAAACATGCTCCCGAAAAGCTTCCGTATGAACTCGGCGATGAGCATCGTGAGGTGCTGGAAAATATCGTTCCCGACAGTTCCAATAAACCTTACGATATGCACGAGGTGATAAAGGGAATTATCGACGAGGATTCTTTCTTTGAAATTCATAAGAATTACGCCGAGAATATCATCGTAGGTTTTGCCAGGTTAGGCGGGAGAAGTGTTGGGATTATCGCCAATCAGCCGATGAGCCTTGCAGGAGTGCTGGATGTGAGTTCTTCCAAAAAAGCGGCCCGGTTTACCCGTTTTTGTGATTGTTTCAATATCCCGTTGCTGGTATTGGTTGATGTGCCGGGATTCCTTCCGGGAACCGACCAGGAATGGAATGGAATTATCCTTCACGGCGCCAAGCTTCTGTATGCATTAAGCGAAGCCACCGTGCCGAAAGTGACGGTTATTACCCGGAAGGCTTATGGTGGCGCTTACGATGTGATGAATTCGAAACACATCGGCGCCGATTTTAATTTTGCCTGGCCAACAGCAGAGATCGCGGTAATGGGACCTAAGGGAGCTTCTGAAATCATTTTCAGAAAGGAGATCCAGGAGGCAGATGATCCCGAGAAAAAGCTAGCCGAAAAAGAAGCCGAATATGCCGAAAAATTCGCCACTCCTTTTGAAGCAGCCCAACGCGGATTCATCGATGAGGTGATCATGCCAGGAGATACACGAAGAAAACTGATCAAAGCCTTTAGTGCCCTCGAAACGAAATCGGTTTTAAGGCCAAACCGAAAGCATGGAAATATTCCCCTTTAGCTTTAAGCTCTAAGTTATAAGGGATAAGCTTTTTATAGTAAAGAGTTCAGATTTCCGTATTTCGTACTTCTAAATTCTTATTTTAATTGTCATTGCGATCCGCTTTAGGCGGAGAAGCAATCTCTATTTTAGTTTAGAGTTAGGAGGAGTTTATCTAAATTATTGCTCCATTTTTTCTACTAAATGACACACAGGCTGTGACTTTTCAATATGATTATTGATAATTGTTTATTGTTAATTGATATGATGAAATTCAACAAAATAGTCGTCATAGATCAAACCAAACTCAACGAAGAAGCTTTAAAAGAGCTTCAGGAATTGAGCGAGCAGGAGATTGGAGTATATTCCGATTATCCTGAAAAGAAAGAGGAAATCATCAAAAGGATCGGCGATGCCGATACCATTATTGTTTCCTGGCATACTCAAATAAATGAAGAGATCATCGATGCCTGTCCCAACCTGAAATATATCGGGATGGCCTGCAGTCTCTATGACGATGAATCGGTTAACGTGGCGGTGAATTATGCTCGCGAAAAGAATATTAAAGTAACAGGAATTTTTGATTATGGTGATCCCGGGGTGGCTGAGTTTATTATTTCTGAATTGATCCAATTGCTTAACGGGTATAAAGGAAAACAATGGAAAGAAGATCAGCATGAATTGACAGATCTGAAAATAGGCATTATCGGACTTGGAGTTACGGGTAAATTGCTTGCCGACTGTCTGCTGCCTTTTGGGGCTGATCTTTATTATTTCAGCCGTAGCCCCAAAAAGGATTATGAAGCGAAAGGTGTAAAATACCTGGAGCTTGGAGAACTTCTAAATACTGTTGAGGTTGTTTCTTTTCATCTTCCGAAAAATGTAAACCTTTTAACCGAAAAGGAGTTTTTCCAATTTGGAAATGGCAAGATCCTTATCAACACTTCACTGGGACTTCCCTTTGATGAAAAGGCCTTTCAAAAATGGATAAAGAAAGATGGTAATTTTGCCATTTTCGATGCCGATGGGAAAGCATCTCTTTCCAAAGACATACTTGATAATTCCAATATTATCACCTCCGATAAAAGTGCAGGCTGGTCTGCTCAGACGCAGCAAAGACGCTCTGCTAAAGTGGTAAAGAATGTGAAGGATTATCTGATGTCTTAGTTTTTACATTAATAATCCTGAATTAGAACTTCGGTTGGAATATGCAGTTTTGTATTAAGATTTCTTATCATATCTAAGGTAAGTTTTCTCTTTTTGCTTAATATTTCACTTACTCTGCTTTTGAATCCAAAAACTTCTTCTAAATCTTTTTGTTTCATTCCCATTTGCTCCATTCTGAATTTTATGGCCTCAATGGGATCTGGCATTTCTATTGGGAAATTTTCATTTTCATAATTGTCAATCAGGATAGATAAAATCTCTAACTCATCAGCTTCTTCTGTTCCTCTTTTAGCATCAAAGATTTCATCAAGACGATGAAGAGCATTTTGATAATCTTTTTCGGTTTTTATAGGTTTTATTTTCATCTCAAATGGTATTTGAATCTATTTTGTCATACTCTGGATGAGTTCCAATAAATCTTATCCAGCAAATTTTATACTCAAAGTTAAATTTTACAATTAGCCGATAATTATTTCCTTTGATATTAAAAACGATTCGGTTGTCCTGTAAAATGCTTGCACTGGGATAATCTTTCCTTAACTCATTTATATTTTCCCATTCCGTTTTTTCGGTTTCCCGGTACCAGGATTTTAATTGTTGCTCAGCGTCAGCATGTTTTATCCAAAAATCCCGTAAGGTTCGTTTTGCAATAATTCTCACTTTACGCTAATTTCAAACAAAAATAAGCAAAAGTTACCATATTGGTAATTTTACTAATATAACTCAATTTCATTTTTAACACTCGTCTTTTTAAAGGGATTCAAATTCTTTTTAAATTTGGAAAATATCCAATTAATAGGATTTATTCCGAATGAAAACAGAAAAATCGATTATTCATCTTGATCTGGATGCCTTCTTTGTATCGGTTGAAAGAAGGCTTGATTCCCGTCTTATGGAAAAACCCGTCATTGTAGGCGGGGTGGGCGATCGGGGAGTAGTAGCCGCATGCAGTTATGAAACCAGGCCTTTTGGAGTTCATTCGGGAATGGCTATGAAAGTCGCCCGCCAACTTTGTCCGCAGGCTATCGTGATCAAAGGGAATGCCGGTACTTACACCAAACATTCCCACGAGGTTACCGAAATCATCAAGAGTAAGGTTCCTTCTTTTGAAAAGGCAAGTGTGGATGAATTTTATGCCGATCTCACCGGGATGGATCGTTTTTTCGGTATCAATCAGTTTGCAAAAGAGTTAAGACAAACCATTATCAAAGAAAGCGGACTGCCTATTTCTTTCGGACTTTCCCAAAACAAGGTGGTTTCCAAGATCGCTACCGGTGAAGCCAAACCCAATGCCGAAAAAGTGATACAGGCGGGAACCGAAAGGCAGTTCCTGGCTCCGCTTAGCGTCAATAAAATTCCCATGATAGGGAATAAGACCTTTCAGAAGCTGCTGAATTTGGGTGTGCGAAAAGTGGAAACCATTCAGAATATGCCGGTGGAAATGCTGGAAAGCGTGCTGGGGAAAAACGGCCGACTTATATGGAAACGCGCGAATGGAATCGATTTTTCTCCTATTATTCCTTTCCATGAACGAAAATCAATTTCCACTGAAAGGACTTTTAACCGCGACACCATCGATATGGTTCGGCTGCATGCTACTTTGGTGGCAATGGCCGAAAGTCTTGCCTATCAGCTTCGAAGAGGAAATAAGCTTACCTCGAATGTGAGCGTGAAGATCAGGTATTCCGATTTCCAGACGCAGAGCAAACAGGCGAAAATTCCCTATACCAGTGCCGATCATATTCTTATTCCAAAGGTGGAAGAATTGTTCCGTCAGCTTTACACCCGCCGCTTGCTCATCAGGCTGATCGGTGTAAAATTCAGCGGACTCGTGGGCGGAAATTATCAGATCAATCTTTTCGACGATTCCGAAGAAATGCTGAGCCTCTACAATTCGCTGGACAAGATCAAAAACAGGTATGGCGAACATAGCGTGATGCGGGCGGTGAGCATGGGCGCGAAAACAATCGGGAGAATGGGAAATCCCTTTAACGGGGAACCACCGGTGGTTTTGGCGCATCGAAAACAGTAAAAATGTACCTCAATTGTCATACATACTATTCCCTTCGCTACGGCACTTTTTCTACGGAAGAGCTTTGCAGGCTTGCCCAAAAAATGGGGGTGAAACAGCTGGCGGTGACCGATATCAATAATACTTCGGCCTGCCTGGAATTTATTAAAATGGCTCCGGAATTTGATCTAAAAGCACTGGTGGGGATTGATTTCAGAAATGGCACAGAGCAGCAATACGGGGGAATTGCCAGAAACAATGAAGGGTATCGTGAGCTCAACGCGTATCTTTCTGAGCATCTCCATCAACAGAAGACTTTTCCTTCAGAAGCTCCAAAATTTGACAATTCTTTTATCATTTATCCGCTGGAAAAGGTGGTGGCTTCAAAAAAGACTCATTTTGAGGGCAATGAATTTATCGGAATTTCAATAAAAAGTCTGCGTAAACTGAAGTTTTCAGCTTATAAAGAATTCAGGGATAAACTGGTGCTGCTGCAAACGGTGAGTTTCAGAAACAAGAAAGATTACAACGCTCACCGGCTTTTACGGGCGATCGATAACAACATGATTTTGAGCAAACTTCCTGAGAGCGAACAGGGCGATTTTTCACATCAGATGTTGACTTTGGAAGAAATTGAAAAAGAATTTGAAGATTTTCAGCATATTGTGAAAAATACTCAAAAACTGATTGATGCCTGTGAAGTGAGTTTTGGTTTTGGCAGAAATCAGAACCGGAATTTGCTCGTTGCCGGCGAGAGTAAAGAAAAAGACGAAAAAAAACTGAAGGATCTCTGTTACCAGAATCTTCACAAAAGATATCCTGAAGCCGGGGAGAAGGTGCACGCCCGGCTTGAAAAGGAGCTGAATTCGATCATCAGCCTCGGTTTTGTCTCCTATTTTCTTATCAATCTTGATATCGTGAACTATGCCCGTTCACAAAATTATCCGTTTGTGGGGCGGGGAAGTGGCGCCAATTCTATGGTTGCCTATATTCTGGGGATTACCAATGTCGATCCCATTGAACTCGATCTTTATTTTGAACGTTTTATCAACCCCAATCGTAAATCGCCTCCCGATTTTGATATCGATTTTTCCTGGAAAGACCGCAATGATGTGACGCGGTATATTTTTGAAACCTATGAACATACCGCGTTGATGGGAACTTATGTGACTTTTAAACGACGGGCAGTGGCGCGGGAACTTGGAAAAGTATTCGGACTTCCCAAAGAAAATATCGATAAACTTTCAGACGGACATTTTCAATATAAAGACCTGGACCACCTCGAAAAACTGGTGCTGCGTTACAGCGGGTTAATTGAAGGATTTCCGAATTACCTCAGTGTTCATTCCGGCGGAATTTTAATTCTGAACGATTCGGTGTACAATTATGCGGGTACATTTTTGCCGCCTAAGGGTTTCAGAACAATTCAGATCGATATGAATATCGCCGAAGAAGTTGGCATTCATAAATTCGATATCCTTGCTCAGCGCGGACTCTCCAAGATCACCGATAGCATTGAGATCATAAGGCAAAATCAGCCGGAAGCCTATATAGAAGACATGGAAAATATTTCAATTTTTAAAAATGACCCGGAGATCAACAATCTGCTTAAAACCGGAGACTGTATGGGAGTTTTTTATGTGGAATCGCCTGCCATGCGAGGCTTGCTCACCAAACTTCAAACCAGCGATTATATGAACCTGGTGGCGGCAAGTTCGGTCATTCGGCCGGGAGTTTCCAGCGCAGGCATGAAAGAAGAATTTATCAAACGCCATCGCGACCCTGAACGCAGAAAACAGGCGCACCCGGTAATGTTCGAGATCATGCCCGATACCTATGGAGTGATGGTGTACCAGGAAGACGTGATGAAAGTGGCGCATTTCTTTGCCGGACTTAGTTTTGACGATGCCGATGTGTTACGACGCGGGATGAGTGGTAAAAAGACTTCTAAAGACCAGATGCAAAAGATCGAAGAAACCTTCAGGGAAAATTGCCAAAAAAAGGAGTATAAGGATGAGCTGATCTCGGAAGTCTGGGAGCAGATATCTTCTTTTGCCGGCTATGCCTTTCCGAAGGGACATTCGGCTTCTTATGCCGTGGAAAGTTACCAGAGTTTATACCTGAAAAAATATTTTCCGCTGGAATTTATGGTGGCCGCGCTCAATAACGGCGGCGGATTCTATTCCGTGGAAACCTATATCCAGGAAATTCGTCGTTGCGGCGGGATCGTGCACGCGCCCTGCATCAATAAAAGCGATCACCCCACGGTGATCTATGGCAGGGATGTGTATCTGGGTCTGGGGTATATCAAAGAGCTCGAAACCAAAACCATTCAGCAGATCCTTGAAAACCGACAGTTTTTTGGGGAATTTCGGTCTTTTGAAGATTTTATAGATCGTATTTCCATTTCCATTGAACAGCTAAGCTTACTGCTGAAAATCGATGCTTTCCGCTTTACCAAAATTGATAAATATACCCTGCTTTGGAAAGCCTATTTCAAGATCAGTAAAAATAAAAGAAATGACTGGCAGAAGGCTTTGTTCAAGCCAAAACAGCGGGATTTTGAACTTCCCGAATTTGAAGATTCCAAACTTACCGAAGCTTATGACCAAATGGAATTGCTGGGTTTCCCGCTGTGTAGCCATTTTAAATTATTAAAAAACCCGATGGAAGATTCTATTTATGCCTGTGATCTGAAGGAAAATGTTGGAAAGGAGATTCGCATTTACGGAAATCTCGTCAACGCGAGAAAAACTGGTACTTCTAACGGAAAATACATGTATTTTGGAACTTTTTACGATCAGAAAGGCGAAATTTTCGATATTGTGATATTTCCCGATGCCGCTGAAAAATATCCGCTTCACAATAAAGGGATTTATCTCTGTTATGGAACGGTGGTAGAAGAACTGGGCTATATATCCATCACTATTAAATGGATCTCCCGTCAGCATACCGCACCCGATCCCAGGCTGGTGGGAGCAAATTTTAAAGTATCTTAATATTCGACTTTATACCTTTGCATATTGTTGCATAATAAACGGCAATACTTAAATAGTTAAAAAGCAGCAGAAAATTGTGGAAAAGCTTTTCTGTTTTGCTTAATTGCACCTAAAAATTGATTGAAAATGGAAATAATTTTACAAACCTGGCCGTGGTACGTTTCAGGACCATTAATAGCTTTGATCATGTTTTTGCTCATTTTCATGGGTAAGAAATTTGGAATGTCTTCAAACCTACGAACCCTCTGTACCATGTGCGGTGCAAGTAAGAGCGCAGGTTATTTTAGCTACGACTGGCGTTCACAACGCTGGAACCTTATCGTGATCCTGGGAGCCGCGGTGGGCGGTTTTATTGCCATGAATTTTCTTTCGGCAGATCCTGCGGTGGAAATTAATCCGGAAACGGTTACCCACTTAAAGCAGCTTGGCTTCGAAAGTGCCGGTGCCGCATACCTGCCCGATGAACTTTATAGTATAAATGCTCTTGGAAATATCAAATCTTTGAGCCTTCTCATCATAGGCGGTTTTCTTATAGGTTTTGGTACGCGTTGGGCCGGTGGCTGTACTTCAGGGCACGCGATTTCAGGTCTTAGCAATCTGCAATTGCCCTCGCTGGTCGCGGTGATCGGATTTTTCATAGGTGGCCTGATCATGGTTCATTTATTATTTCCTTTAATTTTTTAGATATGAGAGTAGCAGGTTATTTTTTAATAGGAATATTTTTCGGAATCGTAATGTTTAAATCGGAAGCGGCTTCCTGGTTCAGAATATATGAGATGTTCCGCTTTGAATCTTTTCATATGTACGGAATTATTGGTTCGGCTCTGGTTTTAGGAATCCTGGGAATTCAGTTTATAAAAAGAAAGAAAATGAAGGATTTTACCGGACACCCCATCATTTTTATTCCCAAGGAAAAAACAAAAACCTTTAGCCGTTATATTTTCGGCGGAACTATTTTCGGATTGGGCTGGGCCCTTGCCGGAGCCTGTCCGGGACCGATTTACACCCTTATAGGCGCGGGTTATGTTTCAATGCTTGTGGTATTCGTTTCGGCTATTTTAGGAACTTTTGTATACGGACTTTTAAAGGAAAAACTTCCGCATTAATCCTCGCTTTTGTCATGTAAGATAAAAGCCGGCAGTGATATATGATATTTTACCACAACCAGGCGAATACCAATAACGATCAGGGTGGTGATGATATAAATGAGATCTGTATTCACCTGTAACCTATGAAGAATCACAAAGGCGAGAGCACCTAAGATACAGGCCGTAGCATAGATTTCTTTTCGGAAAATAACGGGAATTTCATTACATAATATATCCCTGATCACACCACCAAAAGTTCCGGTCATGGCACCCAGCGCTATGGAAATAATGGGGTCGAGATTATGCTGAATACCCGTTTCTACGCCGGTAATGGTGAAAACCCCTAGCCCGATGGTATCAAAAAGGAATAGTGATTTTTTCAGGTAATAGAGTTTATTTCTGAAAATAATAGCCAAAACGGTCACGACTCCAATTAAATAAACATACACGATATGTTCCATCCAGGAGACAGGAGTCTGGCCAATAAGAACATCTCTGAGAGTTCCTCCGCCGATAGCTGTTACAAAGGCAATGATGAAAATCCCGAAAAGATCCAGCCTGCGATTCATGGCTGCGAGAGCACCCGAAATCGCAAAAGCCACCGTTCCAAGCACATCCAGGATGTTGAATAAACTAAGTTCCATGCTTGGCAAAGGTAATTTTATCTTTTAAATTTGGTGGTTATATAATAATTTTCAGCCTTTATTTCCATTGATTATTAACAAATAGACGATCTTAATGAAAATAAACGTAAGGTTTTATCAAAACTGCCTACTTTTATAGCTGAATAAATTAAGAAACATGAGCGAAAATATAGAACGAGTAAAATGTTTGATCATAGGTTCCGGTCCTGCAGGTTATACTGCTGCAATTTACGCTTCCAGAGCCGATCTTAAACCGGTAATGTATACGGGAATGGAACCAGGCGGACAGCTTACAACTACTACTGAAGTAGATAACTTTCCGGGATATGCCGATGGTATTGATGGTCCTCAAATGATGATGGATCTACAAAAACAAGCCGAACGTTTTGGAACCGATGTAAGGATCGGGATGATCACCGAAGTTGAATTGTCAAAAAAAGTTGGTGGAATTCATAAAGCCTGCGTTGATAACGCCAAATGGATAGAGGCGGATAGCGTCATCATATCTACAGGTGCTACAGCTAAATATCTCGGACTTCCAAGTGAACAAAGATTACGTGGAGGCGGGGTTTCTGCTTGCGCAGTATGTGACGGCTTTTTCTATAAAGGTCAGGATGTGGCGATAGTTGGTGGTGGAGACACCGCTGCCGAGGAAGCTACCTATCTGGCCAATATTTGTAATAAAGTGACCATGTTGATCAGGAAAGATTATATGAAAGCTTCCAAAGCTATGCAGCACCGGGTGAATAATACCAAAAATCTTGAAGTTCGCTATAATACTGAGGTTGATGAAATTCTTGGTGATCAGGTAGTAGAAGGTTTGAGAATGGTCAATAATCAAACCGGTGAGAAAGAAGAGATCAAAATCACAGGTTTCTTTGTTGCTATCGGGCATAAACCAAATACCGAAATCTTCCAGGGACAATTAGATATGGATAATACCGGGTACCTTATCACACAGGGAAAGACCACGAAAACAAATATTCCAGGTGTTTTTGCTTCGGGAGATGTGCAGGATAAAGTGTATCGCCAGGCGGTTACAGCTGCGGGCACAGGATGTATGGCCGCGCTTGATGCCGAGCGTTACCTCGCCGAAATTGAAACCGAAGAGGATATTCAAAAACCGCAAACAAGACCTGAAACGGTTTAAAATAATAAGAAAACCAATGAAAAAGTCTCACAGAAATGTGGGACTTTTTTTATGCTGGATTTTTAACCAAGAGATTGATTCTCTTTCGCCTTAGGCGGAAGCTCGCAAAGACAATTCATGACTTCAATTATCAATTTTCAATTGTCCATTCATTGTTCTAAACTCTAAGTTCTAAAATCTATCACATCTAAAACAGTCCTTTTTTAGACTCTTTTTTCGCGATCACCGCTTCATCGGTAAACTGGGTAAGATTGATCTGTGGAGAGTTATAAATTTCGGTTTTTGAATTGCCCGTGGCTGAAATTTCAAGTTTTTCAGAAACATTTATTTTATTGTCTGATCTTCCCTGCGCCAGCACCGTTGCATTTTCAGCGGTTAGCTTTTCACCGTCAAACTTTGAAGACTGGCCTGCCCTTAAATCAAAATCCTGGATTTCTCCTTCAATTCTTGCCGAAGCCTTTTCGTATATATCGACTTTAAAAAGCGGTGCATTTACCAAAGCCTTTACATCTGAAGATTGATTTAACTGAAAATAACTTTCCTTTGCGGTCACATTTAGTTCTGCTTTCGCATCATCACCATGAATTAAATTGAAGCTGTTCGCCGTTAGGCTAAGAAAAGCTTTTGATTTATTCTTTGTTTCCAGCTGAAAATCTTCCACATAAAGATCCTCCTCAGATTCCAGCTCCACTTTATCAGAAATGTTTATACTTTTCAATGTATCCTGAAAAGTGATTTGGATCTTTTGAGATTTAGCCCGCGAAATTTCTTTTATGGGTTTAATATACAGAACGCCGTCAATTACTTCACTTTGAATAAGATCAATTAGATTATCATCGGCTTTAATTTCCAGTTTTGGCCGGGAACCCTTTACAATACTAACTTCGAATTCACCTGCTATCTGAATAGAATGAAAAGGAGTAAGGTTGAATTTTTCAGTTTTCACGTTTCGGCTGCCTTTAACCTTTTCCTGCGCGCCGCAGGAGATCATGATTAAAAGCAAAATAAATGGTAATTTTTTGACCATAAGTTATTTATAATTACTCAAATATAGCAAAAGCCCCCGAGAGGAGGCTTTTTATCATTGCTAACATTCTAATATCTGCTGCCGGCATTCCAGTTTTTGAATAATTTCAACCGGAAATTTGAGGTCATTTTGAGCTGTTTTCATTTCCTGTTGCTGTTGACCAAAAAACAAACCCATGAAAAAGCTTAATAAAAGGTTGATTAGTGAGCTCATTTTAGTTGTTGTTTATCTCAATTCCGTTACTGTCTATTTTGGCACTTTGTCCATTTTCCTTTTTAACTTCTATTCCCTTGTCATTGACCTTTACCTTCATTTCATCGCCATTTACATCTATCCTCGCATTAAAATCGTCTGAGGTATCCCAGTCATTATCTTCATCAGAATCTTGCCATTCGTCGCCATTCTCATCCCAGCTGTCCTCTTCAGGGCAATCTGCACAGGAGGCTTCTCCATCCATAATTTGAAGGAAATGGCCTTCCTGGCCACTGATTAAAATATCATCATAATGAGATGAATTTCTATGGAAAGAAGAAGTGTTATCTTCAGCATAAAGAACTGTTCCTACCGGGATAAACAAAGTTACCTGGACTTCCTGGTCACGGTATTTGTAACTTGCGTCTGTAGTGAAAAAGTCATTCAAAAAAAGTCTGTTTCCAACAAGGCTCGTTGAATAATTGATATTCTGTGCTCTTTCACGTGCATCGTCGTAATTCCTGCCTTCTGCCGATTTCACCACCTCTATCTTCCCAACGGAATCTTTGGTAGATTTTACGATCAGGCGAACATCCTGCCCGTAAAGCATCTTTTCGTTTTGATCACCATAGATCACCTGAAAATTTGAATTACGGTAACTCCTGCCCGAATGATCAGGATTGCTTCTCATCTCCAGGAAAATGGTATCGTTAGGAGTAATATCCAACCTTTCGGTAGTAGCAACTTCACCGTCAAAAGCCCTGTTGGTGGCTTGTGAAATTCCTATGACGCTCAAACCGATCACTGATAGCAACCAAACGCCCAGTAAAGTAAGGGAAGCAATTCTTCCCACAGGTTTCAGGTTACTAACAAGGATCTTGAGCCCTAAGACAAACAGGAAGAAGAAAGGAATCCCGATGGCAAAAAATGCCAGGATTGAGATCACCCAAAGCGGGGCGCCGCTGTTAACCATTTCAATATAATCTGTCCATGGAGCATCCACAAGTCCAAAAGTTCCCACGCTGAATAAGGCTACAAAAAGGCCAATAAGTGTAGAGCCTGCGATGAGCAATAAAAGAACGCCAATGAATTTTACAAATAGTTTCAGACAGAACCTGATAATATTACCGAGGGTTGTAGCGGCCGAACTGGCGCCGGAACGAGCCTGATTTCCGTATTTTTCGTAATCTACATTTTTTATACTATCTGAAACATCCTGAAAACCCTCACGTATCTTTTTCTCGATATTACTGATGGTTACCTCCTCTCCGCGCATTGCCAGCTTATCGGCTGTGGTTTTGGCTTCAGGGACAAAGATCCAGAAAGCTATATAGATCACTATAAATGCACCACTTGAAAAGATGGTAAGCAGGATCCAGAGTAATCTCACCCAGATGGCTTCAATACTAAGATAATGGCCAAGACCTGATGAAACACCGCCCACATACCCGTGTTCGGTATCACGGAAAAGTTGTTTACCAATGGTTTTGGTAGTTTTCGATTTTCTTTCGGCTTTTGGTTCATCTTCAAAGATCTCTTCATCTACCATATAATCTTCGGGTTGCCCCATGATGGCGATGACTTCTTCTACTTCTTTAAGGCTGATTACCTGACGGTCATTTTTGATCTTTTCATTAAATAATTCAGCAATACGGGCTTCGATGTCTGAAATGATCTCATCGCGACCTTGTGTATTGGAGAATGAATGCCTTATCGCCTCAAGATAGCGTTGCAGCCTGGCGTAAGCATCCTCATCTATATGAAAGAAAATGCCGGCAAGATTTATATTAACTGTCTTATTCATGATTTTTCTTTTTTTGTGTGGTTACAATGTTAACTGCCGTTTGTAATTCGTCCCAGGTCACGGTAAGTTCCCTGAGGAAAATTTTTCCAGTCTCGGTAAGGCCATAATATTTTCTTGGTGGCCCGCTGGATGATTCTTCCCAACGATAGTTGAGTAAACCAGCATTTTTAAGCCTGGTGAGCAGCGGATAAATAGTACCTTCTACCACCAGTAACTTCGCGTCTTTGAGTGTTTCAAGAATTTCTGCCACATAGGCATCTTCATCTCTCAAAACAGAGAGGATGCAGTATTCCAGCACACCCTTGCGCATCTGAGCTTTTGTATTTTCAATCTTCATGTTGTGTGTTTTTGAATAACATTAAACTGTTCATTTTTTGATTGATTTGATGATTAATTTGCTCCAGATTCTCCAGAGCCGATGAAATTGATGGTTAGCGGGTAATGATAAATTTCTCCTTCGCTGGCCCTGATGGAGGCCATGATCACCGCAAAAATTTCAAGAATAAAGAGTCCTAAAAAGATTATTCCAAGGATGACGGCACTCACAATAAAAGGAATGGCATGGCTAAATTCGTGAACCTCGAAATGATCATGTTCGAAAAAAAATGGTTCGATCATACTGAACCTTATTCCAAAAAACAGGAATAATGCGGCTCCCACAGTAACCAGGAAAATGGTGTAGAGAAAAAGGCTGATCTGGAAATTGATCGCGTTTCTTCCGTTTTTATCCACAAAGGGATCTTCCTTTTTTGCCAGCCATAAAAGCAGCGGAAAAATAAAATTGCCCATTGGAATAAAATACTTTGTGAATACCGAGAGATGGAGCACGGTAGCCAGGGTTCTATTTTGATTGATGGTTTCTGTTGTCATAATTTTGAATTATAATTATTCAGTACAGGTAGCTTCAGCTACTTTAGTATTAGCTTCGAAAATTGTCAGTTTCCGTGGTTTTTCTTCAGAAAAAGTAAATGTCAGATCCCTTTCCTCAGTAAAAAAACTGTTTTCAGAATCGGGATACAGAGTAAACATTTTACCCATTGCTTTTAATTCCAGTTTGTCTTCCAGAGCTTTAACGATAATGGCATCCTTAGAAGGCATTAAATAGTTTCCTGCAAATTCCTGAAGTTGAGCCGGGCTAAGGGTGATCTTTTCTTTTTCATTACTGTAGGGTGCTGGTTGATGATCATAACTGAATACTCGATGCATTTTCCACTTTCCGTCTTTGAGAAGCCAGAGATTTGAGAATTTTGCTTTTCCATCGGCTTGTTCAGTTTTAGCGTTTACAAGGTAAAAAAGATGCTCTCCCGTAATAATGGCTCCGTAAACCGAATCTTTATCCTTAAGTGGAAAAACAGCAACTGTTCCCGGAACCGCTTCTCGTCGAAGCTTATTTTTCCCGGTGGAGCACAAGCCCTTTTCCATACTTTCATTTAGTTTGTCTGAGCCATTTAGAACACCACTTTTGTCATGATAGAACTCGAGGTCAGCCGCGAGAAAATTTTCCATTTTTGCAATATCACATTCATTATAGGCATTCCAGAAGATGGAATCTTTTTCAAGAATGGTTTCTTTTACAGATTTTTCCTGGGCATTCAGAACATACAAGGAAGTTAGACCGATAATTAGCGTAAGAAATCCTTTTAAGGAAAATGCTCTTTTCGAAATTGATTTAGAAATTTTTTGATGTAGTTTGATCATTTTTTTGATTGATGTTTTAGTAAACCTTATAGGAAAACTATGGTTAAAAATGAGATGTAAATAAAGGCTATGGCTAAATAGAACTTTATTCGATGAATTCGTGCATTCTCCTGATGAGAGATCGCAATTACCTGGTTTTGAGATGAATTTTTCATGATTATTTTGATTGATGATTATATAACCTATTAGAATCTTATACAAATATATATCTAAAAGAAGGTATTATGCAAAACAAAGTACCTAAAATTAACAAATATTTAAGATTTAAATACTCGGCTATATTTGTTACTTTTATGCTGAAAATCAATAGAATCCTTTATTTATGAAGCTTTCTCCTGCTAAACTCAACAATTTTTTAATGATTAAGCTTCCAAGCGCCTGGTTTTGTGGAGTGAGGGTGAAACATATCGATAAAACCCAATGTGAAGTAGGAGTGAAGCACCGGTGGATCAATCAGAATCCGTTTAAATCGATGTATTTCGCGGTGCAGGCGATGGCAGCCGAACTGAGCACAGGAGCCCTTGTGATGAGCAAAATCCAAAATTCTGATAAAAAGATCTCCATGCTGGTAGCCCGGAATAAATCGGTATTTTCAAAAAAAGCCACCGGAAAGATAAGTTTTAACTGTTATGATGGTAAAAAAGCTGATGAAGCAATACAAAAGACTTTAGAAAGCGGTGACGGCCAAACCTTCTGGATGAAATCGGTAGGAACCAATGAAGAAGGAGTGGAGGTTTCGGTTTTTGAATTTGAATGGACTGTGAAAGTGAAAAAGTAGGCTTTTGGTAGTAACAGTAAGCGGTAAAAGACTACATATATTATTGAACCCATGCTTAGAGCTTATCGCTTTAGGCCTAAAGCTAAAAATATGAATGCACATGAAATAGATTACCATATCTTCGGGGAAGAAATGCAATATGTAGAACTTGAACTGGATCCGCGGGAAGCGGTGATCGCTGAAGCAGGAAACTTTATGATGATGGATAATGGTATTACCATGGATACTATTTTTGGTGATGGTTCGAAAGAAAATGAAGGTTTCCTGGGAAAAGTCCTGGGTGCCGGAAAACGTTTACTTACCGGAGAGAGTCTGTTTATGACTATTTTTTCCAATGACGGTCAGGAGAAGAAAAGGATCAGTTTTGCTTCACCTTATCCAGGAAAGATCATTCCTATTGATTTAACCCGTTTTAACGGAAAATTCATCTGCCAGAAAGACGCCTTTCTATGTGCCGCGAAAGGAGTTTCAATCGGTATAGAATTCAGCAGAAAACTGGGAAGAGGTTTCTTTGGAGGTGAAGGTTTTATCATGCAGAAAGTTGAAGGTGACGGGATGGCCTTTGTTCATGCTGGCGGCACCATGGCTAAAAAAGAGCTTCAGCCAGGTGAAAAATTGAAAGTTGATACAGGCTGTATTATCGGATTTACCCAAACGGTGAATTATGACATTGAATTCGTTGGCGGGATAAGAAATACCATTTTTGGCGGCGAAGGACTTTTCTTCGCTACACTTACGGGGCCGGGAACTGTTTATATCCAATCTCTGCCTTTCAGCAGGCTGGCCAGCAGAATTCACCAGGCCGCTCCTCAACAGGGAGGAAAAGACAAGGGAGAAGGCAGTATTCTCGGGGGAATTGGAGATATTATAAGTGGAGATAACAGGTTCTAGAATGTTAAATTTGGAATTTAGGTGTTAAATAAGAATTGAGTTTACTATATTTAATTAACCAAAAAATGCTGCCTATATATTATTTCTACACTTTTATTTCAACCTAACTTTAACTTAAATAACTTCAAATTATGGCGAGAGCGATGTTTGAATACACCAAAACGGTACTTGACAAAGTGAGTTTTGATGCAAACTTGTTCTGCAAGGAGGTTAAAAAAGCGATTCAACGTTTACTTCCTCATGAGATCGAGGAATTAAGACTTTGGATCATCGCACTAACCAGGCAGAATCCGGAATTAAATCAATGTCTAATCTATTTAAATACCTAAAGAAAAAGCGGCTCAAAAGGCCGCTTTTTTTAATTTACCTGGTATTCTTTTTTCTTGTTCAGCGGACTTATGATCTGCACATTCTGAAAAGTTATCGCTCCTTTTATTACGCCGGCAATGGTGCTTCGTAGTGCTTCTATTATTTGCATTTTCAACTCACTTCGATTGTAGATAAGGCTTACTTCGCGAGCGGGTACAGGATCTTTGAACATTTTTAAATATTGTTTTTCAGACTCTTTCAGGTCGAGCGTATGCAAATAGGGGAGAAGGGTCATTCCCAATCCTTCATTAGCAAGTTTTATAAGCGTTTCAAAACTGCCGCTTTCCAGCTGTAATTGATCGCCTTCATAATTTCTGGCGGCTTTGCAGAGGTTTAAAATTCCGTCTTTAAAACAATGTCCGTCTTCCAGTAACAAAAGGTCATTGATCTCGAGATCATTAATTTCCAGTTTATCGGCTGAAGAAAGTTTGTGGTTATGGGGAACATAGGCCACAAAAGGTTCGTAATAAAGGGCATTTTCTTTGATTCCTTCCATTTCCAGAGGAGTTGCAGCAATGGCGGCATCTAAATGGCCTTCTTTTAATTTTTCAATGATGGCTTCCGTATGAAGTTCCTCGATCTTCAGTTTTACCTTCGGGTATTTTTTCATGAAATTCCCAATGAACATCGGTAGCAGGGTTGGCATCACCGTTGGAATGACGCCAAGGCGGAAGATACCGCCAATAAATCCTTTTTGCTGATCAACAATATCCTGGATCCGGTCGCTTTCATTTACAATATTTCGAGCCTGTTGCACGATCATTTGGCCCACCTCAGTAAGTTGAATGGGTTTTTTACTTCTATCGAAAATCGTTATTTCAAGCTCTTCCTCAAGTTTTTGAATTTGCATGCTCAGCGTAGGCTGGGTCACAAAAACCTTTTGAGCGGCCTTGGTAAAGTTCTTATGTTCGGCTACAGCCAGGACATAATTTAACTGTGTTATCGTCATTGTAAGATTTTATCTCCTGCAAATGTATAGATATTTCTTATTTAAAACATAATTATTCTTTGTTTTGTCTATACAAAAAAGATCCTTTTGGAGGATCTTTTAAAAGAATTAAAATAATTTTCAGTTTAGAATCTTATTTCAAAAAGCCGATCACTTCCGTCATAAATAAAATTCGATTCGTCCCAGTTTGGAGGACCATACGAGGCTGTTTCACCGCTGGTAGCATAATTTTCCAAAGGCATGCCGTTTTCGTCGAAATCCATTTTTTTATTGTTGTTTTCATCGTGAAAGAACACAATGGAATAAGTTCCTGAAGGAACATTTTCAAAAATACCGGTTGCTTTTCCGTCAGTAATTTCTGAATATGCCGAATAAACCGGTTTTCCCTGTAAAAAATTGTCTTCGGAATATAAAGCAAAGAGTACTGCACCTTCATCAGTTTGAGCATTGGGAACATTTACGGTAATATTTCCGGTGTTTTCTGCGGAATTCTGAGAGTATAATAAGGAACCCATTAACATTGCCAGAAGTAGAATAAGCGTTTTCATAAGTGTTAGTTTTAAGATTATGAAACAAACATATTCCCGGTTCGGTTATAAATAAAAAAATTCTAACCGAACTGTAATTTTCTTTCTCTGAACTGTAAAATTGTCAAAGTAGTCCCCTGGCTTTAATTTCAAGATACTTATTTATTGCACTTACGCTAAGCTCCTGAGGTGATGTGAGAACAGCCTGAATCCCGTGTTTCTGAAATTCCCGTGCCATGAATATTTTATCATGGGTAAACTGCTCAGCAAGGGTTTGACGCGCACTTTCGCTGAGATTCTTCGGATCGCTTAATGTGAGTTTTTTTACCTCGGTATTTTCGAAAAAGATCACCACAAGCAGATGATTTTTCGCAATGGCTTTTAAAAATGGCAGTTGGCGTTGCAAAGCCGAAATATGTTCGAAATTGGTATAAAGCATAACAAGACTTCGTTGAGTCACATGCTTTTTAAGCTGAGCATACAACATTCCGAAATCACTGTCGTAAAATCCGGTATTGATATTATACAGGCTTTCCATGATCCGGTTTAGCTGCGGAAGTCGGGCATTGGCTTTTAAAAAAGAATCTATTTTTCTCGAAAATGAGATCAGTCCCACACGATCTTTCTTTTTAAGGGCAACATTTGAAAAAGCCAGTGAACTGTTAATAGAATAATCCAGTAAACTCAAGCCTGCAAAAGGCATTTTCATTACCCTTCCCGCATCGATAACCGAATAAATTGGCTGTACCCGTTCATCCTGGAACTGGTTGACCATCAGGTCTTTTTTCTTGGCGGTGGCTTTCCAGTTGATGGTGCGCACATCATCGCCCCTCACGTATTCTTTGATCTGCTCAAATTCCATGGTATGACCAATGCGCCTGATTTTCTTAAGTCCCTGAAGGGAAATTTTGCGGTCGAGAGCCAGAAAATCGAGCTTTTTCATCTGGATAAAAGAAGGATAAACCTTCACCATCTGATCTTTACTGAAAACGAAACGCCTTTTTACCAGTCTGATCTTTGTGAAGACAAAAATGTTCAAATTTCCGAAAGTATATTCCCCGCGGTTCAGAGGCTTCAAATAATAGTCAAAAACAACTCTTTTCGAGACCGGAAGGTATAATTGTTTTAAAAAATCCCTTTTCTGAAACTGTACAGGAATCTCATCAATTACTTCAGAATTTAATGGAAAATCATACAGATTCGTAATGATAATTTCTACCCGGTTTTCATCAGAATTCGAGAATTTTTCCGGAAGAATCCTGCTGGCAGTTACTCCTCCAGTGCGGTAAAGCATGACAAGATCGGTAAGAAAAATAAGTCCCAGAACAACAATTAAGACCCAGGAAATGCTATAAAGAATTTCAAACCAGAAGGAAAAAAGGAAGAGCATTGATATACCAAAGAGTGCATAAAAAAGCCTTTTTCCCAGATATAATGATTTGATGAAATTGATCACTAGCGCGGGATTTCAACTGACTGTACAATCATATCTATCACGCCTGCAGTAGTCATTCCTTCCATTTCCCGGTCGGGGGAAAGAATGAGCCTGTGTGCGAGAACCGGTTTCAAAGCTTTTTTAATGTCTTCCGGGATCACAAAATCGCGGCCGTCTATTGCGGCAAAAGCCTTGGAAGCATTCATAACCGCAATTGAAGCACGCGGGCTGGCTCCAAGGTAAAGATGTGGATGCGACCTGGTTTTTGTCACAATTTCGGCAATATAACCCAGCAGCTTTTCTTCGACGACAATTTCGAAAATCTGTGAGCGCAATTCAGCTATTTTTTGCGGATCCAGGACCGCCCCGATCTCTTCTTCCGGAAGCCTGCCCTTTCGTTCATGATGCGTCTGCAGAATTTTAATTTCATCCTTTTTATTGGGATAATCAACTTTTATTTTAAAGAGAAAACGATCCAGTTGCGCTTCGGGCAGGGCGTAAGTCCCTTCCTGCTCGATGGGATTCTGAGTGGCAAGCACCATAAAAGGCTGCTCCATTTTATACATTTTGCCGTCGATGGTGATCTGCCTTTCCTCCATAACCTCAAAAAGTGCCGCCTGTGTTTTTGCAGGAGCCCGGTTGATTTCATCAATGAGGATAATATTCGAAAAAATCGGTCCGAATTTAAAATCGAATTCTGATGTTTTCATATTAAAAACAGAGGTTCCAAGCACATCACTGGGCATGAGGTCCGGGGTAAACTGGATCCTGCTGAAACCGGTTTTTAAACAGCGAGCAAAAAGTTTGGCCGTAATTGTTTTAGCCACACCGGGAACTCCTTCGATCAAAACATGGCCGTTGGAAAGCAGCCCCGCAATTAGCAGTTCCACGAACTCTTCCTGGCCAACAATGATCTTTGCCAGCTGATCTTTGAGTTTATTTACAGATTCTTTTAACTGGTCAAGGGGAATTCTGTTTTCGAAATTCAGTTCTTCCTTAGGACTATTCTCCTGTTTTTCCATCTTTTTGTTTAAAATTATTGATGCTTTTGCTTAGCTCGTGAAATTCATCTTTATCAGCATCTGTATTTTGCTGAAAATTAAAGATTCTTTCGAAAAGGGCCTGTGTTTCTTTATAGGTATTTCCGCTTTTTGAAGCGAGGTTCCTGTAAAAATCCTCATTCAGCTCCCTGGTGCTGATCTGGTAATTTGTCCTGATAAATTCAAGGAACAGATTGATCTTTTTCATTCCCAGTTCGTAATATTTTCCTCTTTCAAGAAACAACTGCGAAATAGTTTCAGTATACTCATAAGATTTGTTCTTTAAAGGCTCGACTACTGGAATTGGCCGTTGACGGCGTTTACCTTCAAAAAGCACAAAAAGTATGGCCGCGATAATGACAAAATAGTAAGCCCAGCGAAGCGAACGATTGCTCAAAAGCATGTAAAGCGGCGAAGTAAAAAAGGTTTTCCCCGATTTATAGTAGGCATCCCAGAGTATGTGATCCCCGGCAAGATAGGCAAGGAGAGACTGCACATATTCAAAATTTGAATTTTTCAGTAAAAAATAGTTACTGAAAGCCTGTGGAGTTGTATGCAGGTAGATTTCCCCATCTCCAAAACCGGTTTTTATGAAATTGACCTTTTCTTCCTTTTCTTTTTTTCCGAAACTGGCCGTTCCTAAAACCACCTGTTTCAGGGTATCAATTTTTGAAAAATAGATCCCCGAAAGATCCTGGTCAAAAAGTTTAGGCGAATCAAGTTTAAGATGAGCATTGGAAAGGTTAAGCGCCGGCCTGGAGGTAAATCCTTCTTTACTGTAATAATTGGAAACTTTCAACTTAAGCGTATCCAAAAGATTGGTTGAAAATCCGTTGGAAGCAATAAAAAGTTTATTTCCTTTTGAAACCCAGTTTAAAAGATCATCGAGTTCAGCATCATCAAAATCTATAAAATCATTGAGGAAAAAGTAGGTTCCGTTATCAGGTTTGTTATTCAGGTATTCGTAAGGCGGAATGTTTATCTTTTCCAGGCTGTCTGTTGCTTCTTTCCAGCTTTCAAAGAACACATAGGAGCCCAGGGCAATCTTGTCTACCGCAGTATAACTTGGATTCCAGTTTACCGGTTCGGGCTCGCTTGTTTCCAGCCATACCAGGGAAATTACCAGTAAAAGGAAGAGGACCAGCGCTATTTTATAGGTTTTGCTCAAGGACGGAAAGTTTGTAGCGTTCGATCTATTTTCTGAAATTCTTTTTCAGCTATTCTGAAATCTTTCTCGGTAACTTTAAAACTTCCGTACCAGATAAATTCATAAAATCGGGTAATAAGAACAAATTCGGCATTCAGTGCGGGATCTTCAATTTCTTTGAAATAATCATGATTGGTTTTCTGAAATTCATAATTAATGATGCCGAGATTATCCATTTTCCGAAGTTCATTCAGAAAATAATACCTTACGGCAAGTCTGAAATTGCCGGCTTTAACAGCTTCTTTAAGCAAAGAAGGCAAATCTTTACTTTTTACAAGTTCTTCTTCCTTTGATAAAAAAACCTCATTTTTTTCAGAAGTCTGCATCATTTTTCGGCCGGGATTTAACCTTGAGAACAACCAGATTACCAGTGCAAAAAAGCACAGTAAAAGCAGATAAGGTAAAATTTCAAACAGAACACTCATAAAGCTTCCCGGGCTGTATTCTCCAAAAAGCCAGCCGAGAAACTGGTTCCATTTTGCATTTACCCAACTTTTAAAACGGGTCCACCAGTTTTCTTTTTCCCGGGCATTCAGATAATTGAAAGCATTATCTTTTTTAATTTCTTTC
The DNA here is from genome assembly GCF_003024155.1 of Christiangramia fulva. NCBI lineage: Bacteria > Pseudomonadati > Bacteroidota > Flavobacteriia > Flavobacteriales > Flavobacteriaceae > Christiangramia > Christiangramia fulva. Next base: position 2,912,274 of record NZ_CP028136.1, read on the forward strand.
AGTTTTTCCTGATTAAAGCTTACCGGCGAGAGATTTTCTGTTTTGTCGATTCTGATTTCAGCAGGAGCAAGGGAATCTTTTTCCTGTGAATGTGCATCAAGAAAAAAAAGAAAAAGAATACTTATATAAAGAAAATTTCTCAAGATCTACTGGTTATTTCCCAAATTCTGAATGCTTTCATAAGTGCCTGTAAAATGCTTTTTTTCATTCAGATTAAAATAGACAAAAGCGAAGCCGATTGGCATGATGCTGTAAACGATGTACTGTATCATGGAAGAAATGACACTTATAACGATGTAACCTGTACCCAACATTGCTGTAGGATCTGCTGCAGAACCCTGTTGTGCCATGGTGATCATTTTTATAACAAAATAGATGATCGCCGGAATTTGAAAAACCAATCCGATAAGATACACCAGTAATCCTATGCATAAAATGGTGGCAAAAGTCATCCACCAGTTATTCTTTACCAGCTGAAAGCAATCAGAGATACTGTCGCTAAGGCTTTGTCTTCTGAAAACCAGAACTGCCGGGGCGAGGCTTAAAGGAACTGCAATGTAAATTCCCGGTATTAAAAAAAGCATTATTCCTGCGAATATCAGGATCCAGGAGATCAGGAGAAGTATCAGCAATTTTCCAAAATCGCTTTTCATTCCTATCGCAACATCTGAACTCTTAATTTGCCCTTCATTATTCATATAAGAAAGGATGGAATGGTAAATAGTGCCCGTTATGGAAGTGACGTATAGCAAATAAGCGATGAGGAGAATAATGAGTGAAAATATAAATCCGGAGCCCTCGTTAGAGATCGCGAACAGGGAAAGTCCTACTGCAGACCAGGAATAGTATGCCAGGGCAGCAACAAGAATTAAGAACGCGGGTCCCGAAAACTTCAGCAGCATTTTGCCCATTTCTTTATAATTCTCCCTCACAAATTTGAAGATAATACTCAGGATCTCCCCAAGTTCGCGTTCTTTTTTAAACTGAATAAATTCCCCGTGCATTATTATTTTTTTTAAATAGATATATTGGATAGAATACGTAGTAAAAAAGGATTAAAACCATGGAAGCAGCGATGATCAAAATAGCCAGCCAGTCCGGCATATTGGTAATTCGGGTCACGAAGCCTTCCAGAAATCCCGCAATGACAAAAAAAGGAATAGTGCTTACCACTATTTTGAGCCCGCTTTTAATACCACGGGTAAAAGAATTCAGCCGGGAATAGGTACCTGGAAAAAGAATGCTCTTTCCTACCACCAATCCGGCACAACCGGCCACAATGATCACCGAAATTTCAATGGTTCCATGGATCCATATGGTCCTGGCCGATTCCCACAGCAATCCTTTATCGAAAAAGAAATACTGAAAACTTCCCAGCATGATCGCGTTTTGTATGAGCAGCAGGACGGTCCCCAGCCCGGCAAGAACACCTAATGAAAAGACCATCAGTGAAACTTTGATGTTATTGATGGTGATACCAAGGAACATATCGGTATTGGCTGCCTGTTTATAAACCGCCATGGGATCATTGTTCGCGATGTTTTCGAGGGTCATATTCACATAGGCATCCCCCATAATCGACCTAACAAAAGCACCGTCGGTAGCTGAACTATAAGCTCCAATTATCCCAAAAAGAAGAAAAATGAGGAAACTTAATAACAACTGTTTTTGATAATGATAAAATTCATTGGGAAATTCCCTGGTGAAAAAATTGATGATCCGGTGCCCGGGCTCTTTTTTGGACCGGTAAATTTTTTGATGCGCTGCAGAAACAAGTCCGTTAAGATATTTTGTGGTATTACTCGAGCCGTAATAGGTTCTGGAGTAGCTCAGGTGATCGCTTAGTTCCACATAAATATCAGAAATTTGTTGCGGGGAGACGGCATTAGAATTTTCCAGGAGGCTTTCATACTTAACCCATTTATCTTTATTTTGCCGTAGAAAAGCAGCCTCGCGCATTCTTGTTTGATTAATACTCAAAGAAACATATTTAATGAATAACTTTCAAATTGAAACCGCTCAAAATATAAATATTGAACAGAATGCGGCGGGAATAGGGGAGCGAATACTAGCCTTCCTTGTTGACCTTGCCATCAATGTGGTTTATATGATTTTCGCAGGGATGATCCTTGCCGGAATTACGGGAAGCCGTGGTGCGGAATGGATGAACTATCTGGTGTTGGGGCTGCCCACATTTTTGTACTTTTTACTATGGGAAACTTTCTGGGACGGACGTACGCCGGGAAAAGCACTTTTACAATTAAGAGTAGTAAAACTAGATGGCAGCAGGCCTTCCTTTTCGAGTTACCTGGTAAGATGGATTTTAAGAATTATCGATATTAGCTTAAGTAGCGGGGGAGTGGCTGTTGTCACTATTCTTTTTAACGGAAAAGGGCAACGTCTCGGGGATATCGCAGCAGGCACCACGGTTATTTCTGAAAAACGCAAAACCGGCATTCAACATACGCTGATGGTGGATCTTCCGGAAAATTACCAACCCAAATATCCGCAGGTCACCATTTTAAATGATAATGATATGCAGGAGGTGAAGAATCTTTTTCAAAAAGCCCGAATTTCAGGCCATCATCATATCATCATTTCTTTAGGAAAAAAACTTGAAGAACTGATGGATGTTTCAGCTGAAGAAAAACCCTTTGATTTTGTGCAGCGCGTGATCACCGATTACAATTACTATACACAGCAGTAGTTAGTCAATCACATCAACGTCCATTTCAATATTTTTGAGCGGCCATTCAGATTGTACAGTTTTCACTTTCGAGATCTTTTCCGCGACATCCATTCCTTCAATAACATGCCCAAAAACGGTGTGTTCATTGTCCAGATGATGAGCGCCATTTTTGTCCATCACGATAAAAAATTCGAACGGTGAGGAGGCCTTGCTTACATTCTGTTCTGAATATTTGGCCATTGAAAATGCACCGTAATCATGTTTATGGCCCGCACTAAATTCACTGGGGATCAAATAATGGCCCACGTCGGCACGCATGCTGGCGGTGGACTGGTTGTCAGAATTTCCACCCTGGATCACAAATCCTTCAGCTACACGATGAAAATAGGTGTCATCAAAATAGTCATTTTTAGTTAGCATGATGAAATTGGCCCGGTGCAGGGGCGTATCTTTATAAAGCTGGACAATAATATCACCAAATCTCGTCCTGATGCGAATCTTGGTTTCCGGATTTTTCTTTCCATATTCTTTTAAAGTGGGAATAAGCTCTTCCTGCTTTATTGGAAACATGGGATTTTCCTCAAATTTGTTCTTTTTTTCTTCTTTTTGCAGTTCCTTTTTTCTCAACTCAAAAATACTGTCCCGGGCTCTTTTGATGGAATCCTGTTTACGTTGTGCGGCCAGTTCTTCGGGAGTAGGTTTTGCAGCGTTTTTTGAAGAAGAATCCTTATCTTCACAGCTTGCGCAAAGCAAAAAAATCAATATTGCAATTACAGAAAGACGTTTGAACATGGAATTTGAAATTTTTAAGACCAGGATTCCAAAAATAAAAAAAATGCAGCTACCGGGAGAAGCCGCTCATCAAAAAATGGCACCGATGCAGCGTATAAAAGAACTGGAAGCTATTAATATAAATGAGAGAAATCCGCAGAAAGCCGGTGTCATGGCGACTTTTTATCCGGGGCTTCAGGGAGAAACGCGGCTTGTTTTAATTTTGAGGAAGACCTACCGCGGCGTACATTCCAACCAGGTGGGATTTCCCGGCGGAAGGGTAGAGCCGGAAGACATTGATCTTGCGGAAACCGCACTGAGAGAAACTGAAGAAGAAGTGGGAATTCCAAGAGAGCAAATTGAAATTATAAAGGAACTCAGCAGGTTGTATATTCCGCCTTCCAACTTTTGGGTTCAGCCTTTTCTCGGGATCATGGAAGAAACTCCCAAACTTATTCCGCAGGAAGCCGAAGTGGAAGAGATCCTGGAAGTGAAATTGAGCGATTTTCTTGATGAATCTAACCTTGTAAGCCAAAATTTAACCACTTCATATGCCGTGGATATTGAGGTTCCGGCTTATAAGCTCAACGGTCATATCGTTTGGGGAGCTACCGGAATGATGTTAAGCGAAATTAGGGAATTATTGAAGAAAATTTAATCGCTATATTTGCTGCCGGTTTTCAAATTGCCTTAGCTAAAGCAAAAAAACTGTAGATAATATATGGGCTTGTTCAGAAAAAATCCGTTTGGCCATTATCTCATTTTAAAAAAATGGCTTATCCGCATTTTTGGGTTGTTAACCCATAGGCGCTACCGCGGTTTTAATGAACTGCAAATCGAAGGTTCAGAGATCATCAAAAATCTTCCCGATACCAATGTGCTGTTCGTTTCTAACCACCAGACCTATTTTGCCGATGTAACAGCAATGTTCCATGTGTTCAACGCCAGCCTTAGCGGCAGGGTAGACAGTATTAAAAATATAGGTTACATCTGGCACCCAAAACTCAATATCTATTATGTAGCCGCGAAAGAAACGATGAGGGCTGGACTCCTGGCGCGCATCATGGCCTATGCCGGTGCGGTTACTGTAGAAAGAACCTGGCGGGAAAAAGGTAAAGAAATAAAAAGAAAGGTCAACCCAAATGATACTGAAAATATAGGTATGGCCCTTGAAGATGGCTGGGTCATTACTTTTCCGCAGGGAACTACCAGGCCCTTTAAACCTATACGCAAAGGAACTGCCCATATTATCAAAAATCATAAACCTATTGTGATCCCCATTGTTATTGATGGCTTCAGGAGATCTTTTGACAGAAAAGGCCTGCGCATAAAAAAAAGAGGAATTCTGCAGACATTTCAGATCAAAGAGCCGCTAAATATTGACTACGAGAACGAAAGTATCGAAGAGATCGTAGAAAAATTAGAATACGCCATTGAACAGCATCCATCTTTCCTAAAAGTCATTCCAGCCGAAGAACTTGACGCAATGGAGGAACTCAACGAGCAACGCCGCTGGGGAGGATACTAGAATAGTAAAATTTCTGATACTGTAATTTCTTTAAAAACTTCCTTTACATTTCCAGGTTTTTGAGTTCCCGGTAATTTCTTAAAAGCTTTTTCAATAAAATTCCGTATATCACGCGGTATATGAGCCAAATTATTCCTAAAACCAAGCCTAGAATCAGGATAACAACACCGATAAAAAGGAACCATTGAAGGGTATCAAAATGCATATTTGATACTGTTTCAGTATTTGCCGTAAGTGCATGGTGATGTAAGATTATATAAAGTCCCACCAGGAAAGTGAGACCGCTGGAGATCAATACGAACCCTATATAATATTTTACAGTTTTACGGGTGTGCAGGATATTTTTCATCAAACCTTTTACGGTATCGTTGGCAGAAATCCGGCGATAATTGCGGTAAAAGATATAGAGAAAATAAAAAGTAATGATATAATTGATCACATAACCCCAGATGGTAAATTCCTTGAGGTCAAATTCTTCAATGCGCTTCCAGTAGTCATCATCGGCCAGTACAATATTCAAAACAGTACCCAGCAAAAATTCAATAATACTTATAATGAAGATCCATTTAACGATAGAAGAAGACCGCTTCCATATCATCCGGTAGATTTCATCATAGGAAAGATGAGGCAGGTTTTTTTCCTGCTTTTTCCAATCCCTCTTTAAAAGATCTAACTCATCCATAGCACTCAGGGATTAATAATATTTTTCAATTTTGTTTTTATCCTATTCATTTTTACTCTGGCATTCACCTCGGTTATACCTAATGTTTCTGAAATTTCGGCATAATTTTTATCTTCCAGGTACAGGAAAACAAGTGCCTTTTCAATGTCATTGAGCTCGCGAATGGCGTCATACATTAGCTTTAAATGCTGTTCGGCCTCGTCGTTATAATCTTCAGCCTTTATTTTAAAATGAACCGACTCATAATCCTGTGTTTTAATTCCGCGCTTTTTCTTTCTATACAGAGTAATGGCAGTATTAAGAGCAACCCGGTACATCCAGGTGCTGAATTTTGAATCACCCCTAAATTTGGGATAGGCCTTCCACAGCTGAATAGTGATCTCCTGAAAAAGATCATTATGCGAGTCCTGGTCATTGGTATAGATACGGCAGATCTTGTGAGCAATATTCTGGTGTTTCTCCAGATTTGTAACAAACTGATGTTCTAATTCCTTATCCACAAAAAATAGTTAGGCTATTATAGGTAGCTGAAAACTTCGCTATGTTACAAAAATCTTTAATATAAAGTTAAGGAGAAACGCTTTCCTTTATTTAATCTTAAATTTGAAACAAACCCGACGATAATGAATATACCAAAAACCGAATTGCCGAGAGTTGTGATAATTGGAGGAGGGTTTGCAGGTATGGCCCTTGCCCGTAAAATTATGAAGGAAGATATGCAAATGGTTTTGCTTGACAGGCATAACTATCATACTTTCCAACCGCTGCTGTACCAGGTTTCCACTTCAGGCCTGGAACCGGATTCAATTGCATATCCGCTGCGAAAGATCACCCGCGACAGCAAAAAATGCTTTTTCAGGCTTACGGAAGTAAAATCTATATCACCAAAAATCAATACCATTCATACAAGTATTGGAGACCTTGTATATGATTACCTGGTTATTGCCACCGGATCCAAAACGAATTTCTTCGGAAATAAAAGTATTGAAGAACATGGAATGTGGATGAAGACCGTCCCACAGGCACTCAACATTAGAAGTCTTATTCTGGAGAACCTTGAGCAGGCCACAATTACTGAAGATTCTGAAAAACGGAAGGCTTTGCTGAATTTTGTACTTGTTGGTGCAGGTCCTACAGGTGTAGAACTCAGCGGTGCTATTGCGGAGCTGCGTAACAATATTGTTCCTCGTGATTATCCTGACCTAGATCCCAATGAAATGAATATTCATTTATTGGAGGGTTTAGGTCGTGTTTTGCCGCCCATGAGCGAACATGCCTCAAAAAAAGCTCATAAATTCCTGGAAGAGCTGGGCGTTAAAATCCACCTGAATACTATGGTGGAACATTATGATGGCCATTTGGTGACCACCAATACCGATCTCTCCTTAAAAACTGAAACTTTTATATGGTCTGCGGGGGTAACGGGATCTCCTGTTGTAGGGCTGGAGGATTCAGCTATTGTGGCAAAGGCAAATCGCTATGACGTCAATGCTTTCAATCAAATACATGGGTATGAAAATATTTTTGCCATCGGGGATATTGCGCTGATGAAAACAGAAGCTTATCCCAAAGGCCATCCCATGGTCGCCCAACCTGCCATTCAGCAGGGAAAACACCTGGCAAAAAACTTAAAACACCTTATCAGGGGCGAAAAATTAGAACCGTTTGAATACAGAGATAAAGGTACTATGGCCACCGTAGGACGTAACAAAGCAGTGGTAGACCTTCATAAGTGGCGATTTTCCGGGTTTTTTGCCTGGTTTGTTTGGATGTTCGTGCACCTCTGGTTCTTAATAGGGTTTAGAAACAGGATCGTAACTTTCTTCAACTGGACCTATAATTATATCAATTTTGAAAAAGCCGCAAGGTTAATTATCCGTCCGTTTAAAGGCCACGAAAAAGTCATGGAAATAGAGAAAGATAAGGTGTAAACTAAGGTTTGATTACCTGTTCTCCTTTATATATTTATTATACTGACTTGCAAGTTCGGTTTTCTGATTTTCGGTAAGGGCTTTTCCCGCCATTTGAAACACTTCATGTTCTTCTTCATCAAGATGATGTATTAACTGGTGTTCCAGGTCTTTTGCTATTTTAAGCCAGTTTGATGCATCCATTTGGGTATCTTCGAGGTCTTCTACCAATTCGTCCATATCATGATGCTCAGCGATGCTATGACGTGCTTTTTCCTGTGTGCGGTCTTTTTTCATAAGTGGAATATAAAAAAAGCGTTCTTCCCCTTCAGCATGTATCTTTAATTCGTGTTTTAAATGTTTAAAAATTTTATCCCGCTCTTCAGTTTTACCTTCTGTTTTTAATAATTTATCAATCAGATCTCGCTGGATCTCATGTTCCTGTCTCAGGGCTTCAAAAATGGTCATTAATTTTAATTTAAGGTTTAGCCTTTAAGATATTCATTTTTATGTTAAAGATTATTTAAATTTCAGAAGGATTTCTGAAGAAAGGAAAATACAGTTCAGAAAATGATTTTGACAGTTCAGAATCTAATTTTTTGTAAGATTTCTTTAATGGTGCAAATTTGAAATAGAAATTAAAAATGTATGAAAACGCTTCTGAAAATATTAAAGATAAGTATCATAATTTGTCTGGTGGTCATTTTTATTGACACGCTTTTTAAGGGTATTAAATTCAGACAGTTTTTAGATCCCATTTACTGGGGAGTTTATTTTTTCTATTGCTTTGTGCTCACTCTCATCAACTCTACCTTCTTTTCAATTTTCGGCAGGAAAATAGGCTGGGAAAATGCCAATTTAAAAAAAGTATTTTTTGCTTCCGGAGGCTCGATCGTGCTCACGATGATAGGTTTTTTCTTTTGCCGAATGGTCGATGAGACCATTTTCCAGGGCAAGAGCTTGGAAAGTTTTTTGGAAAATGAGCATATAAGTTATTATCTGTTTCCACTTCTTTTTACAACCATAGTTTCTCTTTTCTTCCATTTGGTTTATTTCTATAAGGCATTACAGGAAAAAGAGGTAAAGGAACAGAAAATCATTGCAGGTACGGCTTCGGCAAAATTTGAGGCTTTAAAGAATCAACTCGATCCTCATTTTCTCTTCAATAGTTTGAATGTTCTTAGTTCCCTTATTGAAGAGAATCCTATGATGGCCCAGAAATTTACCGGGTCACTTTCAAAAATCTATCGTTATGTGCTTGAAAAGAAAGATAAAGAATTGGTTTCTCTGGAAGAGGAATTGAAATTTGCCAGGATCTATGCTGAACTTTTGCAGGTGCGCTTTGAAGAAGGCCTGGTCTTTAATATTCCTGAAAATGTGAAAAATTCTGAAGCCAAAATTGTACCGCTCTCCTTACAACTGCTCCTGGAAAATACTATCAAGCACAACCGCGTGTCTAAAGAGAATCCGTTGATTGTTAGCATTTACGAGGAAGGAAATTTCCTGATCGTCGAAAATAATCTTCAAGCACGGGAAATTTTGAATGGCGGCAGCGGTGTTGGCTTAAAAAACATTACCCAGCGCTATGCACTTGTCACTGAAAGAAAACTGGAAATACTGAAAACAAAAAGTGCTTTTAAAGTTCGATTGCCCCTATTAACAAAAAAGGTCAGGGAGGTCAAAACAAAGCATGAAGACGAAATTACCAACAACGCCTATCTCCGGGCCCGGGAACAGGTAAAAAAGGAAAAAGGTTTTTACGGGAATCTCATCGCCTATCTCATTGTCATTCCGGCGCTGGCGGTTTTCAATTATCTTACCGTTGATTTTGTATGGGTAATCTTTCCTGCAATCGGCTGGGGATTAGGCCTTGCCCTTCATGCAGTACAAGTTTTTGATTGGAACCCGTTCCTTAGCAAAGAATGGGAAGAACGAAAAATAAAGGAAATCATAGAAAAAGAACATTCAAAAAATTTTTAAAATGGAAAATTCACAAGATTCTTATTCAAATGCTAAAAAAAGGGTAGAGGAACTACGCGAATTCTATACGCATTTATTCTCATTCGTGATCATTAATCTATTTTTGGCAGGTCTCAATTACTACACAAATAAATGGGCCTATCCCTGGTTTCTGTGGGTTACTTTTGGCTGGGGAATAGGTATGTTATTCTCGGCTTTAAAGGTCTTCAGGATAAATCCTTTTTATAATAAGGAATGGGAAGAAAGAAAGATCAGGGAATATATGGAAAAAGAGAATCGCGAACGCTGGGAATAATGGAAGTAGTTATCATTGAAGATGAAAAGCCGGCAGCTAGACGATTGCAAAGAATGCTGGAGCGAATAGATATTTCGGCGGGAACCATGTTGCATTCGGTAGCAGAAGCTGTGGAATGGTTCCATAAAAATCCTGATCCTGATCTTATCTTTCTCGATATTCAGCTAGGCGACGGACTTTCTTTTGAAATCTTTGATTTTGTACAGGTTAGAAGTCCGATAATTTTCACTACTGCTTATGATGAATATGCCTTAAAGGCATTTAAGCTGAATAGCATTGATTATTTACTTAAACCTATTGATGAGGAAGAGCTTGAAAGCGCTGTAAACAAATTCAGGGAACAGCAGAAGGACCAGAATGGCATTCCCGTAGCCGAACTTCGTTCACTTCTTAAACTTCAGAATGGCTCAACCTATAAAACCCGTTTTATGGCCCAGGTAGGGCAGCATATTCGGCTTGTGGAAGTCAGGGAAATTGCGTGTTTTTATTCTGAAAATAAATCTTCGTTTATCCATAGTTTTTCAGGGAGGAATTTTCCGGTGGAAATATCACTTGAAAATGTAGAAAAAGAACTGGATCCTTCTAAATTCTTTCGCATAAATAGAAAGTGTATCATTAATATTGAAGCGATAAAAGACATTGTTCATTTTACCAATTCACGTCTGGAAATAAAACTTGCCGATTTTAATGATTTTCAGCTTATCGTTAGCCGGGAAAGGGTAAAGGATTTTAAGAAATGGCTGGATTCCTGAAATCTGAATAGATTTCTCCGGCCTGGTCAAAATCCCCCATTTTCGATTTGTTGATCAGGGATTCGAAGCTACCGTACCTAGTACATATAACTGGTCCATGCTGGGAGATTTACTTCCACCTTCCGGTTCCAGAGTAATTCCGAATGCTTCCGATTCATTTGGATTTTCAAGGCTGAAAATTTTGTTTTCATCACTCTGAAAATTCTCCAGCAGGCCAATGCTTGTTGGAGTAAGCGGATTCAGCTTTAAAGACCAGACCTGGTAAACTTTTCCTCGAGGAGGAGGAGGTAGTTCTTTCGCATCTATAAAAGCTTTGTTTTCTTCTTTATTCCAGTAAACCGTTGCAAAAGCCTTCGGCGCAGCTTTTTGTCCCTGCAAAGAGATCCTGCTAATTTCCCGGCTGCGAATGGCTGCAAGCAGATTTTTCGCATTTTCTGCATCTTCGCGGGCATCCACAATTTGTTGCTCTATTCTTGTGTTTTTGATCTGCTCTGAATTCAGCTGTTCTCTTAATTCATTGTTCTCTTTAATCATAAAAAACAGGCCTACAAACAATAAAATACTGGCTGCCCACCCAATATATGAAGGCCATGGGGTTTTTCTTTCTGGCGGAATTGTTTTTACGTCATTTTTTGAAAGCTTACGCCTGATCTCTTTTAGTAGGGATGCCGGATTGTGAGGGGCCACTCCTGCGGAAAGTTGCTGTAAAGAACGTTCTATTTCTTCTACTTCCTTCTTAAGTTGGGGATTTTGCTCCAGCGCTTCAGAGACCTCGCGGCTTTCCTTTTCGTCCAGGGCGCCGTACACATACAATTCGAGTATGCCAGATGATATGTATTCTTCTATATTATCCATTTGAAGTATTCAGCATTTCCCGAAGTTTATTAATACACGCCCGATTTTTTGTCTTTATGGTTCCCAGGGGGATATCAAGCTCTTCTGCGGTTTCTTTTTGAGTAAAACCTTTAAAGAAAAGCAGGTCAATTAATTTTTTACAAATCGGTTTTAAAATATTTATATATTTTTCGAGGCCTATAGCATCGGCTTTTCCCATAAAATGACTTCTGCTTTCTAAAATATCTACGAAAGTTTCAGCTTTGAGGTTTTTCAATGAATTTTTATGTCCTCTTGATCTTAACTGGTCTATGGAAGCATTCCGTGCAATATTCAGGATCCAGGTAAAGAAGCGTCCTTTTTTAGAATTATAAGAAGAAGCATTTTCCCAAATTTTTAGAAAAACATCCTGAAGAATTTCTTCGGCTATTTTTTCATCATTTACGATACTGTAAATAATTCCAAAAATACTTTCAGAATATAATTCATAAATGCGCTCAAAAGCTTTTTCATTTTTATTTTGTAGTGCCAAAATAAGGCCGTCCTGCTGCATAGAGGTTATTTAAAATAAAGATATGCGATAAAAGCAAATAAAAAAAGCGGCAAAAAGCCGCCTTTCTCATTTTAAATAATTCTTGTTATTCTGTTTTTTTGATCACTCCGCAACCTACGCGTTTTCCAGCTGCCCCAGAAGGCTGGGATGTGAAATCATCAACACCCTGGTGAACGATGATAGCTTTACCTACAATGTTCTTATTAGGATCATCACAACCAATACACCACTCATCTGTAGTTCTGGTTATAGTTCCTGTTCCATCGGCACCAACTTCAATATTTCCTATATCTCCTTTGTGGTAACCCTCAGAGCTTCCCCATTTTCCATGCTGTTCGTTGGTTGGATTCCAATGTCCTCCTGCTGAAGTTCCATCATCGGCTGAACAATCTCCTGCTTCATGAATATGAATGGCATGTTTGCCTTCTTTTAATCCTTTAACGGTAGCTTTCATTGTTACTTCTCCGTTTTGCTGGGTAAAAGTTACTGTTCCGCTTAAGTTGGAACCGCTTTTAGCCTGAAGGTCTGCGGTAGCCTTTTTTACTTCGGCTTCAGCTTCAGCGCCTGCGCCTTCAGTCATATCAGTAGCCGACATTTCGACATCTGATTGATCTTCCATTCCGTTGTTCTCTTTGTTCTCATTTTTGCAACCCATAAAAAGTAGGCCCGCACAAAAAATAAGAGATAAACTGATTTTTTTCATAGTGTTTCGATTAGTTTTAATTCAATAATTAAAGGACTAAATTAAGTCTAAAACTCCCCAACACCAAAGTTTTAAGTATAGCTTAACATTGCGAAAATGCCGTTAATATTAGGTTTCCGCTTCTGAGCTTGTAGTTATAATCTGTGAACTTGAACTCAATGTTTTATGTACCGGGCACCTGTTTGCTATTTCCAGTAATTTTTCCATTTGTGTTTTTTCAAGCTTTCCTTCCAATTTTATTTTCCTTCGAAAAGTATCTAATTTGGTGTTTTTATCTTCGCAATGCTGGCAATCTTCAGCATGCTCTTTCGCATAACTCACCTTTGTTTCAATATTTTCCAGAAGCCATCCCTTATGTCTTGCGTACATTTGCACGGTCATGGAAGTGCAGGCTGCAAGTCCGGCAGAAACGAATTCGTAGGGATTGGGTCCAAGGTCTTCACCTCCAAAACTTTCCGGTTCATCGGCAATAAAATGATGCTTTCCTGTGGAAATTTGAGTAGTATATCCATCTTTTCCAAGGTTTGCCGTGATCTGGTGTTCATGCGCCTCAACTTTTTCTAAGCCAAATTCGATATATTTTTCAGCCCATGCTGAAATGACATTCCCAACATATAAAGCATCATTTTTTAAAGAAATCATATGGTCACTTCCGTCGAGCGAAATAAAGGATTTTGGATGTTTTGCCGCCATATATAGACTTTCAGCATGCTTTATTGAAACAATTTTATCCTGTGGAGAATGCATGATCAATAAGGCTTTATGAAGGTTGTTGATTTTACTCAGGTTATTGTTGTTTTCCAGGTCCTCTACGAAATTTGAAGTGATTTTAAAGTCTCTTCCCCCAATCTTCACCTTTGCAAATCCGTTCTTTTTAATTTCCTCAATATTACCCTGAAAATGATTCTTCACATGTTCCAGATTTGACGGAGCGTTAATGCTCACCACAGCTTTGACTGAAGGTAATTGCAGGGCAGCCAGAAGTGCGGCGGCTCCTCCTAAAGAATGGCCAATAAGAAGGGAAGGTGCAGAATATTCTTCGGTGAGATAATTTACGGCTGCAATTATATCATTGATATTTGCCGAAAAATCGCTGTTTGAAAATTCACCCTCACTTTCTCCTAATCCGGTAAAATCAAAGCGCAACACGCCGTAGCCTCTTGAGGCAAGGCTTTTACTGATGTTAACCGGCGCATGAAAATTTTTATTACAGGTAAAGCAATGAGCGAAAACTGCAAAATTTTCAGGTTTTTGATGTAAAGGTAATTCCAGGATACCTTTTAAAACCTGATCCCGGTTATTTTTGAAGCTGATGTTAATTCTATTCATGGAAATATTCTTTGCCTGAAAATACTGCTTTTTTTGTAGAAATCGCTCATTTCAGGAACTCTTGAACTTCGAACTCTTTAAATTTAATCTGGTTTTTCTACTAATAAAAATGCCTCCAAAAAGTATCAAACTCGTTGGAGGCAAAGCGATTAAAACCTTATTTAATTAATCTAAAGGTTTGATCTTAATGTCTTTAAACCACACTTTGTGGCCATGATCCTGTAAGGCAATATGTCCTGTTCGGTTTTTTCCAAAACCTTCCCAATCTTTGAATTTTGAATTTTCTACCTGCTTATCCCAATCTGGACCATGCGCCGGAAATTCAACTATTTTGGTGCCGTTAAGCGTCACAGATCCCTGGTTATTTTCATGATCTATTCTAATGACCTCGTGGTTCCATTCTCCTGCCGGTTTAGTAACATCTTTACTTGGCGGGTAAAGGTCATATAAGGCTCCCGCAGTACGATTTGGTCCGTTTTTGGCATCTGGATGACGTTGATTATCGAGGATCTGGATTTCAGGGCCGGTCATATAGGGTTCACTATATTTTTCAGGATTATCCTGAACGGCGTACATAACACCGCTGTTTCCTCCTTCGGAAATCTTCCAGTCAAGAGAAAGTTCAAAACTGGTAAATTGTTCTTTTGTAATAAGATTTTCTGCAGATTTTTCTTTTTCGGAAGGTACAAAAACAATAGCACCATCTTTAACCTGCCATTGATCTGAAATACTGTCTTTCCCATAAACCTTCCAGCCTTCAAGGTTCTTACCATTGAAGAGGCTTATCCATTCATTATTTTCATTGTTTTCCTGAGCCATTTCCTTGTTTTCATTAGGTGATTTCTCCTCTTCTTTTTCTTTATTCTCGTTTTTACAGGCGGTAAGGGCCAAAACTGAGCACGCTAATATTAAGAACTGTTTTTTCATAATTAGTCTTTTTTTAATCCTAAGATTCGTTTTAATTTATTTTCGTCAATTTCTGAGCCTGCGAAATCATCAAAGCGTTTTTGAGTTGCTTCTATGATGTGTTTCTGAATAAATGGAGCTCCTTCACGAGCACCCTGCTCTGGAGATTTTATGCAGCATTCCCACTCCAGAACCGCCCAAACATCACAGCCGTATTCCGTAAGTTTTGAAAAAATTGTCTGAAAATCTACCTGCCCGTCTCCAGGATGTCGGTATCTTCCGGCGCGGTCACGCCAATCGGCATATCCGCCGAACATTCCTTTTTTTCCTGTTGGGTTGAATTCGGCATCCTTAACATGGAACATTTTAATATAATCGTGGTAAAAGTCGATATATTGAATATAATCCAGTTGCTGAAGGATAAAATGACTGGGATCATAAAGAATATTTACCCTTTTATGATGGTTGGTAGCGTCAAGGAATCTCTCAAAGGTCACCCCGTCATGAAGGTCTTCCCCCGGGTGGATTTCATAACATACATCTACTCCCCACTCATCGAATTCATTTAAAATAGGTATCCAGCGATCGGCCAGTTCTTTAAATCCTAATTCCAGGAGGCCGTCAGGTCGTTGGGGCCATGGATGGGCTGTATGCCAGAGCAGAGCTCCACTAAAAGTTCCATGCACGTCCAATCCAAGGTTTCTACTGGCTTTGGCTGCATATTTTAGTTGCTGTACCGCCCATTTGGTGCGCTCCTTCGGATTATTTTTATACTCGTCTGGCGCAAAATTATCGAACATAATATCATAAGCAGGATGCACCGCGACCAGTTGTCCCTGTAAATGGGAACTAAGCTCGGTGATCTCAAGTCCGTATGATTCAACTTTTCCTTTTAATTCTTCAGAATAGGTTTTACTCTCAGCAGCTTTTTTAAGGTCGATCAACCTGGTTTCCCAGGTGGGGATCTGTATTCCTTTATAGCCCAATTCTGAAGCCCATTTGCATAAGCCTTCCAGTGAATTAAAAGGTTCTTTGTCATCCATGAACTGCGCTAAAAAAACTGCAGGTCCTTTTATCGTTTTCATTTGTACTTTTTTATTTATTTGTCGTTCATTTTTATCCAAACATTTCCTTTTTTATGAGAGGCAACGGTTTTTTCAATAAAGCTCATTCCGCGTAATCCTTCGGCCAGAGGAGGGAAGGCTCCCTCAAATTTCGTATTCTTCTCTATGGCATTGGCAATTCCAAGGTAAATATTTCCCATGGAATCGAAGATGCCTTCAGGATGTCCCGGAGGAAGCTTTGTGCCTTCAAGCGAAAAATCACTATTATAGCTATGACCCGGTTTTAAGACCTGTAAAGGCTGATCTTCCTTTAAAAGATACAGGTAATTGGGATTTTCCTGTTCCCATTTTAACGCGCCCTTATTTCCGTAGATCTTAACCGTAAAATTATTTTCTTCTCCGGTGGCGATCTGGCTGGCGCGGATCACACCTTTTACTTTTTCTGAAAAACGCAGAAGTACCGTGCCGTCAATATCCATAGGATTGTCTTCGTAGAGGTAATTAAGATCGGCAAGAATTGAACTAATTCGCATGCCGGTAACATATTCGGCCATATTGAAAGCGTGTGTACCAATATCTCCAATACAGCAGCTAATACCCGATTTTTCAGGATCTAATCGCCACGTATTGGATCTTTTTTCTTTATCATGTATCAGCGGATTGATCCATCCCTGGTAATACTGCACATCTACTTTTTGTATTTCCCCTATTTCTCCATTAGAGATCATGGTCTTCATTTGGCGTACCATGGGATATCCTGTATAAGTATAGGTAACGCCGAAAATACTTCCTGATTTCTCCTGCGTCTTCTGAAGAATTTTTGCTTCTTCATAAGTCGTGGTGAGAGGTTTTTCGCAAATTACATTGTAGCCATTCTCCAGAAGCTGTTTGGCCATGGGAAAATGAAGAAAATTAGGTGTAAGAACTGAAATTACCTGCATTCTCTCATTTTCAGGGAGTTGGGCTTCTTCTTTGATCAAATGGTCAAGATCACGATATATTCTTTTGGAATCCAGCTGGAGTTTTTCTCCAAAAGACAAGCTCCTGGCATGTTCAATATCAAATACTCCGCCAACAATTTCATACCTGTCAAACATGGAAGCAGCCACTCTGTGAAGAATACCTATAAGGGAATCTTCCCCGCCACCAAGAATTCCAAGTTTTATTTTACTCATAAATAAAGGATTTTAAATTTCAATATTCTTTTTGTCAATTTTCTCATCTCTAAAAAACAGGGCAAAAAGTATCATTACTCCAAAAGCGAAAGCTGAAGGGAAAATCCAGATCGATTTCCAATTATGGAGTTTCTCTCCCAGAAGGTTAATATCACTAATAAGCCCGGCTACATAAAAACCAATCAGCATTCCAACACCGTAGGTGGCTAAAGTGATAAGTCCCTGGGCTGAACTTTTAAATTTTTCCCCGGCTTTGAAGTCGGTATAAATTTGTCCGGCAACAAAGAAAAAGTCATAGCAAAGCCCGTGCAGGGCTATACCGATAATAAGCATAAAAATAAGTTCTCCGGTATCTCCAAAAGCGAATAAAAGATATCGAACCGTCCATGCCAGCATACCTGCGATAATTGTTAATTTAAAGCCGAAGCGTTTAAAGAAAAAGGGAAGGAGCAACATAAATAATACTTCAGAAGCCTGGCCAATGGTCATAAGTCCTGTTGGATTTTCCACACCTATTTCTGAAAGGAAAAGGTTCGCATTCTGGTAATAAAAGGCAAGTGGAATACAAATTAAAATAGAGGCCAGGAAGAAAACGAGAAAATTCTTTTCTTTTAATAGACTTAAAGCATCAAGGCCCAGCGTTTCTGAGATACTAACTTTTTTAGAACGATCGACTTTCGGAGGTGTTTTGGGCAGTGTAAAGCTAAAAAGGCCAAGAAAAGCCGAAGCAATACCTACCATAAGGAATGTATATTTCAGCATTCCATCTTCCCGTGCTCCGGGAGAATCCCAAAAGAAAATGTAGCTGATCACGAGTCCGGCGACAATCCATCCTATGGTACCAAATACGCGGATAAAAGAGAATTCTTTCGCGGGATCATCCATTTGGTTGAAGCTCACCGAATTTACCAGGGCGAGCGTAGGCATATAAGCGATCATATATCCGAGTACCAATGGGTAAAATGCCCCAAAATCGGTACTTGTATACATTAAATACATAAGAACTGCTCCTATTAAATGAAGCACCCCGAGGATTCTTTCGGCATTAAAAAAACGATCGGCAATAAGGCCTATAATAAAAGGAGCGATAATGGCACCCCATGATTGGGTTGAAAAAGCGGTGGCGATTTGTGCTCCTGATGCCTCTAAATTGTAATCAAGAAAGGTCCCGAGGGTTACGAACCAGCCCCCCCAGATAAAGAATTCTAGAAACATCATTAGGGAAAGCTGAAATCTAACTAATTTTTTCATTGGTAGTAAAGGTTAATTTAATTGATTGGCGGCTTTAATTAATACATTTTTGGTTTTCATGATCCCTTCTTCGGGAGTGAGACCGGTTCCTTCGTATTCGATCCCTATATAATCATCATAACCCGCATTTTTAATTATTTGAAGCATTTTTTTATAATCTATGAGTTCTTCCCAGCCTTCATCATTGAAACTATAAGATTTGGCACTCACTGCTTTGGCATAGGGCATCATTTTTCGAACACCTTCATAGCGCGGATATTCTTCAATACATTCGGCATCCCAACGGGCATTATCTTTTCTTTTTAAACAGAAATTTCCAAAATCGGGTAGCGTTCCACAATTCTCCATATTTACCTTTTCCATAACTTCAGCAAGTAAATCGGCGTTGGAAGATAAATAACCATGGTTTTCAACCAAAATATTGATGTTTTTATCTTTGGCATAGGTAGAGAGTTTTTTAAGGGCATCTGCAGAAGCATTTTTCCAAACCTGCGGCTCGTCGCCTCCAAAAAGATTTACGCGAATGGCACTGCATCCCAGGAAATTCGCCGCATCTACCCATTTTTTATGATTTTCAACCGCTTTGTTTCTCACCACAGAATCCTGTACGGCAAGATCACCTTCATCATCAACCATCATCAACCAGTTTCTTACATTATATTTTTTGCTATTTGCAAGGAGGGTATCCAGAACCTGTTGCATTTCGGCTTTAGGGTCTTCAGCTTCTTTAATTCTGCCGGCATAAAAACTGGTGACATATTCAATGGCAGGAAAACCCATCTCATTGGCTTTTTTGGCAAAGTCCATGGGATCCATTTCTCCAGATTGAATGGGTTCATGAAGAGACCATTCGGCCAGGGAAATTTTAAAAAAAAGCGAATCTTCTGAATTTGAGCTTATTTTTTCAATTTTTTTTGAATTTTTTTCTTCCCTGTTGTCTTTACAGGAGATCAAAGAAAAATTCAAAAATAAAACACTGACTATCAGTGTTAAAGTTGTTTTTCCAGAAATAAATTTCATTTTTAAGATTAGGTGATTGGTTACTATTACTGCGAAAATTAATGAATTTTAAATGTAGCCTTTTTTTCAAGAATGTAAAATTATAACCATAAATTTATATATTTGACATACTTCGAACTGTATTTTCATCTATAAAATAAATTATTGTGAGCAATTATTATGAAAAAGACAATTATGACGCCATAGTTGTTGGAACCGGTATCAGCGGAGGCTGGGCTGCTAAGGAATTATGCGAGAAAGGGTTTAAAACTCTTGTTCTTGAAAGAGGGCGAATGGTAGAGCATGTCAAAGACTACCCTACTATGAATGATGATCCGTGGGATTATAAATATAAAGGACAACTTCCTAGGGAAGAAGTTAAAAGAAAATATAAGCAGGCCAGAACAGGTTATACCATCACTGCACCCAGTAGTCACTGGTTTGTAGATGATATCAAACATCCATATAATGAAGAAAAACGCTTTGACTGGATGCGTGGATATCATGTAGGAGGACGTTCTATCATGTGGGGAAGGCATAGTTATCGCTGGAGCGATCTCGATTTTACCGCGAATAAAAGGGATGGAATCGCTGTAGACTGGCCAATACGCTATAAGGATATTGAGCCATGGTATAGCAAAGTAGAATCTTTTATTGGTGTTTGTGGTGAGAAATTAGGACTAAGCCAATTGCCTGATGGAAATTTTCTGCCTCCCATGGAGCTGAATTGTGTAGAAGACTATTTGCGTGGAAGCATTGCCGATAATTTTAATGGTCGTGTAATGACTTCAGGAAGAGTGGCTCATATAACCGGAGATAAGAAATTTGAAGGTAGAACCAAATGCCAGTTTAGAAACAGGTGTATTAGAGGTTGTCCTTATGGAGGCTATTTTAGCAGTAATGCTTCCACCTTACCTGCGGCAAGTGAGACTGGAAATATGGATCTTCGTCCTTACTCTATTGTATCAGAGGTTATTTATGATCCTGATACCAAAAGGGCTAAAGGTGTAAAAGTTATTGATACTGAAACTAAAGAAGAATTTGAATATTATGCCAATGTGATTTTCCTTTGTGCCTCTTCAATGGCTTCTACAAGCATTTTGATGCAGTCTAAATCTGATCGTTTTCCCGACGGATTGGGGAATGATAGCGGGGAACTTGGCCATAATATTATGGATCATCATTTCCGCGTAGGTGCATCTGGTAAATATGATGGTTTCCAGGATTCCTATTATAAAGGAAGAAAACCTAATGGCATCTATCTTCCTCGTTTCCGAAATCTTCCCGGCAATAATGATAATCTTGATTTTATCAGAGGATATGGTTACCAGGGTGGAGCAAGTCGTGGAAACTGGTCTGATACCATTGCTGAATTAGGTTATGGAAAAGAACTTAAGGAAAAACTTACCGAACCGGGTGGCTGGACTATGGGTCTTATTGCATTTGGAGAAACACTTCCACATCATGAAAATAAAATGACCCTGGACTATGATAAACTGGATGATTGGGGATTACCAACCATCACCTTCGATGCTGAGTTCAAGGAAAATGAGCTGAAGATGAGAAAGGATATGCGCGAACAGGCCGTAGCCATGCTCGAAAAAGGAGGATTTAAAGATATCACTTCTTATGATCAGTTAGGAGCGCCCGGACTTGGGATCCATGAGATGGGAACCGCGAGAATGGGAAGAGATCCAAAAACTTCTGTTCTCAATGGTAATAACCAGCTACATGCTGTTCCAAACGTTTATGTGACCGACGGTGCCTGTATGACTTCTTCGTCATGTGTTAATCCGTCGCTGACCTATATGGCTCTTACCGCACGCGCGGCAGACCATGCATCAAAGAACTTTAAAAAATCTAACGCTTAATTAAAGAATTATGAACAGGAGAGAAGCATTAAAAAACTTAGGATTGGGTGCAGGAATGCTTGTAGTAGGCCCTACCACTCTAAGTTTACTTCAAAGTTGCAAAAATGAACCTGAATATGACTGGCAACCGGTATTTTTAACTGCCGGGCAGGGTTTTGCTCTAAAGAGAATACTCGATGTGATTATTCCAAAAACCGAAACACCGGGAGCCTCTGATCTTAATATCGCACAGTTTATAGATTCTTATATGGATGAGGTTGCTGATTTAGACCGACGGGATAAATTCAAACAATCTGCAGATGCTTTTGCTGAAGCTTTCCAGAACAAGTTCAATAAAAGTAACAACGAAGGATCTGATGAAGAATTTGACCAGATAATTGAAAAATATTTGAAAGCTACACCTGCAGAGCAGGATCAGTATATCAAAAAGAATACTGAAACCCAGGATGCGCAAAAGCAGCAATCTAAAATGCATATAGATCCCGATGCCGGCGCTTTTGCCTATCTCACCACGGTAAGGGAGCTGGGGATCTGGGCCTGGAAAAACAGTGAAGAGATTGGAGAAAACGTGATGTGGTATGATCCCATTCCAGGAGAATATATTCCTTGTGGACCTGTTTCAGAATTAGGGAACGGAAAAGCAATGTCTCTTTAAAATAAAAGGCTGTTTAAAAAAATTTTCAAACAGCCTTTTTTAATTAAGTATATTTTGGCTATACCTGAAAATGGAATTTCTGGCAATAAGCCAAAATGGCCTTTTTCAAATCTTCTTTATTCTTTTATAGGAAGTTTTAATTATCTGTTTTGAGGATTCTTTCTTTTAAGCTTTTTATACTAATTGGTTTTACCATATAATTACTTACCTGAGTATAAGTTTTAGCTTTGGCAATATCAATTGGATCTGTTGATCCGGTAGTAATAAAAATTGTTATTTGATTATGAATGGGAATTTTTATGAACTCATCTAAAAACTCCCAGCCATCCATTTTTGACATATTGAGATCAAGAAGAATGAAATCGGGAAGTACTTCTTTTGAAGAAATAATAGCTTTAAGACCATTTAAAGCTTCCTCACCATCAGAGAAAATCATAAAGTTTTTGCAAATATTCCCGAGTTCCATTATTTTCTGAGCTCCGAACACAAAAACAGGATCGTCATCAATAATACAGGCAAGGTCAATTTTTTTCATTTCTAAAATAAATTTTAAAGGTGGTACCCTTGTTTAATTTACTTTCCACATCTATTTTTCCTCCCATGGCTTCGATTTGATTTTTTGTGATAAAAAGTCCAATGCCTCGTGCATCTTTTTTACTGTGAAAGGTTTTATACATTCCGAAGAGTTTTCTTCTGTATTTTTTAAGGTCAATTCCCAGTCCGTTATCTTCAATTTCAAGGAGAACAAAATCTGGTAGCCGGGTAGCTCGAATTTGTATAAAACCGGCCCTTTTTGGTGAACTGTATTTAATAGAGTTGGAAATAAGATTCAGCAGGATGCTGTCCAGATAAGCCGGTATTCCAAGGATTTTTAAATTTTTTGGTACTTTATTTTCAATTTTAATAGAATTTTTTTCAGCTAAAATTTTATTATTCTCAATTGCATGATTCACGTATTGTGAAAGTTTCAATTCAGTGAGACTTTCTTTGATACTGGTATTCATTACTACCACTTCATTTAAATGAGCAATCGTTTCATTTAAATTGTCACTTGCTTTATTTAGGTGAATCATCATGCTATCCTTCGCAGCATCTGGGTTTTCTTCAAGATATAATTGAAGAAGCATCTCAATATTTCCAGAATGGGACCTTAGGTTATGAGAAACAATATGTGCAAAATTCTTTAAGCGTTCATTTTGATTTTTAGTGATCTTCACAATAGACTTTAGTTCTTTTTCAGCTTTTTTAAATTCGCTTATATCTATCCCAACACCTAAATAACCTACAATTCCACCCTTTTCTTTTATAGAAGTTATAACTAAATGTACCGGAAACCGGGTATCATCTTTCTTAATCATGTTCCATTCCCGAACCGACTGTTCTCTTTGAACCAGTTCCTTAAATATTTCAAAGCCTTTAAGAGGCTTGGAATTTGGTGATAAATTCCTGCCTAATTCCAGTAATTCTTCTTTATGATGAAAAACCTCTGGTTTCATTATATTCACAACCTCTTCTTTTTTATAGCCCAGTAGTTTTTCCGCTCCTTTGTTAAAGAATGTAATAATACCATTTACGTCCGTACCAATAAGCATTGTGCTTGTGGTTGCATTGAGAACGGCTTCCATTTTCGCTATGGTTTCTATTAACTTTTCTTCTACTTTTTTACGTTCGGTTATATCATGTATCGCAACTACAGCACCTTTTATATTTCCTGAATCATCTTTTAACTGGGAACCTGTTACCGAAACAATTTTATCTGAACTGTTCCTGGGTTTAATGACCACCACCTCATTCTTTACAGTTTTATTTTGAAGAGCTTTAATCAGGGGAATTTCTTCTGTCTTTAACGGGGTGATTCCATCTTCTTTATAAAGTCCGTAGTATTTTGAATATTCCGACTGAGGAATATCTCTTTCAGGAATTCCATACCAATCGCGAAGCGTATTATTGAAAATCGTAAGTTTTGCTTCTGCATCACAGGAAATTATACCAACATCGATGCTCTCTAAAATCGTTTCTAAAAAAATCTGTTTTTCTTCTGCTACCTGTTCGAGTTTTTTAATGTGGCTAATATTCGCAGTACGTACAATAATACCTGCTATTTCTTCCTCTCTGGTATACCAGGGCCTTACTTCCCAGTTAATCCATATTTTGCTGCCGTCTTTTAAAGTTAAAAGATCTGCTTCCTTTTTAAGTATTTCTCCATTCAGACTTTTTTGAAATATATCTTTCCATTTTTGATCGAGATCTGGAAAGATTTCATAATGGTTTTTTCCAATCACGTCCAGTTTTTCTAAGCCATAATTTTTAACCCATTGAAGAGAGGTTGCGATATAGTTCATATTTTTATTAAACATGGCAATAGAACTAGGAGCATTGTCTATAAAGGTTTTTTTAAGATGAAGTCTTTGCTTTGTTTCGGTAATCTCCTCGTGAAATCCTGTCATCCATTCCGGTTGTCCATCATCGGTCCAGGAAACTACTTTTCCTTTATCTTCAACCCAAATCCACTGGCCATTTTTATGCTTCATTCGTAATTCGCATTCATAAAACGGCTTTGCTCCGGCAAAATGCTCTTGTAAAAGTTTCTTTCTTTTGAGGTTATCTTCCGGATGGGTGAGTACCTTCCATGTTTCAGTGGTAGTAGGCATTAAATCTGCCAGACAGTAACCCAAAACTTTAGCCCACTGTTCATGGAAAATCATTTCTCCGGTTTGAATATTCCATTCCCATAAACCAATATTTGTCCCTTCAATGATATGGCGGTATCTCACCAGTTCAGGATTTGAATCGACCTCGTTATTATTAACTTTCTTTAGAGCAGCAATTAGTTTAAGATTGCCAACTTCTCCACTGATAGTTTTAAAACGACATATCATTGAAATAGCAGTGCCATCGGTACGTTTGAACCTTAGCGGAAATTCCATCTTATTAATTTCCTGATTTTTTGAGTCAATCAGAGAATTTAACTTATCTAAACCCTCCTTTGTCAGAAGATTTTGCCAGTTCCGGATCCTGGTTAATTCATTAAAATCAAGGCCTAATGTTTTGCTTAATTTAGGGTCTATTTGCAGATTATCAGGAGCGTCAGGGTCATAGATAAACATGCCGTCTTTTGCATTTTCCTGAAGAAAATAAAAAGCTGAAATGTCTTCACTTATCAGTTGATAAAATGCATTTTGGGGGGTATTTTTCAACAATGTTCTTAAATTTTTTCAGCCTTAAGGTTTTTTAATCCTTAAAGTAGTTTTAGATTATTTAGGTATAGTCTTAATTGAATTTGCTTCTGTGAATTTCGTTATGCGGTAGAAACCATCCAATAGTCTTTTGGAGTTTTTTTAAGGATTGTGGTTAATTCTTCCTTATTAATTGGTTTGGTGATATATCCTGCAAGGTGCATGATTTCCTGGGCTTTGTGAATATCCTCGGGATCTTTGGAAGAAGATATTAAATAAATGAAGATGTCATTCTTAATCTTAGAACTGAAGCGTTCATAAATCTTTAAAAACTCCCACCCATCCATAATGGGCATATTTATATCCAGCAGGATGATATCTGGGGTATTTTCATTGAGACAATCTTTTTCAAGGGCCTTTAGTGCTTTTTTGCCGTTGTTATATGTTTCAAGCTGTAAATCCTGGTTTAATGATGAAAGAGTTTTTTTTATCATGAAATGAAAGATTTCATCATCATCGATAACATATAATTTAAGTATAGCCATAACAAATAGGTTAAGCTTTAATCATAATTTGTAATAATCATTTTTGACTATTATCAGATTGGGGATTCAAAAAAAGGTAATTTTAAAAATAAATTTCCTTTATAAACCATTATTTTAATCAAAAAAAACTGGTTGGGTCAGCTTTTATTTAAATAAATATATATAAAAATATGTGTTTGAGGGTTTTTATTAAAAATAATTTAATAAAATGTATTTTTTATTTAAGAATTGTTTAATTAAATATAATTAAGGATTATGGTATGATACCCAAATTATAAAGAAGAAATATTTTCCTGATATTTTATAAAATAAAAACCTCCACGTTTGGGAGGCTTTTTGTCTTAATAAGGGGATTAACTCTTATACCTGAAAATGGAATTTCTGAACATAAGCCAAAATGGCTTTTTTTAGATCTTCTTTATTTTCCTGGAAAGGGATATGACCTCCATTAAATTCGACAGATAGCATATGGGGAAATTGCACTTTTTTATAATGATCGGGGCCTACCATAAAATCCTGAGCTCCATGGAAGAATAGAACCGGGATTTCGATATTTTTAGTATCAGGTAAATAATTCTTCCAGTAATCATCCAGAGAAAGAGCAGCATTTCCGAAATCATAGTTCCATTTCTCGAATTTCAGGTAAGTGGAATCCATAATTGCCTGGCTTTCTTTTTTAGTGTAGGCCATTTTCCAGAAAAGATCTTTTTCCCGAAGGCGATTTCCCAGGTCTCCCATTCTTTCCAATAGTGGAAGTGTATCATTTTCGCAGCCCACGTATTTTTCTCCCAGGAATTCAGAGGCTTTTGGCGCCCAGCTTTGGCAGAAGCTATCGTTTAGGTATAAAGTACAGTCGATCATCATCATTCCCTTCTGAGCTTGAGGATATAATTCTGCGTAGCCCATTTGAAGGATTCCGCCAAAAGAGTGGCCAAGGGTAAGCCACTGGTCATAACCAAGGGCCTTTCTAACTTCTTCAAAATCTTTGGCCATTCGCTCCATGCTGTAATCACCGTTTTCCGGACTGCCTGATCTGCCCACCCCGCGCTGATCTAAATAGATCACGGTAAAATGATCTTCCATAAAATCACCGAAGAATTTTTCGAACCAATAGCTGCCGGAGCCGGGGCCGCCATGAATATAAAGGCAGGGAATGCCTTTTCCTTCAACTTTCACATAAAGATCTACCCCGTCTGAGGTGGTGATTTGTTTTTCTTCAGCT
Source organism: Christiangramia fulva (assembly GCF_003024155.1). Lineage (NCBI taxonomy): Bacteria > Pseudomonadati > Bacteroidota > Flavobacteriia > Flavobacteriales > Flavobacteriaceae > Christiangramia > Christiangramia fulva. Next base: position 2,939,164 of record NZ_CP028136.1, read on the forward strand.
TTCGCTATATATCCAAGACTAAGAAAAAATATAGCTAAAAACAGTTTTTTCATTTGTAAAACTTTGATAGTTGTTGAGTGTTTAATAGAAAGACGCTTAACCGAAATTTTTGTTACGGTTTCTCCTGTTTTTTTAAGCAATTTTGGGAAGTATTAAAGCTTTTCTTTGATTTCTATTTCTTTCCCGCTCATTTGAAAAGTCATATTCTTATTTTTTTCTTCGGAAATCAGATTTCCTTTCACCTCATAATATCCTTTTGGAAGAATGATCTTCAATTTCCAATCAGGCTGAGTTTGAACAATTTTTAAAGAAAGCTGTCCATTTTCTTTTGAATAAATTACCGAAACAGAATTACCGGCTACCTTGACATTTTCCAGGGAAGCATTTTCCCATTCTAAAGGCATCTGTGGCCGGATGCTGATCGTTTTTTCAGAAGCCATCGGCTGAATGCCAAAAAACTGCTGAATAATGGGAATAGCGAAACTGTAGATCGTCCAGGCCTGGGTGATCATTCCATAATCGGGTGAAACTTCATACATACTGCCGGGAAAGGCATAACTGAAGGAGCGGCTCATTTTTTTAAGATATTCCAGTGCTTTGTCGGGATGGCCATAATTATTCTCGGCGACCGCCTGTACGCCGGTAGGCAGCGTCATCACCGCACCGGTGTAGGAGAAACTTTTGCTGCCTTTAAAACTTCCATCTCCATTTTCTGAAGATTCATCCCGGTCTATACCGGTCACAAAAACACCAAACGGATTGGTATAAATTTCGGCAGTTTTGAGTGCTTTTATTGCCTTGGCGGAATCGGCAATTTTCATTTCCATCGGGGTATTCACTACCCAATTATGATGTAATACAAAAGGCCGAGGTTCACTGGAAGGATTTTCCTGAATATATTTTTTGATTTGTCGCAGTTCTTTAACCGACCATGGTTTGTTCAGCGTGTCGGCGCGAACAATAGCATCATCAATTAGCTTCAATGCCTGTTCATCGGTTCCTATAAAATCGGCATAGGAATTGAATTCCTCACTCCAGAATTGAGAATTGATCTTTTTCCTGAGAGTTTCCGCCAGTTGAGAATATTCAGTTTTCAAAGAATCCTGCTCAAGTTCTGCAGCAATTTTCGCGGCATCGGCAAAAGCGCGCTGCGTATAGGCTGCCACATCGATCATCTCGCTGTCAAGGCCGTGAATTTCCATCATTCCGAAGCCATCGGGAAAGAGATTGCCATTTTTATCATTTTCTTGCAGGAGCCATTCCAGGCCTTTTTTGATGGTGGGGAAATATTTCTGAAGGAAGTGTTTGTCACCATTCCATTTATAAATTTCCCAGATCAGCGAGGCGAATTGCGGGGTTTCATTGATATTCCCTTTATTGAATACTGCTCCGTTAGTGGACATTTCGTGAATGATTCGGCCATTGCCATTTACGGCCATAGAAACGCTGTCCAGCAGCCTGATTGTTTTATTTACGGCTTCTTCCTGACCCACGGCCATGTAGCCTTTCAGCGCATATTCGCTATCTACCCCAAACCACCATGGATAATCGGGTATTCCCGCGGTAATTCCCGTACCGATTTCCGGAACTTCCTGGACCAGCCATTCTGAATTGTATTTGAGCCACTCAAATAACTGCTGGATTTTTTTATCGGGTATTGTCAGTTTTGAACGTGCGGCTAATCCCTGATATTTCTCCTTTTTAGATAGAATTTCCTGTATTAAATTTTTCCGGATATCACGGTAATTTTCACTTGCTTCTGCCACCGATTTGTAGGATCCTGAGCCAAAAAAATTAATTTTTTCAGACTGATTCGCAGGAATTTCGATCTCAAAATCAAGCAAAAATCCGGTTCCTTTTCCCCCGTAAGCCGAAGAAATTTCTTTGTAAGCTCGAGGTTTCTGATCACTGCCCATCGTGGCAAACCAGGGATTTAGGCTATCTCGAAAAACTACATAGTTCGTTTTGGTATTAAAATTTGCCTTGTCCGGGCCGTCGTTCATATTCGTTCGTTCGCCGAGCCAGGTAGGACGCAGGTCTGAAAATCCTTTTAAATTGAAATGAAGTTTTTTTGCCTTTTTCGAGTAATTGTGAATGATATACTGAAATACAAAGCCCTGGTTTTCATCGGGTATGAACTGCCATCTTTCTACCTCAATTTCTTTTTCGGGAAATTTATAGTTCTGCTTACTGGCTATTGGATAATTTGTAAAAGAGTCGGCTTTATCCAGCCTGATTGTATCTTTTTCCGAAATTATTTCAGCTGCAAAACCATCAAATAATTTAATAGGATGATTCCAAACGCCTCCCATTTCACCTTTTATATGCCAGCCGATCTCGGGAAACGATCCATCCTGGAAACCTACCATATAAGTTCTTCTGCCGGCGGTTACGAACGGGGATTTCAGATACTCCTGCTTTCCTTCAATAGAAGATACATCTTTCAGGAGCTCTTCAAATGAAGGGGAATTCTGGGCGTTACAAATTGTAATGCAGAATAATAAAAAGTAGCTGAGGATATTTTTCATAGGAAAAGCTTCAGAAAAAAATAAAATATATAAATATTACACCTCAAAAATTTTCAAATCCATTTTGTAGGTGATTAAAAAAAAGTAAAGAACGTCAGGCTAAAGAATTGATCGCCTTAAAATTACTAAATATTTAAGTGACTATTTTTATTGTTTAAAAGCCTTGTAAATTTTTAAAATCTTTCCGGAAATGTCTTGAATCACTTGAATTTGTTAAGGAATTAGCTTCTTAAACATCAATATTATTATATTTATAAAAAATCTGAATACACTTATGAAAAAAACTTTACTCTGCCTTTTAGGGCTGCTTTTGATTTCTTCAATAAATGCCCAGGAGGATCAAAAATGGGAACCTAAAGAAATTATTAATACCCAATATGTAGGGAATCCGCTATTTTCTCACGACTCGAAAATGGTGATCTGGTCTAAAAAGGAATCTCTTGAAAAAGAAGACAAATTTGTAAATCACCTTTATCTTACGTATCTCGATAAAGATAAAAAAGATAAATTCAGAACCGTTCAGCTAACCCGCGGAAAGGAAAGCGAAGGAAATGCTCTTTTCGGAAAAAACAATGAAAATATTTATTTCACATCTTCAAGAGATGAAGGCAAAAAGCTTTGGAAGCTGAGCCTTTACGGAGGTGAACCTGAAGAGGTCCATGAATTTGAGAATGACATCAGTGACTTTAAATGGAAAGATGAGCATACCCTTTTCTTTGTTTCTTCGGAAGGAAAAAGTCTTTATGATATTAAAAATGAAAAGGACAATACGCAGATAATCGAAGATACACTGCACTGGAACCCTAAAAGGATCTACTCTTATGACCTTGATTCTGAGGAAATAAAAAGGATCACCAATAATGATTACAGGGTTTCGGATTATGAAGTTTCGCGTGATGGCAAATATCTTATTTATCGTCTCACCCTGAGTCCTGATTTTGGCGTGGACGGCAATCCTAAGCCTACCTATTTTCTGAAAAATCTTTCTACAGGCGAAGAAACTCAAATTCTGAAAGGGCTTCAGTCGCCGGGGAATTTCAAATTCACAGCCAATTCTAACGGATTTTTCTTCCTGGCTACTAAATCTTCTAATCCGGAATGGGAGGGAGCCGGAATTTCAGAATTGTACTATTATGATCTTTCCTCTAATAATTACAAAAAAGTTGATCTTCACTGGGAGAATGGCCTGGAATATAATTATATGATCTCGGGGGACGATGTGATCGCACAATTGGCTAATGGCGCTTTAAAAAAGGTCGCGGCTTATATAAAAGATGGTGATAGCTGGAAAATGCGTGAATTCGACCTTGGCGAAAAGGCAAAACATGTTGAATTGCTCGAAATGGGTGAAAACGGACAAAAACTTCTTTATACCTATTCCACCGCTTCCAAATTACCTGAATATTATGTGACCGATCTAAAAAAAGGCCGTAGGAATGTAGGTCTTGAGAATACTAAAGAATTTGTTTCCCTGAATGATAAATTGAAGAAAAAGCCAATAGCAAAATCTGAAGTTATTTACTGGAAAGGCGCAAACAATGATTCTATCAGCGGAATATTATTTTATCCGAAGAACTATAAAAAAGATCAGAAATATCCGCTGATTGTTTCAATTCATGGAGGGCCAACAGGAGTAGACCAGGATTCATGGTCAGAAAGTTGGGCATATTTCCCGCAGATCTATACCGATAAAGGCGCTTTTGTGCTAAAGCCAAATTATCACGGTTCGGGATCTCATAGCCTCGAATTTATCGAATCTATTAAAAACGGAAATTATTATATCCTCGACCAGGAAGACATTAAAAAAGGAATTGATTTTCTCAACGAAAAGGGGATGATAGACATGGATAAACTGGGGATTAAAGGCTGGTCAAACGGCGCTATTCTTACCACCTGGATGACGCTGCAGTATCCTGATATGTTCAAGGTAGCGGCACCGGGGGCAGGAGACGTTAACTGGACCTCCGATTACGGGACCTGCCAGTTCGGGGTTACTTTTGACCAGAGTTACATGGGCGGCGCTCCCTGGGATGATACCAATGGAAAAACCTATAACCAATGGTATGTTGAAAATTCTCCGATTTTTGAGATCGAAAAAATTAAAACTCCAACAATCATTTTCCACGGAAGTGAAGATCGTGCGGTACCACGTGACCAGGGATGGGAATACTATCGAGGTTTACAACAGGTAGGACAGGCTCCGGTGAAATTTTTATGGTTTCCGGGACAGCCACACGGATTGCAGAAAGTGACGCATCAGCTTCGGAAAATGAAAGAGGAGATCGCATGGATTGATAAATACCTGTTTGAGAAAGAGGAAAATAAAAATGAGGCTTTTAAAGAAGAAAGTCCGCTGGCAGCGCAACTTATCATTCAAAAGAATATGAATGAAAATGGCTATTACGGCAGCCTGAAAAACGGGAAATTAACTCCTGAAATGGTTTCACTGGGAAAAGATACTATCTCGATCGGGCGTTTTGAAGTTACCAATGCGCAATATCAACAATTTAAGGGAGGAGAACTGGATGTGCTTCATGCAAACGAGCCGGTAACAGGCTTGAGCAAGGAGGAAATCGGGAATTATTTGAACTGGTTAAATGAAACCACAGGTTCGAATTACCGACTTCCGAATAAAAAAGAAGCAGAAAAGCTTTCCAAACTGGCCAAAAAGAATTTTAAAGGTCAGAACAATTTAAATTACTGGGCCGGATACGAGCTCAACCAGCTGGATGTAGACGATCTAAAGAAGAAAACAGCTGAATTAAAATCAAGTCTTATACAGCCTGTAGGAAGCCATCTGCCAGTAAAAATCTCTGAAAAACAAATTTTCGATATTGGAGGAAATGTTGCAGAATATTACAAAGATGGGGATGAATTGAAGGTTTATGATTTCAGCGCCTATGATTTTGTAGATCCCTATAGCAATGAAAATAAAACTCCTGCTAAATACACCGGTTTTAGGCTGGTAAAAGAAAAGGAATAGCTAAAGGTCCATTTTCATCTCGTACTGAGTTAAAAATGGATCAAGCTGTATATTTTGTAAAAAGTCAATACTTGCGGTATGCTCGCTATCAACATTAATGATGGTAACCGGGCCCTGCAGGTGTTGACTTATTTTTTTGAATAGGAATTTGCCAAGACCTTTACGGCGGTGGTCCTGGTGAATGCCAAATTGGGAAATCCGACCATTAATAGGATTAAAAACTGCAAATCCTAATATCTCATCGTTTTTTTTCAGGCTTAAAAAGGAAAGGTTTTCTTTGGATCGCTCGATAGCAGCCCCGGAATTTTGCCAGGAAGCTTCAAAATCTTTCAATTTTTCTAAACCTTTTAAATCAAAAACAGACTCCTGTACTTTAATACCTTCCGGGCCAGGTAACTTTATTTGAGGAATTCCTTTAAAACTTATCAATTCCCGTACTTTTTTAAATCCGATCTTCTCATAGGTTTTTATAGCGGGAATATTAGAATCGATTACTTCCAAAATACAGCTTTTCACAGCTTCTTTTTTCAATTTCGGAAGAAGAAATTCATACATTTTAGAAGTTAATCCCTGACCGCGAAATTCAGGAAGCACACCGGTGCCGCTGTTATAACACATTTTGCCGCCATTTTGAATATCGATGGCTTTGAAAACAAATCCTTTTAATTCTTCATTTTCGAACACCCCGGAAGAAAACCGCAGATCAACATTATCATTTTTGAATTTCTGCTGTAACTGTTCGCCAGTTAACTTTAAAGGAACTGCATAATTGGCAAAAGAAGCGTTAAAACAATTCTTCAGCTGAATGATTGAAGTATTATGAAGGCTTTGAATATTCATAAGTCAGTTTTCACAAAAATAAATATTCCCAGCTTTTAAAAACCTGTTCATAAACTCTTCTTTTTTGAGCATATTTTGGTAAGCTTCAGAAGAAGCTGAAATTAAAAAAAACCTTACTTTTGTTTCAACTCACAAAAAGACATATGAGCCGTAAAGTCCTGCTAGACTCCAACGAAATCAATATCATACTTCATCGTTTGGCTTGTCAGCTGGTTGAAAGACATACCAGTTTTGAAAATACGGTAATTATTGGGATCCAACCACGAGGAGTTTTTCTTGCCGAAAGAATTCTGAAGATATTACAGGAAGAATACGGGCTGCACGATATTAAATCGGGCCAGCTGGATATTACTTTTTACAGGGATGACTTCAGGCGGGGCGAGAAACCCCTGGAGGCTAACAAAACCCGTATTGATTTTATAGTTGAGGAAAAAAGCGTGGTTTTTATAGATGATGTTTTGTATACCGGCAGAAGTATAAGGGCCGCTTTAACGGCAATTCAATCATTTGGGCGGCCAAAAGAAATAGAATTGCTAAGTCTTATAGACAGAAGGTTCAGCAGGCATTTACCCATTCAGCCAGATTACAATGGCCGGCAGGTTGATGCTATCAATGAAGAAAAAGTAAAGGTAAGCTGGAAAGAAAATGATGGTGAAGATGCAGTTTATCTTATTCCAAAATAGAAAAAAATGAGTAGCGAATTAAGTGTTAATCACTTATTGGGGATCAAATATCTTAAGAAGGAGGATATTGATCTTATTTTTAAAACAGCCGATCATTTTAAGGAAGTCATTAACCGGCCCATTAAAAAAGTACCTTCGCTGCGGGATATTACCATTGCCAATCTTTTTTTTGAAAACAGTACTCGTACGCGGCTTTCTTTTGAACTCGCAGAAAAAAGGCTTAGTGCAGATGTGATCAATTTTTCGGCAGCGTCTTCATCGGTGAAAAAAGGGGAGACGCTTATAGATACCGTCAATAACATACTTTCTATGAAAGTAGATATGGTGGTGATGAGACATCCAAATCCCGGTGCCGGAATTTTTCTTTCTAAACATGTAAATGCCAGTATTGTCAATGCCGGAGACGGTGCCCATGAACATCCTACTCAGGCGCTTCTGGATTCTTTTTCGATAAGGGAAAGACTGGGGGAGGTAAAAGGTAAAAAAGTGGTCATAGTGGGTGATATTCTGCATAGCAGGGTGGCCCTTTCAAATATTTTTGCCCTGCAAATGCAGGGAGCTGAAGTTAGGGTTTGCGGCCCCGCGACACTTATGCCAAAACATATTGAATCTCTGGGAGTAAAGGTTATTGCCAATTTCAGGGAAGCGTTGGAATGGTGTGATGTTGCCAATATGCTAAGGGTTCAGAATGAACGAATGGATATTAGCTATTTTCCCAGCACAAGGGAGTATGTTAAGCAATTCGGCCTGAATAAAAAACTTCTGGAATCTCTTAATAAAGAGATCATTATCATGCACCCCGGACCAATTAACAGGGGAGTGGAGCTTACCAGCGATGTCGCTGATGCAGAAAATGCCATTATTCTTGATCAGGTTCAAAATGGAGTGGCGGTAAGAATGGCAGTAATTTACCTTCTTGCTTCTAAGATCAAACAATAGTAGTTTCGTTTAGCCAATACTTTTTGTTAACTTTAGCAGTAATATTTTTGCTATGAAAAGTTCAGAAAAAGATAATTTTCTCCTTATTAAAAAGGAGGAGGCTGAAGATCTTACCGGTTTTATATCTGAAGTGACACAAAAAGAGAAGGATTATTCGGGTGAGAATGTGGTTATAGATCTTTCCGCGAATAAAAATCTGCATACCCGGGATTTACTTGGATTTTTAGAAGCTTCCGACACCCATCGAAACAGGAATAAAAGTTTTGTAATTGTAAATGATTCACTGGGGATCGATGATTTACCTGAAGAGCTGGTTGTGGTCCCTACTTTACAGGAAGCCGAAGACCTTATACAAATGGACGAAATACAGAGAGATTTGGGTTTCTGATCAAGCCTTTGAAAAAAACCTTTGAATGAAAATTACAGTTCTTGGATGTTATGCAGCTACTCCCCGAAGTTTTACCAATCCTACTTCTCAGGTTCTTGAAATAAAGAATCATCTTTTTCTAATAGATTGCGGGGAAGGAACCCAGGTACAACTCAGGAAGAATAAAGTAAAATTTTCCAAGATCAGGCACATTTTTATTTCTCACTTACACGGGGATCATTTTTTCGGGCTTGTAGGCCTAATTTCCACTTTTCGGCTGCTAAACCGGGAAAAAGAACTTCATATTTATGGACCGAAGGGCATAAAGGAAGTAATTACCCTTCAGATGAAATTAGCCAATTCCTGGACTAATTATCCGCTTATCTTTCACGAATTATCTTCTAAGGAACCTGAATTGCTTTTTGAAAATGAAAAGGTACAGGTTAAAACCATTCCGTTAAAGCACAGGATCTACACCAATGGTTTCCTTTTCTCTGAGAAACCCGGCGACAGAAAATTGCTTATCAATGAAGCCGTGAAATATAATATTGATGTCTCCCTCTATAAAAGCATAAAAAAAGGAAAAGATGTAATTTCAGAAGATGGGGAAAAAATTCCAAATCGTGTACTAACCGCCGATCCACCGCCTCCAAAATCCTACGCCTTCTGCAGCGATACCGTTTATGACCCTTCCATTGTACCTTTAATTAAAAATTGCACTGCTCTTTATCATGAATCTACTTTTTTGGAGGAACAACAGGATCTGGCTTTTCCCACTAAACATTCTACCGCCCGCCAGGCAGCAGCAATAGCTAAAGAAGCGGAAGTTAAATTGCTGATCCTGGGCCATTATTCCACCCGCTATTCAAATATTGAACTCTTTCTAAACGAAGCCCAAACTATTTTCCAGAATGTAGTTTTAGCCGATGACGGTAAAGAAATTACCGTTGAAATACCACAATGATTTTTATGCTTCTAAACACCTGATTTCCAGTATTCGGCCGTAAATTCCTACAAGAAATGTTAAAAAATAGGTGATAATTAGAATTTCTTTAGCCTAGCTATGTATTTAATCGAATATATGTGTACTTTTATCTTCCCTGAATCTAACATGTGTACCTATGAGAAAAATTACTTTAACAGGTTTTATGTTAATGATGTGTACGATATTACTTACATCATGTTCTAAAGAGAGTCTTCAAGACGAGGTTACACCTTATGACCAGGTGGCCACCAGAAAAATCAATTATGATTATTCTGAGATTGAAGTGGATATTCTGGAACAAATAAATGTTTACAGAAAGGCCAAAGGTCTTAATGAGCTCCAGTCTATAAACGATATTTCTATTGAAGCTGAAATGCACGATGAATATATGATCGATCAGGGAACTCCGAGCCATGATAATTTTGCACAGCGTGCTTCTTATCTTATGAATGAACTAGGAGCAAAAACAGTTAGTGAAAATGTTGCTTATGGCTATCGTACTGCTGATGCTGTTGTAAATGCATGGTTAAAGAGTGCCGAGCACAGGCATAATATTGAAGGAAACCTTACCCATTTCGGAATTTCGGTAAGGCAGGATGCTGAAGGAAAGAATTATTTCACCAATATATTTATAAAAAAGTAAACCGCAAGTTTTGTTTTCCCCCCAAATCGAAGAAAAGGGTCCAGGCTAGAGGCTGGCCCTTTTTTTTATGGGGTTAATTTTAAGCTAAAGTTTTGATTTACCCCTGCCGGGAAATTTCTGGTAATCAGATTTAGAACTTCTTCACATTCCTTAAAGATAATTTTAAACTAAATGTTTTACCTATTCTTAAACTCCTGCTCCTGCTGGTGCTGGTAGAAAATATTTTGGGCTGTAAACTAATATAAAGCAGAAAGCCCACAATCCTGATACTACGGAATTGTGGGCCTTTTAGCTTTTTATCTTTGTAGCCTTATTGAATGCTGGGTACTTTTTTGATATACATTCTCTGGTAATTTAATTCATTCATATTACCCTGGCCAATGATCTCGATCTTCTCTTTATTGGAATTTCTAATTACAGAAGCCCTGCTTTTTGCGGTACCTCCCGTAATGGCATTTATCGCCAGTTGAAGCATAGGTTCTGAAGTGTTTCCTAAAGTTCCCATATTCTCCAGATCTTCAATATATTCAATATCCGGCTGTAATCCTTCAGCATAATCTGTTTTTCCGTCAGCATTAAGGCTTTTAAACACAAGCGGTTGTAAGGCATAAGTATGCTCCGAATTAAGATTGGAATTTTCCTTTAAAAAATCAGGACTATCATAAAGCGTAACCGAAGCCTGAAATTTTCCGCGGGTGGCATCACCTATCTGTATTACATCAATATACGGCTCAAGACCATTTATTACAAGCTCACTTGCCGAAGCTGTTCCTTTTGAAGTCAATACATAAACTTTATCAAGATTAAGGCTATTTATTTTCTCCCCGGTTCGGATTTCAGTGTCAAAACGGTTTATAATCGATGCGGGCTTGTAAGTCTCAAAATATTCCTGAAAATCTTTATTCCATTGTTCCTTCATGAAAACCTGATCTTCAAACTGGCCGGTGATCATACTCGCAAGATCGATCGCAGTTTCTACAGATCCACCTCCATTATACCGCAGGTCCAAAACCAGGTCTGTAACACCCTGAGCTTTAAAATCTCCGAAGGTAGTATTTAGTTCCTCATCAAAATTATCAATAAAGCTGTTGTACATTAGATAACCTATGGTATGATTTCCTTCTTTAAAGGTTTTTGCCATATAAATTGGATCCTCAGTATATCGGGTATCGGTAAGCGTCACTTCCCGATTGGTCATTTGAATTGTTCCGTCAACAATCTTTCCCACGTTTATGGTAATTGACGATGAACTCAGGAGGTCCTGCAAATTGGTTTTGGTTAATTTTTGTCCATTAACTTCTGTAAAAACACTACCTCTTTCCAGCCCGGCTTTTTCAGCTGAAGTTCCGGGAAGGATATATTCAATAAAGCCGAAATAATTGTTGGTACCGCTTATTTTCCCAAATCCGTATTTAATTCCAGTAGAACCGCTAATTCCGTCGAACATTTCTTCCAGCTTGTTGTAATCATCAATAATAAAACTGAATTGATCACTATTAGACAGCAGGCCATTAAACATATTTTCGGGTGAGTTGTAGGATTCGTAGAAGTCCTTTCTTTCAGAATTATCAGAAAAGAAATTATCGGTTAATTCTGAAACATCCTCTTTATACAAATAAAACTTATTGAGGCCGGTCCAGACAAAATCCTTTACCTGGTAATCCACGCTTTCTTCTAAATTATTTCCTGTTGATGTATTACTGCTATTACTGCCGTTAAGATTAGTTTTTTCAATCTCTTCTTTTTGGCAGGCAGTAAAAAGCGCAAAAAGAGAAAGTAATGCAAATATCTTCTTCATTTTCAGGTTTTTTTGGAGCAAATTTTAAGCTACAATAATGTAGCCGCTTAAATATTAGCAGTAACTATGCCAAAAAAGGGAAAAAATGAAGTAGCGGAATATCGAAAAAGGTCCAGGCTAGAGGCTGAACCTTTTTCTTTCCATCGATCTGTTGGGGTCGATTTTTACTTTTACTTTGAAAACCCCGAATATCGAGAGTAGGATTTTTATAACAGAAAGAGGCGGATCGATTTATTGTTTTCGGAAAATTCCGCGATAATAGGGGGAATTCAATAAATCAATCGCCTCTTTCATTCGGTTAGTTAGATATTATTCCATTTTAACCACATGGAACATAGATCTTCTGTTTAACTGGTATTCTTTTTCTGTGCAGCGATCACACTCAATTGCAGGTTTGCTCTCGCCGTAACCTTTATAATCTTTTATTCTTGAAGGATCAATGCCGTGAGCAACAAGATAATCGTAAGTAGATTTAGCCCGTCTTTCAGATAACTTCTGGTTATATTCATCGGTACCTCTTCTATCGGCATGTGAGCCAATGGCAATTACTAGATCAGGATATTCATTTTTCATTAGCTCAACCAATTTGTCCAGTTCTTTTGCCGCATCGGGACGAATATTAGATTTATCAAAATCGAAGTAAATATTATCGATTTCAGCTAAATATTCTACATCTTTTACTGGGTTCAACTGAATATTATAAACTATTTCATCTTTATCATTTGCATTTTTAGCATCTACTTTTCCTGTAAAAGTTTCATATTCTATTTGTTTTGCCTCGATAGGATAAACGATTCCACGGGTGATCTCAGTTTGATATTTTCCGGAAGGATCGGTTTGAAGAAAAGCGATTTGTTCGTTGTCATCATTCATTACTCTTACCGTGGCATCAGCGACAGGTTTGTCATTAACTGCATCGGTAACAGTTCCTTTTAAAACTAACGGATTGAGTTTATTGAAGACGAAAATATTATCACTCCCTCCTTCGCGGTTACTGGAAACATAACCTTCTTTTGAATCGGGTACCTGAAAATAGGCGAAATCATCCATATTGCTGTTGATGCTCTCTCCAAGGTTTTCCACTTCATTTCCATTTTCCATATCAATTTTAAAAATATCGAATAAACCCAATCCCGCATGTCCATTTGAAGAAAAGTACAGGGTACCATCTGCATCCATATAAGGAAAGGTTTCATCATGAGAAGTGTTTACAGGCTCTCCAAGATTTTGAGGAGTTCCAAAACTGTTGTTTTCTTCAATGCTCACTTTGTAGATGTCGGTTCCACCCATTCCTCCAGGCATATCTGAAGTGAAATAAAGTGTTTTTCCGTCGGGAGAGAGGGTTGGATGACCCACCGAATAATCATTGGAATCAAATGGAAGTTCTTTTACATTTGTCCATTCATTGCCGTTCAGGGTGGCCGAATAGATCTTCAGATTATTGGTTTTTTGCTTATTATTTTTGTTGGGTTTCCCTTCTTTATTATTAATGTAGTTATTCCTGGTGAAATACATGGTTTTTCCGTCGGGAGAGATAGTAACAGGACCATCGTGCAATTTGGTATTAATATCTCCGGGAACAGGTTTGATCTCACCTGTATTTTTATCCATGACATATACATCAAGGAAGGGTTCACCATTCCAACTATAGGTTTTTTCTTTAACATTGGCATCGGCACGTGCAGAGACAAAGTAGACTTTATCACCTTTTACAAACACGCCAAAATCGCTCACACCTGAATTGAAATTTGCAGGTTGCAGTGTATAAGTCACCTTAGCCTTATAATCTTTTTTATCGATCATTTTCTCAACTTCTTCAGAATCTTTCCCGCTATTGAGATATTTCTGAAGCCACTGGCGTGATTCGTCGTATCTTTTTACACCTCTGAGTGCCTGGGCATATCGGTAATAATATTCAGGGTCGAGGTTTTCTTCATTGATTACATCTCCATAATAATGCACGGCATTTTCCGGACTTCTGAGCATCATATAAGTATCTCCCAGTTTTTTACTGTTTTCAGATACATGATAATCGTCGGCGATTAATTCTTTATATAGGTCTGCTGCTTTTAGATAGGCAAACTCGTTGTAAAGTTTATCAGCTCTTTTCTGTTTGCCACTCTGGGCCTCCACCATACTGGTGGAAAGAAGCAGAAATATGATTAGATAGTAGAATTTTTTCATAATAAACAGGCTTTATATTAGAAGAATCGAGGTGATTTGTACCTGGTGTTTTTAAACCTTATTTCGTAGATCAGTAATACTTCATGAGATCCGGAGGTGTATGGTCGAATATCAGAAATTGGATATTCGTAGGCATAACCGGCTCTGAAGCCATCAAAAAGTTCCACATCCAGGAAGGCTCCAATGGCATCATTTATTCTGTAGGATGCGCCCAGGTAGAATTTTTCATTGAAAATTGCTGTGGCGGTAAGATCTAAAGAAAGTGGTGCACCTTTAGTGGCTTTCAAAATAGTGGTAGGCCTGAGCTTTACGTTGTCGCTCAAATCAAAGACGTAGCCACCGGTTAGATAATAATGAACCTGTTCAAGAGCGAGATATTCGCTGAACTTGTTGTTATCATTATTGATCAGTTTAGGTGCTGAAGCTCCTATATACCAGTTCTGGGAAGATAGATAAAAACCTACTCCGAAATTTGGCGACCAGCGGTTCAGTCGATCCCGGAAAAAGGGATCATCGGCAACACTTGGTTCATTGAACAATGATTCTTCAAGATTGTAATAACTTGCTCCGGCCTTTAGTCCCAAACGAAGAGTAACATCTTCACTTAGATCCAATCGGTAGGAGAAATCCCCGTAGGCATAAGTATAATTTTCGTACCCGGCATTGTCATTAATGACCGACAGTCCCAAACCAACCTTGTCATTGCTCAAAGGAGAATTGATAGATAAGGTTTGAGTTACTGGCGCACCTTCAAAATCGGCCCACTGACTTCTGTGCAAAGCGATGATAGAGAAGGCATCCCGACTTCCCGCATACGCAGGATTTATCGAAATAGTATTATACATATACTGCGTAAACTGAGGGAGCTGTTGCGAAAATCCTGGGGCTGCAACAAAAAGAATTAATATTATTAAATATACTTTTTTCATGGTTTCCCTTTTTTATTTTGTTCCTAGATAGATATAACCTGTGATTGGTTTGAATTCGCTGTTTCTAACTTCAACCACATAATAGTAGGTTCCTGCAGGCAACTGGTTTGAGCTGGTGAAAGATTTTTCTGAATAGCCATTCCAGTTATCCTGATAATTTTTAGCGTCAAAGACTTTAGCACCCCAACGGTTGAATATTTTCACATCGAAGATAAATCCGCAATCTACATTACCCTGGATTACAAAAGTATCGTTGTGCATATCTCCATTAGGAGTAACTACTTTAGAGATACCGTCACGAATGTCATTGATAGTACAAGGTAACACCACGCAATCGTCATTTATAGAAACGGTTACCTGAGTCGTTGAAGGACAGTTGCCTTCCAGTTGATATTCGAAAGTATAGGTTCCAACTTCCAGCATTGACGGATCGATAAAGCTTGTTGTAAGAGCTCCTGTGTTTTCTGTGTCGATCCAGGTTCCGGTAGTATCATATTCACCAAGAAGCAGGTCGAACAAATTGAAAGATGCATCTTCCACACAAAGATCGGTTGTGGTAGTTTCTATTACCGCGGCAGTTGGTTCTTCAATAGTTACAGTAGTAGCTTCGGAAACCTGGCCAAATTCATCTTTTGCTGTTACCTGGTATGGTCCAGGAGCAAGATTGGTAAAGATACCTTCAGCCTGGTAATTTTCTCCATCGATGCTATAAGTGATTCCTTCTTCAATATTAGTTACTGTTATCATTCCGAAAGGATCGGCACAAATAGCCTGAGTGATAGTCACCTCGGGAGCATCAGGCACTGGAGGTAGCGCTTCTTCTGTTACATTTACATTGAAAGAACAGGTAGCGGTATTTCCGGCAGCATCGGTTACGGTATAAGTAACTTTTGTTGTTCCGAGTGGGAAATCACCGCCGGAAGCAATTCCTGAAGTCATTTCCACAGTGGTACCGTCACAATTATCGGTAGTGGTTACCGCAGTGTATTCAACAACCACGGTAGTTGTACCTCTTGCAACTTCCATATCAATATCACCAGGACATTGAATGGTAGGAGCGATATTATCGATTACAGTTACATTGAAACTTGAACTTGCAGTATTACCGGCATTGTCGGTGGTTACATAAGTTACTTTAGTTGTTCCTACAGGGAATTCTGAACCAGATTCCATACCTTCAGTAAGTACCACGCTGTCTACAGCACAGTTATCGGTAGCCTGCGGAATGGTATATTCCACCACGGCGCCACAGGTATCAGGATCTACATTCACTGTAATATCATCTTTATCTTCAATTACCGGAGCTTCGTCATCTTTCACGGTCACAGTAAAGCTACACTCAGCGGTGTTACCGGCTTCATCGGTAGCGGTGAATGTTACGGTAGTGGTTCCTACAGGGAATACTTCACCTGAAGCAGGTCCCGCAGTTTGTTCCACAGTAACGTTTCCGGAATTATCCATTCCTTGTGGTGCGGTAAACTCTACGGCTGCCCCGCAAATTCCACCATCCACATTGGTGTCGATATTGTCTGGACAATCAATCGTTGGATTCTCATTATCTTCCACAGTTACTTTGAAGCTGCATTCTGAGGTGTTTCCAGAAGCATCGGTAGCAGTAAATGTCACTACGGTAGTTCCTATTGGGAACTGAGAACCAGATACAGGTCCACCGGTTTGTTCAACACTAACCTCACAGTTATCGGTTGCAGTAGCATCGGCAAACTCAACTACAGCATAATTCTGACCATCTTCAGTACTTACAGTCATATCACCGGGACAGCTAATCTCTGGAGACTCGTTGTCTTCAACGGTTACAGTAAAACTTGAAGTAGCAATATTACCTGAAGCATCGGTCACAGTCCAGGTTACAGTGGTTGTTCCTATTGGGAATACTGAACCTGAAGTATAACCGGCGGTTACTTCAACCGATTCCAGTTCACAGTTATCAGTAGCGCCTACCATCCCGAATTCAACAACGGCTCCACAAATTCCAGCGTCGCTATTTACGGTAATGTTCTGCATAGTTTCTACTACAGGATTCTGATCATCGATCACAGTTACCACCTGAGTACAGGTAGAAGAGTTTCCGGCATTGTCAGAAACAGTCCAGGTAACAGTAGTCTCACCAATAGGGAATACCTCTGGAGCATTATTGGTAATACTTACTTGAGAATTACAATTATCGGTAGCTGTTGGCATTCCAAGTTGTACACCTGAGGCAGAACATACTCCCATATCGGCAGAAACGTTTACTGGCTCAGGACATGAAGTAATTACCGGAGCGGTAGTATCTTCAACTGTCACAGTTTGAACGAAAGTAGTTTCATTACCGGCACAATCAGCAGCAATCCAGGTTCTTGTTATGATATAATTATTATCAGCATCAGAATCTTTTTCTGTGATTTCATCACTAAAGCTTACTGCAGCTGTTTCAGCACAGTTATCACTTGCTGTAAGAGTCATTGCAGCAGGAACGTTATCACATTCGGCAGTAAGAGTTTCTGAAGGAAGCTCGCCATCAAAAGTAGGAGCGGTGGTATCGATCACTTCGATCACCTGAGTGAATGAAGTCTCATTACCGGCGCAATCAGCAGCTGTCCAGGTGCGGGTGATAGTGTAAGTGTTAGCACAATCATCATCCTGACCTGTGATATCTTCAGAATAATCAACATCTACGCTTCCAGAACAGTTATCAGTAGCCGTAAGCGTATCCGCGTCAGGCACTGAACTACATTCAGCAGTTATATTAGTTTCTGGTAACTCCTGATCGAATTGAGGAGCAGTAGTGTCTATTACATTAATTACTTGTGTATGTGAAGTCTCATTTCCGGCTTCATCAGTAGCGGTCCAGGTTCTGGTGATAGTGTACACATTGGCACAGTCATCATCCTGACCTGTAATTTTTTCACTGAACACAACTTCAACTTCATCCACACAGTTATCAGAGGCAGTGATCACCGGAGCCTCAGGCACGTCATCACATTCCACGGTGATATCACCGGGAAGATTTTCATTGAAAGAAGGTGCGCCTGTATTGGCAATTGTGATTTCCTGACTTGCTGTAGTTTCATTTCCTGCACAATCGGTAGCAGTCCAGGTTCTGGTCACTACGTATTCCTTATCAGTTTCGTTTTCTTTAGTAGAAGTTTCAGAATAAGTTACTTCTGCATTAGAATCGCAATTATCGGTAGCAGTGATGGTTGGAGGCTCAGGAAGGTTCTCACATTCCATGGTCATATTTGCAGGAATTGCTTCGTTGAAAGCAGGAGCCTGAGTATCCACAACATTGATCACCTGAGTATGAGAAATCTCATTTCCGGCACAATCAGCAGCAGTCCATGTTCTGGTGATGGTGTACACATTGGGACATTCATCATCCTGACCGGTTATCGCTTCACTGAAATTAACACTTACTTCAGCAGAACAATTATCGGTAGCGTTAAGAGGTCCAACCGCTGGAATGTTATCACATTCAACAGTAAATTCGGCAGCGGGAAGTTCTCCAACAAATTCAGGTTTAGTAGTATCACTTACATGAACAGTTTGAGTAAATGAAGCTTCATTTCCGGCACAGTCGGTTGCTGTCCAGGTTCTAACCAATGTATAGTTAGTAGCACATTCATCATCATCCTGTTTTGATTCATTGTAAACCACATTTACAAAACCTTCACAGGCATCGGTAGCAGTAAGCTCCATAGCTGCAGGCACGTCATCACAGGAAGCGGTTATATCAGCTTTTGGAAGTTTCTGGTCGAAAACAGGAGCAGTGGTGTCAATTACATTTATAATTTGAGTAAAGGAAACCATGTTTCCTGAACAATCTTCAGCAGCCCAGTTTCTGGTGATAGTGAAGGTATTACCACAACCGTCCCCATTGTCCTCCTTATTTTCTGTGAAAGCAACTTCAAGTGTCCCTGCACATTCATCGGCAGCAGTTAATTCTGCTGGATCTGGTATGGCAGTACATTCCACGGTGATTTCTTTAGTTGGAAGAGGCTCGTTAAAGAATGGTTTGGTTTTATCAATTAAGTTGATAGTCATAACAGCAGTAGACTCAGCCCCACAATTATCTTTTGCAGAGAAAGTTCTGGTAACAACCGGCATACAACCGCTTTCATCAACCACGTCTATATAAGTAATGCTTTCTACAGTTTGATCGTCACTGGCTGAATAACCGGTGGCAGTGAAACTGTCAAGAATATTATCAGACCCGTCAAGATCAAGAGGGAATCTGGCATTGGCGGCAGTGATTCCTGAAGCCTCGCAAATTTCAACGTCTATAGATTCAGGAACTGAAATTACTGGAGAATCGTTGTCACGAACTTTGATTTCAACTTCTAATTCTTTAGAACAAGAAGCATCAGTATTTCCTTCGGTTTCGGTGGCAACTACTGTGTAAATACCTGCAGGAAGCGATCCGTTATCAGAAGTTACATCAGCATTGGAGCTGTTATAAATGGTAACAGTTCCGTTACTATCAAATGTTATTTTTCCGTCCTTCGCTCCATTACATGTTACTGTATTAGCTTCTGCAGTTAAAGTTATTTCAGGAAGGATTTCAAGAGTTACAGCAGTTCTTGTCAAGCTTATACATTCCGTAGCATCGTTGGAAGCTGCTGCATAATAAGTTTTAGAACCTACAGATGAAAGAGTAGGTGTTACGGGTGAACCACCAGTTGATGAATCAAACCAGAATACAGTATATCCGTCAGGAACTGAAGCAGTAGCGGTTAAGCTTTGTCCTTCTATATAACATACAGATTGATCGCCACCGCTTATTGGAGCATCAGGAAGTACATTATTAGTAAGTTTTACGGTATCAGAAGAAGAACAATCACCATTAGTAATGGTCCATTGTAGTTCCACGGTATCTCCAGCTGCAACAGTCACTGAAGAAGTAGCAGAAGAAGGATCAGTAATGGTAGCGTTTCCGCTCACAATGCTCCATGCTCCAGTACCCACAGTAGGACTGTTTCCAGCTAAAGTAAATGAAGAATCATCACAGTTAGACTGGTCATCACCTGCAGCGGCAGTAGTCGCTTGTTGGTAGTTAGTAAGCTTTACAGTATCTTCAGAAGAACAGTCACCGTTGGTGATGGTCCATTGTAGTTCCACGGTATCTCCAGCTGCAACAGTCACTGAAGAAGTAGCAGAAGAAGGATCAGTAATGGTAGCGTTTCCGCTCACAATGCTCCATGCTCCAGTACCCACAGTAGGATTGTTTCCAGCTAAAGTAAATGAAGAGTCATTACAATTTGACTGGTCATCACCTGCAGCGGCAGTAGTAACTTGTTGGTAGTTGGTAAGGGATACAGTATCTTCAGAAGAACAGTCACCGTTAGTGATGGTCCATTTCAATACAGCAGTTACACCGGCAGGAACAGTTACTGAAGAATTGTAAGCGTTAGCATTGTTAATGGTAGCGTTTCCGCTTACCACAGTCCACATACCAGTACCTACAGCAGGGTCATTACCGGCCAGGGTGAAGGCAGAATCATTACATTTAGACTGAGTATCACCAGCATCGGCAGTAGTTGCTTGCTGATAGTTAGTAATGGAAACAGTATCTTCAGAAGAGCAATCACCGTTAGTGATGGTCCATTTCAATACGGCAGTTACACCGGCAGGAACAGTTACTGAAGAATTGTAAGCGTTAGCATTGTTAATGGTAGCGTTTCCGCTTACCACAGTCCACATACCAGTACCTACAGCAGGGTCATTACCGGCCAGGGTGAAGGCAGAATCATTACATTTAGACTGAGTATCACCAGCATCGGCAGTAGTTGCTTGCTGATAGTTAGTAATGGAAACAGTATCTTCAGAAGAGCAATCACCGTTAGTGATGGTCCATTTCAATACGGCAGTTACACCGGCAGGAACAGTTACTGAAGAATTGTAAGCGTTAGCATTGTTAATGGTAGCGCTTCCGCTTACCACAGTCCACATACCAGTACCTACAGCAGGATCATTACCGGCCAGGGTAAAGGCAGAATTATTACATTGAGACTGAGTATCACCAGCATCGGCAGTAGTTACTTGCTGATAGTTAGTAAGGGAAACAGTATCTTCAGAAGAGCAATCACCGTTAGTGATGGTCCATTTCAATACAGCAGTTACACCGGCAGGAACAGTCACTGAAGAAGTAGAAGAAGAAGGATCAGTAATGGTAGCGCTTCCGCTTACCACAGTCCACATACCAGTACCTACAGCAGGATCATTACCGGCCAGGGTAAAGGCAGAATCATTACATTGAGACTGAGTATCACCAGCATCGGCAGTAGTTGCTTGCTGATAGTTAGTAAGGGAAACAGTATCTTCAGAAGAGCAATCACCGTTAGTGATGGTCCATTTCAATACGGCAGTTACACCGGCAGGAACAGTTACTGAGGAATTGTAAGCGTTAGCATTGTTAATGGTAGCGCTTCCGCTTACCACAGTCCACATACCAGTACCTACAGCAGGATCATTACCGGCCAGGGTAAAGGCAGAATTATTACATTGAGACTGATCTGGACCTGCATTTGCAATTATTTCTTCATAATTTGTGATTACCACCTCGTCTGAAGAAGTACAATTATCTCCATATGTGATAGTCCATTTAAGTGTAGCAGTATTTCCTTCCTCAACAATTACTGAAGAGGTAGCTGAACCCGGAGTGGAAATAGTGGCAGAACCACTTACTAATGACCACATTCCAGTACCTTCTGTAGGAGTGTTTCCGGCTAAGGTAAAGGATGAGTTATCACAAGATTTTTGATCAATACCAGCGCTTGCGGTTTGAGGTTCAAAAACTGAAACATTTTCTGTATAGATTTTGGTTATAAACTTGCCTATTTCGGTATTGAAATATCTAGAAGTAAGGGATACCTGGTAATCTCCCGCTGATTGGAAGTCGAATGATGGGTTTTCTTCAGTAGAAGTTCCTAATCCTCCAAAATCCCATGAAAATTCATAAGCCGTTGGATCACCTCCTGTTGTTTTATTATCAAAAGTAACAACGTAGCTATTACAATCTTGAGTATAATCAAAATTGGCTACTAAAGGGGTTCTAACGATATAACCTTCAGGGTTACCATAACATTGAGAGTTTCTGGATTCCTTTTGACAAACACTATTGGTATTTGTTTGCCAGTTCATAAAAAAGTTTTTGATGGAAATCTCATCTCCATAAGTCCAGGAGAAACTAGCAAGTTTTATTCTATAGCCCTTAGGAATTTGATTAAATTTCAAACTAGGATCAACATCATTAATACCATCACCATCATCATCGAAATTCAAGCAATAACTTTTATCGCCATTAACAATAGGATTTCCATTGATAAATATGCTGAATTCTAAATATGGAGAATAACCATTGGTTGAATTACCACCAAAGGTGCCGTAAATATATCCATTTACGGTATCTCCAATTTGATAATTGCCATAAGGATCAAGCGGATCTCCATACGCATCTCCAAAAAAGAAATTCGATAGAGTAATATTCTGACTATTACACTGAGCATGGGTATTAGTTGAAAAACCCATACCTATGAACAAAATTAAAAATAGAAGCTTATAGGTTTTTATCCTGCCAATTGTGCTTCTAATAAATGAGAAAGTAGTTTTCCAAATCATATTAGTAATGTTTAGAATGTTCAATTTTTTTATATCGTTCTACGATAATTTTTTTCTACAATTTGATCTTCCAGTTAAAGAAAAATCAATTTCCATCTGATTTGGGGTCTCAGTATTTTATTTTAAGGGTATAAACACCAGGTAAAAAATTGAGGGGTATTACCTTAAGAAGTTTTTGGGGGTGACTCTTATCGGTGTTCTGAGGGTAAAATTATTATAAAATCTCACTAAAAAAGAGGATCTTTAAATTATTAGATATAATGTAGATTATACTCGTTCAAATACACAATTTTCGGTATTTCAAAGTTTAAAAATGACCTAAAATTCCCTCGAAATTGTAAGAATCTTGTAAGAATCGGGAAGAATTTCTAATGGAAAACCCTCCATTCTTGTCAATTTAAAAGTTTGAATAACAGCTCTTTCGGTTTTTAAGCATTCCTTCAATTTGTATTAAAAACTAACCCCGGATGACAGGTAATTCTTCTTTTCCTTTATGTTTTTTTTAAGAGTTTCCGTTGAAAAATGACGGAAAAATTGGTAGTGAATTAAATCCTAAATCTTTCTGCTTTTTTCGTGAAACTTGTAAATTGCGGTAAACTTCATTTTAAATGGAAAACGATCTCAAGGCGTATCGCCGTTCTTATGAAAAAGGAGAATTGCAGGAAGATGATTTACCTGATTCTCCCTATTTTCTTTTCCATTCCTGGTTCAATCTGGCCGATCTATCTGAAGATATTCAGGAAGCCAATGCCATGACACTTTCCACGGTTAGTGAACACGGGCATCCTAAATCGCGGGTGGTACTCCTGAAATCCTTTTCGGAAAAAGGTTTCAAATTTTTTACAAATTACCATTCTGATAAAGGCCGGCACCTGGAAAACAATCCAAACTGCTGTATTTCCTTTTTTTGGCCGGAGCTCGAGAAACAGGTGATCATAGAAGGAGAGGCTGAAAAACTTCCGCAGGAAGAATCTGATGAATATTTTCAGATCCGTCCTAGAGGCAGTCAGCTTGGTGCTTTGGCTTCTTCACAAAGTTCTGTTATCGAATCTAGACATGTGCTGGTCAAAAAATTAAACGAACTGGAAAAGAAATATAAAGACAAACCTATTCCCAGACCGGCGTATTGGGGAGGTTATATAATTAAACCATTATGTTTTGAATTCTGGCAGGGAAGAAAGAACCGATTGCATGACCGCATAAGGTACAGATCTAATGAGGAAAAATGGATTGTTGAACGATTATCACCTTAATTTATGAAACGATTAGTTTTAGTAAGACATGGGAAATCTTCCTGGGAGGAAGAAGTTAATGATAAGCAAAGACCGTTGAAATCAAGGGCCTATGATGATGCCGAAAAGGTGCTAAAAACCTTCCAGCATTTTTATAAATTTTCTGCTACCTGCTGGAGTAGTCCGGCGAAACGGGCTTTGGAAACAGCAAAAACCTTTAAAAAAGCTCTTGAAATTCCCGATGAAGATTTTAAGATAGTGGAGGAGCTATACACTTTTGACCGGGATGAACTGCTTAATGTGATCCAGTCCTGCCCGGATGATATTCATAAATTAATGGTCTTCGGCCATAATCCGGCAATAACCATGCTTGTTAATGAGTTAGGAGATAAAGAAATAGACAACCTTAGTACTACAGGGCTGGTGGTGATAGATTTTGATACCGATTCCTGGAATTCTATAGAACAGGGCACCACCATACTAACTTTATTGCCTAAAAACCTTCGATAGATTTAATGCTGGAAAAACGATATACAAACAGAGAACTAAGCTGGCTGTCATTTAATGCGCGGGTTTTACAGGAAGCGGCAGATGAAAGCGTTCCACTTATAGAAAGGTTGAGATTCCTTGGAATATTTTCTAATAATTTAGATGAATTTTTTAAAGTGCGCTACGCGACGGTTAAGCGTATCGACCTGGCGGGAAAGACCGGAAAAAGCGCCTTAGGCGGAATTAAGGCCAGTAAACTTCTCGAAGAAATTACCAAAATAGTTATCGCCCAGCAGGCTGAAAGTCTAAAGATCCTGGATGATATTCAAACCCGGCTCATTGACCACGGGATCAATATTATAAAAGAAGATCAGGTAACCCCCAATCAGCAGGATTTTATAAAGAATTTTTTCCTTAGCAAGGTTAGCCCGGCTTTGGTAACCATTGTTCTTAATGATCTTTCTGAAATCCCTTCTTTAAAAGACAGTGCTGCCTACCTTGCTGTAAAGATGGTAATGAAAGACCAAACCAAGCCACAGCAGGGAATTTCAAAAGTCCTTAAAAAACCGGTTAAGGAAAAGAAATATGTTTTGATCGAAATTCCCCGAAGCATCGAACGCTTTGTGGTGCTGCCTGAAGAAAACGGTCAGCAGTATATAATTCTTTTAGATGACCTTATTAGGTATAACCTGAAATCTATTTTCAATATTTTTCAATATGAAAGCCTTACGGCTCATATGATCAAGATCACACGGGATGCCGAACTTGACCTTGACAGCGACCTTAGTAAAAGCTTTATCGAAAAAATTTCTGATAGCGTTAAAGATCGTATTAAAGGTGATCCGGTACGTTTTGTCTATGATAAGAATATTGAGGAAGACACGCTTACCTATTTAATGAACAGAATGGGGATCGATTCAACTGATAGTATCATTCCCGGTGGCCGCTACCATAACCGGCGCGATTATATGGAATTCCCCAGCCTCGGTAGAGATGATCTTCAATATGAGGTAAGGGAACCGCTTCCTATTCCGGGACTCATTCTGCAATCAAGCGTCCTGGCAGGAATTGCCGAAAAAGATTATTTGCTATACACTCCATATCAGAGTTTCGCGTATGTGGTGAAATTTTTAAGGGAAGCGGCACTTGATCCAAAGGTGAAAACAATAAAAATTACCATTTACAGGCTGGCCAAAATCTCCCATATCGCCAGTTCACTTATTAATGCGGTAAAAAATGGTAAAAAGGTTACTGTACAAATAGAACTCCGTGCGCGATTTGATGAAGTGGCCAATATTAGATATGCTGAGCAGATGCAGGAAGAAGGGGTGAAGTTGATTTTTGGCGTTCCGGGTCTCAAGGTACATTGTAAGACCTGTGTGATCGAACGGGAAGAAGAAGGAAAGCTGAAGCGCTACGGATTTATTAGTACCGGGAATTTTAACGAAAGTACTTCCCGGGTTTATACAGATTATACGCTCTTTACGGCCGATGCGGCTATTCTCAAGGAACTGAATAAATTATTCGATTTTTTCGAAACCAATTATAAGGTAAATAAATATAAACATCTTATAGTTTCTCCTCATTACACCAGGCATGCCATCTATAATTTAATTCAAAAGGAAATTGATAATTCCAGGAACGGTAAAGCCTGTGGTATCCGCTTAAAGTTGAATAGCCTAAGTGATTACGGTATCATTGACAAATTATATATGGCAAGCAAGGCAGGGGTTCCCATAAAATTGCTGGTTCGCGGAATATGCTGTCTTATTCCGGGAATAGAAGGCCTCAGCGAAAATATTGAAGCTATAAGTATAGTCGATAAATTTCTGGAACATCCGCGGGTATTTATTTTTGAAAATGCAGGAGATCAGAAAGTCTATATTTCTTCTGCAGATTTTATGACCCGCAACCTCGATCAAAGGGTAGAAGTTTCCTGTCCCATTTATGATGAAGATATTAAGAAGGAGCTTATAGAAACTTTTGAAATAAGCTGGAATGATAATGTTAAGGCCAGGTATCACCGCCCCGGAATGGAAAATCCGTACAGAAATACCGAAGGCACCAAAATTCGGTCACAAGTGGCTTTATATGATTATTATTTGAATAAAATTGATGTAAACTCATGATAAATCAAAAGATTTTTGCTGCAATCGATATAGGTTCCAATGCTGTGCGTTTATTGATCTCTACGATCACTGAAAAAAAAGGTGCGGAAACCAATTTTCGCAAAACCTCTCTCGTTCGCGTTCCCATTCGCCTTGGAGCAGATGTTTTTCTGAAAAAGAAGGTTTCTGAAAAAAATACACAGCGTATGATCGATACCATGCAGGCTTTTGGTCTGTTAATGAAGTCACACGGAGTAGAAAAATATAAAGCTTGCGCTACCTCGGCAATGAGAGAGGCCGAAAACGGAGAGCAGATCGCAAAACTCATCAAGGAAAAAACCGATATTCAAATTGAGATCATTGATGGCACGCATGAAGCCGCGATTATTGCAGCTACAGATCTGCATGCACTCATTCAAAATGACAGTAATTACCTGTATGTTGATGTGGGTGGTGGAAGTACCGAGTACACTTTGTACAGTAACGGTGAAACTGTTGCCTCGCGTTCTTTTAAAGTAGGTACGGTTCGAATGATGGAAGACCTAGTGGAACATAAGACCTGGGAAGAAATGCAGAACTGGGTAAAAGAAACAACCAAAGATTACGAGAATATAGATTTGATAGGTTCGGGTGGTAATATTAACAACATTTTTAAGACGAGCGGTAAAAATGAAGGAAAACCCTTAAGTCTAAAATACCTGAAAGATTATGATGAAAAGCTCAATTCTTATACCTACGAGGAAAGGATCACCGAGCTGGACCTGAAAAATGACCGGGCCGATGTGATCATTCCCGCATCTAAAATCTATCTCAATTCCATGAAATGGGCAAAGGCCAATAGAATTTTCGTGCCCAAGATTGGACTTGCAGATGGAATTATAAAATCACTTTACAATACTTCCAAACGACGCAAAGACAAGGTTTAGCCGTGGATGCTCTCTTTTTTTCCGAGATCTTTCATCACTTCGGCTTCAAAATCCAGTAATTCCTCCCACTTTTTGTCAACTTCTTCGCGATCACCATATTTTCTGGCAAATTTGAGGAACATGGTGTAATGATTGGCTTCACTAACCATGAGATCCCGGTAAAATTTAGCAAGTTCTTTATCTTCCAGTTTTTCTGAAAGCAACCTGAATCGCTCACAGCTGCGAGCTTCAATAAGTCCCGCAATTAGCAGCCGGTGAATGAGTTGAGTGTTTCTGCTGCCTCCTTTTGGAAAAAAATCTTTCAATTTTAAGACATATTCATCTTTTCGATCCCAGCCCATTTTTAATCCGCGCTCCAGAATTTTGTCATGAACCATCTTAAAATGGCCCATTTCTTCCCGTGCAAGGGCAGTCATAGCGGTAACCAGCTCAGGGTATTCGGGATAGGTAACAATAAGGGAAATAGCTGTGGAAGCCGCTTTTTGCTCACAATAGGCATGATCCACGAGAATTTCTTCAAGGTTCTTTTCCGCAATATTAGCCCATCGCGGATCGGTGGGTAATTTTAGTCCTAACATAATCAAACATCTAAATCAAAAGTTGCCCTTAATTTATCGATTAAAGGATTGCTTTCTTTTAGTTTTTCATATTTTTCCTGAGGTGTAAAGGCATATTTTCTTGAAGTAGCCTCATCTACCTTTATTTGAAGGGAAATATGGGTATTCTTTAATTTTTTCTTTAAATATCCCATCATCCGTGGTTCTTCCTTCTGAAGGTCCAGCTTCATGGTTTCATTTGGAAAAACGAGCTGAATTTCTTTTCCATTTAGCACCGGTGTTTGGGATTCTAAAATTGAAGCAAGTATTTTTTCGCCTTTTTTCTTCAGCTTTTCCGTGTATTGCTTCCAGTGATGTATCATATCTTCCTCGGTGAAAGCTTCATCCATCACTTTTTCTGCTGGCATGGCTGCTTTTTGCCGCTCGGCTATCTCCTTTTTTTTATGAATGCTTTTCAGGGAAAGTCCGGAAACTCTTTCCCTTTTTATCTCCGGAAGAGGTGTTTTTTCAGTTGGATCAGGAGTTTTTTGTGTTTCTGAAGGCTCTTCGTGAGCAGGGCTTTCTTTTGAATAATACTGTTCTTCCTCATCTTTCGCGCAGCTTTCCTGCGCTTTTTTATCTTCCGGAAGCCTGGTATTCGTATGCGATGAGCTGTCATGCTCATGTTCCCGTACCATTTCTTTTTCTTCGGAAGAAAGGCTAACGGCTTCGGTTTCGAAATGAGAAGCGGGGATTATTCCCGGTTTAGACTTTTTTTTTTCGCCATCGAAGCTTATCGAGGCGAGTTGCATTAGGCAAAGCTCCACAAGCAGCCGTTGATTGTGGCTGTTTTTGTATTTTAGATCGCATTCGTTGGCAAGATCTATCCCCTGCAGCAAAAACTGATAGGAAGTCTTTCGGGATTGTTCGAAATATTTGGCTTTAGTCTGATCGCCAACCTCAAGAAGATCTATTGTTTTTTCGTCTTTACAAACCAGTAAATCACGGAAATGGGAGGCAAGGCCGGCAATAAAATGATGACCATCAAAACCATTTGAAAGTACTTCATTGAATTTCAACAGTAGCTGAGGGATCTTATTTTCAAGAATAAGGTCGGTCACCTGCATATAAGTATCGTAGTCGAGTACGTTCAGGTTTTCGGTTACGGCCTTACGGCTTAGGTCATTTCCGCTAAAGCTTACCACGCGGTCATAGATTGACAGCGCATCGCGCATGGCGCCATCTGCTTTTTGAGCGATGATGTGAAGCGCGTCATCTTCGGCATTAACACCTTCGCGTTCAGCAATTTCGGCCAGGTAATTCTTGGCGTCGGTAACGCTTATCCTTTTAAAATCAAAGATCTGGCAACGTGAAAGTATTGTTGGGATGATCTTATGCTTTTCGGTAGTCGCAAGTATGAAAATTGCATGTTTTGGCGGTTCTTCCAGTGTTTTCAGAAAAGCATTGAAAGCCGATGCAGAAAGCATGTGCACCTCATCTATAATATAGACCTTGTATTTTCCCACCTGCGGAGGGATACGCACCTGGTCTATCAATTCCCTGATTTGATCAACACCATTATTCGAAGCGGCATCTAACTCAAAAATATTAAAAGCGAAATCTTCATCGGGATTCTGTGTTTCCCTTTGATTGATCAGTTTGGCCAGGATCCTCGCACAGGTAGTTTTTCCCACGCCACGCGGGCCGGTGAACAATAAAGCCTGGGCCAGGTGATTATTTTTGATGGCATTCTCCAAAGTGTTGGTAATGGCCTGCTGGCCTACCACGTCTTTAAAGGTTTGCGGTCGGTATTTCCGCGCTGATACTACAAAATGCTCCATCGAAAACTATTAAAATACAAATATAAAAATCACCTGTTTAAAGTCCAGTTGTAAGTCTCTTATTTATGAACAAAAGCTTAAAGAAATCAACATTATTTGCCTTACATTTGCCGGCAGCAGGCCGCTTTGTCGCTCTGATCACCTCAGGGTTATCGGGGAGGAAAGTCCGGACACCACAGGGCAGCATAGTGGGTAACACCCATCGTCCCGCCCCGGCGGGACAGGACCAGTGCAACAGAAAGGATGTACAGGTAATGCTGTAGTGAAATCAGGTAAACTCTATGCGGTGCAATGCCATGTATACCGGTTTTGTCGGGCGGCCCGTCCGCACGCCGGAGGGTAGGCAGCTAAAGATTTGTGGCAACACAAATCTCAGATAAATGACAAAGATTCTGGTCACTTACCAGAATACAGAATCCGGCTTACAGGCCTGCTTTTTTATTTTTTGGTAAAAACTCTTACGTAATCGATCACAAATTGCTGCGGGAATATTTCCGGATCTACTTCTCCTGCCCAATTGCCACCAAGAGCAAGGTTAATTATTAAATAAAATGGTTTCCTAAACGGATTGTTTTCTTCTCCGGCATCTGCAATTCGAAAACTGTGATAAATTTCATTATCAATTAAAAAATCAATTTTATTTTCATCCCAGTCGATAGAATACACATGGAAATCTTCGGCCGGGTTGTTGATCTTTTTCATCGTGCCCTTGGAATCATAACCCATTGAATTGTTATATGGAAAATGAACAGTTGCATGAATTTCATCAGGAGCTTTTCCCACATGTTCCATGATGTCTATTTCTCCCGTGTTAGGCCAGCCTTTTTCATCAAAATCGGCTCCCAACATCCATATTGCAGGCCAGACACCTTTTCCTGCGGGTAGTTTAGCACGCACCTCAATACGACCATACTTAATTTCGAATTTGTTTTTGGTATTGATACTTGCCGAAGTATAATTGGCAAAATGAGTATAATATTTCCAGTTAGAAGCACCGGCTTCAAAATTCCGGTTTCGGTACTTTTCTTTCAGGGCGGTTAAAAACAATCTTCCATCTTTTACCCGCGCATTTTTTCTCCGGGAAGTATAGTATTGTTCTTCCAGGTTCCTGATAAAACCTTTTTCAAAATTCCATTTCTCCTTATCCGGTTTTCCATGATAATTAAATTCATCATGCCAGAAAAGTTGATAGTCCTGTGAATACATTCCGATAAAAAATAGTGAAAATAGGAGAAAAAGAGAAAGCCTTTTGATCATTCCTGATGGATGAGACTTTGCGCCCATACTTTTGCTTCCTCTAAATTCTGAAAAAGCTCAAAAGCGACCGGTGAAAACTGTTTTTCAAAATTTGCGGTTTTGAGTTTTGAAATTACCCGGCTAACCACGGCAATACCCATAAGAGTATTTCTTTCCAGAAGCGTGAGATAAATAATGGGGTTTACATTATAATCATTTTCCCTGTCGGCTATATAGACGAACTTTTTAAAACCATAGAAATCATGACACATTTTTCGCAAGATCTCCACATTATTTTTTTCCAGAAGAACGTCATTTTTAATCCGCGAAATAACATACTCATCGAAAAACTGGAGGTTGGCGAAGTCCAGTTCTATCTTTTTTAAACTAGTCATGCCTTAAGATAATCAATTTTCAAAGAAACTGAAAACACTGCTTCCGTACCGCCTGGATTCTCGAAAATAGGGCAGATCATCAAGTTCCATGTGTTTTGAATGTTCAAGAATTAGAACACCCTGTTCGCAAAGCATCTGTTTTTCGAAAACAAGTGAGGCAATTTCAGCAAATTTTTCTTTTGCCAAATTATACGGAGGATCAGCAAAAATAATATCAGATTTTACCGGAGCTTTTTGAAGATATTTAAAAACATCACTTTTAATGGTGGTAATGGGAAATTCAAGTTCTTCAGCGGTTTTCTTTATAAATTTCACGCAGTCAAAATTGGCATCTACCGCAGTAATATTTTCAGAACCCCGAGCGGCAAATTCAAAAGAAATATTTCCGGTTCCTGAAAAAAGATCCAGAACCGAAAGGTTTTCGAAGTGATAGGAATTGTTCAGAATATTGAACAGGGCTTCTTTGGCCTGATCGGTGGTGGGTCGTACAGGAAGTTTGGAAGGAGCGATGATACGCCTGCCGCGATGTTTTCCGGAAATGATGCGCATTAGAACGAATTTAGTAAAAGATATTCTTCAGTATCTATTTCAGGTTTTTCAGAAGATTGGAAACTGAAGGAATGAAAAGGCCCGAGGAAACTGATGTTTCGGATATAATCCCATGCCATTTTATATTCTTCAGAATCTTTTGAAATATCCCCGATCAGGACCAGTTGAAAGGTGTTGGGATCAAGATCGAGCTGTTCTGCCGTAAAAAGTATATAGTAAAGAAAATCTTCTTTGGTATCGTATTCAAAACTGTTGGCCAGAAGTAATTTACCGTTTTCAACCACTACCAGGTCATAATTGTTATGATAGGTATGGATGTACATGGTGAGGCCCTGGTTTTGCAGTTTAAGCAGGCTGTCAATGAGCACGCTTAAACTGTGTCTATATTCAAACTCCCCGTATTTATCAAAGAAATAATTGATAATGTTGGTGTAGGGGATGTAGACATTAATTATTTCATCATGGATGGTATCAAAAGCAATGAAATCTGTCTGTAAAATTTTTGTATTGAATTTTAAATAATTGGAAGCGTTATTTTCATCAAAAATATTTGCAGGTACAAGACTGAAAAGCGGATTGGTAAAAATAAGATTTACCTCGTCTACAGGTTGATCGAGTTCTTTTTGTTTTTCATATTCCAGTTCGATCCTGGCAAGTATTTTAATAGGATCAAGCTGTTTTCCAAAATTTATTTTGTGATAAAAAACAATAGAATTTTCATTTCGATCCAGGATACAAAAAGAAAGTCCATTCAAGCTAACCTGAATGGACAGTTTTTTATGTTTTGGTTGATGATTATTCGTTGTCACCATAAACTTTTGGCCAGTTACCGCTGGTGTTAACCTCGGTCATTGAGCCTACGCTGATATATCTTCCGTTAACATCATCAACAGATTGTACATCGTTCTCCTGAAGAACCAGAGTTCTGTCCTGATCGTAAAGTATCTTGCTTTTGGCAATTTTTGCTTCAAAAACCGGGATTTTATTACCTTTTTTGTCTAATGTTCCCGCTTTAAGATCAAATTTAGCATCTACTCCTTTAATTGGCACGTTCATCATGTTCTTGTAAGATTCGTTTCCTTTAAAAAGAGAATCTTTAACAGAAGAAAATCCAAGAGTGTCTACCACTACTTTTTCAATATACTGGTCTACACCATAGGTCTTTTTATATTCTTTATCCAGAAAAGTGGTATCCCGACGTTGGGTAATGGCAAATTCAGCGGTATCGAGAAACTGAATAAGGCTATCCCAACTTCCGGTAAAACGGCCAGTTACTTCTTTATAGGCTAGTTCTGAAGCCCGAATGTCCTTAAGGTTTTCGATAACCTTGGCGTATCTTTTCTCTTTGATTTTGTTGAACTGGATTGGTTCATATACCGCATTGAAGGTAAGATATGCGAGGAAGATAATTACTAACCAAAGAAGTATCTGTATTACAAATCTCATTTTTTTAAGTTTATGTTTTAATTTGAAGGTTAAAGGTTACACGACAAATCTACAACTTTTTTTTATTCGTAAAAGTTTTGGTCGTAAAAATCCATTCTTATCTTTGAGATTTTAGGCATTCTATATGGCTCAACCCACCCCAACCAGTTTCTTCAAAATACTCAAAGAGGACCTTGGATTTGATGCAACCGAAAAGCAAAATATTGCTCTGCAAATGCTTGCAGATTTCGTTGTTAATAGTGGAGAAAACCGATTATTCGTTTTAAAAGGCTTTGCCGGAACCGGAAAGACCACTATTATCAGTACTCTGGTCAAGAACATCTGGAAGGTTAAAAAATCTGGTGTTTTACTTGCACCAACGGGAAGAGCAGCGAAGGTAATTTCTAATTATTCGGGGAAAGAAGCCTTTACCATTCATAAAAAGATCTATTATCCTAAAAAATCTGGTGGAGGAGGAGTGCAGTTCACCCTTCAGCAGAACAAGCATATAAATAACATTTTCATCGTAGATGAAGCCTCTATGATTTCAGATGACGGCGGGAATTCGAAACTTTTTGAAAATGGTTCTCTTTTAGATGACCTCATTGAATACGTCTATTCGGGAAGGAACTGCCAGTTGATCCTAATTGGGGATACGGCCCAGCTGCCACCGGTGAAAATGGAGGTTAGCCCGGCACTTCAGGAAGAAAAGCTGGGGATAAATTATAATAAAGAGATCTCTTTTATCGAACTCGATGAAGTGGTGAGGCAAAGTGAGGGAAGTGATATTCTGCATAATGCCACCCTGATTAGGGAAAGTTTGCAGGATGGTTTCTATGAAAGTTTTAAGTTCGAGCTTTCCTCAAATGCCGATGTTATAAGGCTCATAGACAGTTACGAGATCATGGATGCGATCCAGGATTCGTATCACAGTAACGGCCACGAAGATACCAGCATTATCGTGCGATCTAATAAACGGGCGAACATGTATAATGAACAAATTCGTTCGCGGATTTTATTTCAGGAAGAGGAAATGTCGGCCGGAGATTATCTTATGGTGGTCAAAAACAACTATTTCTGGATCAAACCCTCTTCCGAAGCAGGCTTTATCGCTAATGGGGATATAGTTAAGGTTCTGGAAATTTTTGCATTTAAAGAACTGTATGGGTTTCGCTTTGCGGAAGTAAAAGTTCAAATGGTAGATTATCCAAAAATGAGGCCTTTTGAAACCGTGGTGATCCTGGATACTTTAACCAGCAATTCGCCATCGCTGACTTATGAAGAAAGTAATAAACTTTATGAAGAAGTGAAAAAAGATTACGCTTCTGAACGTTCTAAATACAAGCAATTCCTTAAGGTTAAGAACAACAAATATTTCAATGCCTTGCAGATAAAATTCTCGTATGCAATTACCTGCCACAAATCTCAGGGTGGACAGTGGAATACCGTATTTATAGAGCAACCCTATTTGCCTAATGGTGTGGGAAAGGAATACCTTAGATGGCTTTATACCGCCGTGACACGAGCGAAAGATAAATTATACCTGATTGGTTTTAACGATGATTTTTTTGCCGCGCCATAATCCTTATTTTTACTGAATATTATATGGAAAAACATCCTATGAAAATAATTGCCATGAT
Source organism: Christiangramia fulva (assembly GCF_003024155.1). Classification (NCBI taxonomy): domain Bacteria; kingdom Pseudomonadati; phylum Bacteroidota; class Flavobacteriia; order Flavobacteriales; family Flavobacteriaceae; genus Christiangramia; species Christiangramia fulva. The sequence continues at coordinate 2,974,034 of NZ_CP028136.1, forward strand.
TCCCGCCCGCTATGAAGCGAGCCGTTTTCCCGGAAAACTTCTGAAAGATCTGAACGGCAAAACTGTGATCAGGCGCACCTATGAATCGGCTAAAAACACAGGCCTTTTTGATCAAGTTTACGTGGTGACCGATAGCGATAAGATCTACGATGAAGTGGTGAATTTTGGGGGAACGGCTATCAGAAGCCAAAAGGAACATGAATGCGGTAGTGATCGCATTGCAGAAGCCGTGGAAAATATGGACGTTGATATCGTGGTAAATGTCCAGGGGGACGAACCTTTTATTGATACCAATAGCCTGACGAGACTGCTTGAAGTTTTCCTAAATGATGAAAATGAAGAGATCGATCTTGCTTCCCTGAAAACTCCTTTAAGCGATAGTGAAGAAATCACCAACCCCAACAATGTGAAGGTCATTACAGGCAAAGAGGGTTTTGCCCTTTATTTTTCCAGGTTTCCGATACCTTATCCGCGGGATACGGCAGCCGTGGTTACTTATTATAAGCACATAGGAATTTATGCTTTCCGGAAATCGGCTTTAATGGATTTTTATCGACTCCCAATGCTTCCTCTTGAAGCTGCTGAAAAGATCGAATGCATTCGCTATCTTGAATATGGCAAGAAGATCAAAATGGTAGAAACAAATGTGCGAAATATAGGTATTGATACTCCTGAAGATCTCGAGAAAGCCAGAAAATTACTCAGTTAACTGCTCACGGCTTTTTTGTAAGTTTTCAAGGCTCTTTCCCGGGCTTCCTTATGATCGACCATTGGTTCGGGATATTTATCAGTGCCATATTCTTTAACCCATTTTTTGATATACTCTTTGTCTTTATCGAATTTTTCTATTTGAGTGGTGGGGTTGAAAATTCGGAAATATGGAGCGGCATCCACACCGCTACCGGCAACCCACTGCCAATTCCCAATATTTGAAGACATTTCGTAATCCAGCAATTTTTCGGCAAAATAAGCTTCACCCCAACGCCAGTCGATTAGCAGATGTTTACAAAGAAAGCTCCCCACCAGCATCCTGATGCGATTGTGCATGAAACCGGTTTTATTCAATTGCCGCATTCCGGCATCGACCAGAGGATAGCCGGTTTTTCCCTCTTTCCACCTCTCAAACTCCTCTTCGTTATTTCTCCAGTTAATACGGTCATATTTTTTCTTAAAGGCATCAGTCACGGTTTCGGGAAAATGATAAAGGATCTGCATAAAAAATTCCCGCCAGATCAATTCTTCAAGGAAAGTTTTGTTATGGAATTTATCGGCTTCCCTTACTACCTCTCTAATGCTAACCGTACCGAAACGCAAATGCGGACCTAAATGCGAAGTTCCTTCTTGGGCGGGATAATCCCGGGTTTTTTCATAATCTTTAATAAGACCTTTAGTAAGCTGAAAATCGGGAACTTTTACTTGGGATTTTTTAAAACCCATGTCGCTTAGGCTAAGATTTGGTAACCTTGAATTTTGCAGAAGCTTGTGCAAATATCTTTTGGTATGGCTGAAGGAAAGCTCGGTATTTTTAAATTTTTGCTTCCAGGTATTTTTATATGGAGTATATACAACATAAGGATCTCCATCCTGTTTTACCACTTCATTTTTTTCAAAGATCACCTGATCTTTAAAATCGTAAAATTCGATGTTATTTTTCCCCAGGAATTCCTTAATTCCCGTATCGCGATCTTTCGCATAAGGCTCATAATCACGATTGGTAAAAACTTTGTTGACCTTGAATTCCTGAATTAAATTTTTGAAAATCTTAAAAGGAGTGCCATAATATATCGCGATCGAACTTCCATGTTCATCCTGAAGTTGGGACCGCATTTTTTGAAGATTATCAAAAATAAAACTTACGCGGGCATCATCTTCAGGCAGTTTATCTAAAATTTCCGTATCGAAAATGAAAACTGGCAAAACAGGCAGATCATCTTTTAAGGCAGCCAGAAAACCTGTATTATCATCTAATCTCAGGTCTCTTCTAAACCAGAATATGTTCACCTGCTGACTCATCAATTCACATTCAGTGTGGAAAGACCTCCATCAATTCCTAAAACCTGTCCGGTGATCCAGCTGCTGTCTTCACTTAAAAGAAAGGCTGCCAGACTGGCGATATCTTTAGGTTTTCCTATGCGTTTTAATGGATGTCTCTGATCCATTTTTTTAATTTTTTCTTCATTTGAAAGTATTTTTTCAGCTAATGGGGTATGGGTTAGAGAAGGAGCTATCACATTCACCCTAAAAGAAGGCGCATATTCAGCCGCCAATGATTTGGCGAAACCTTCAATAGCGCCCTTGGCAGCAGCTACACTGGTATGAAAGGGCATTCCGGTTTGAACTGCGACGGTGCTGAAAAAGATCAGACTTGCCTGCTCAGATTTCTTCAATTTTGGCAGAATTCCCTGGAGACATCTCACCATTCCAAAGAAATTTAAGTTCATTTCCTGTTCAAAATGCGAAGGTTTGATCATTTTAAATGGTTTGAGATCAATACTACCGGGACAGTAAACAAACCCATCAATTGTATCGGGGAGGTCCAGTTCTGCAATATCATCTTCCAGAACGTCAAATTTCAGGTGCCGGATCTTGTCTGAAAGATTTTCTTTGTTCCGCGAGGCCACGATTACCGAATTTTCAGCAGCCAGAATTTCGGCGAGTTCCCTTCCTATTCCGGTGGAACCTCCAATAAGTAATATATTCTTTTTCATTTTTTAATGTTTTCCCTCGGAAAAGTTTCGGATTACTGGTAAAAAATTTTGGTTCGTTTCCTGATAATTAATTCAAAATATCCTGTTTAAGGGTAGGTTCATTTTCCGTTTCTTTGAATTCACCGAAGATTTCAATCAATTTTTTCCTTCGATATTCAAAGATTTCGGCCAGTTTGGGTTTCACCAGAAAAGGATGCGTGAATTGCCCGATTTTTCCGAAGGGAAGTTTGTAGTCTATGATATCTTCCATCTCCACGCCACCGGGAATTGATTTGAGAAAATGTTTATGATGCCACATTTTGTAAGGGCCAAAGCGCTGCTCATCTACAAAATATTCACCTTCTTTTACATGGGTAATTTCGGTGATCCATTTTGTTTTAATGCCTCCAACAGGAGAAACAAGATACTGGATGATCTGCCCCGGGAACATTTCGCGATCACCTCCTGAAAGGATTTCAAAACCCATGTAATCTGGCGTGATTACCTTAAGGTTCTTTGGATCTGATAAAAAATTCCAGGCTTCCTCCCGGGAAATAGGCAATTTTTGAATGCTGTGTAAAGTGTAAATTTTCATCAGATGTAAAGGTAGTAGCAAAAATGTTTAAAATAAAGTAATAAAAGTTAAACAAAAATTAAATAATAGTTGATTTTTAATTTTATTGAGGCTAAATCTTCTTCTTTTATTAGTTATATTTATAAGACTAAACTCATTAAAAATGAAAGAATTACAATTGCTTTTTTTAGTCTTGACCACAGCAGTTATGTCTGCTCAGGTTGAGGCTCCACAACCAAGTCCGCAGGGAAAGATCCAACAGAAAGTAGGTCTTACCGATGTGGCAATAGAATATTCCCGCCCCGGAATGAAGGGCAGGACCATTTTTGGTGATCTTGTTCCCTATGGGGAACTCTGGCGTACCGGAGCTAATGCCAATACCACAATTAGTTTTAGCGATGACGTTACTATTGAGGGGAATACCCTAAAGGCAGGGAAGTACGCTATTTATACTGTTCCCAGGGAAAAAAACTGGCAGGTGATCTTTTATAAGAACACCGATAACTGGGGAGTTCCACAGGAATGGGACGAATCTAAAGTTGCCTTAAAGGCTACAGCTGAGGTTGACGAACTTCCTTTTGATGTGGAAACATTCACTATCTTTTTAAATAATCTTACCAATGATTCGGGAGTTCTTGAATTTGTTTGGGCCAATAAAATAGCCTCACTGCCTTTTCAGGTACCTACTGAAAAAAAGGCCATGGCCAGTATAGATCGTATAATGAATGGACCTACAGCTAATGATTATTTTTCGGCGGCGGCATATTATCACGATGCCGGCAAAGATCTGAATAAAGCTTATGAATGGATCAAAAAAGCAGCCGAAATGGCTGGGGAAGATGCATACTGGGTATTCCGAAAAAAATCTTTGATTGAAGCCGATCTTGGTAAAAAACAGGAGGCTATCGCAAGCGCGAAAAGATCTCTTGCTTCCGCTAAAAAGAATGGAAATCCCGATTATGTAAAACTTAATGAAGATTCCCTCAAAGAATGGGGCGCCATGAAATAGAAAAAATTAAAGACTGCCTGAAATTTTTAATTTCCCAACGCTGAAACTATTATAAAATCTGCTTAGATTTTCAAAAATGGATTTTAATTTCAGGGTGCTGATTTAAAAAATTTCGGGCAGCTCTTTTTACAGGTCATATTCCAGAGCGATCTCTTTTCGAATGGCATCGAGCAATCCTATAAGATCAAGGCTGGAATTAAAACTCATTTTCTCACTTTCGGTTTTACCTTCGAGCAGCATTTGAGTTACATGCTCAGCCTCGTAAAAATAGCCGGTGGTATTTACATCAAACTCTTTAACCCATTTTTCCTCGTTCATCAGAATATTTATCGAAGAGGGTTCATGAAAGCGTGAATTAATAAAAATATTTCCTTTTTCAAGTTCTATTTCAGCTGTGGTTGGAGTCTTTTTAAGAACGGTAGATTCCAGCAGCGCAGTAGCGCCGTTTTTATAATGGAATTTTATTTCGCAGCTGCTGTCAACCCCGGTTTCAGCAAATTTAGCTTCTGCTTCAATTTTATCGGGTTTTCCCAGTAAGGAATAAGCAAGGAAAACAGGATAAATTCCTATATCAAGAAGGCTTCCGCCACCCAGGGATTTATTAAAAAGTCGGCCGTTTACATCAAATTCAGCAGGAAAGCCAAAATCGGCCTTTATGCTCTTTATTTTGCCCATTTTACCTGAATTGATCTCCATAAGCATAAATTCGAAGTGGGGCAGGAAGCGGGTCCACATGGCTTCCATAAGAAAAACCTTGTTTTCACGTGCAGTTTTGATCATTTCTTTAACCTCCTCGGTATTCATCGCAAAAGGTTTTTCGCAAAGTACGGCGATTCCTTTTTTCATACAGGCCACTGAAATAGAATGATGCAAAACGTGAGGCGTGGCCACGTAAACCACATCCACCGCTTTATCTTCCATCAATTCTTCATAAGATCCATAGGCTTTCTGCGCCTGATATTCTTTTTTAAAAGCTTCTGCCTTTTCAAGATTCCTGCTTGCCACGGCATAAAGCTCCGCATTTTGAACCACAAGCAGGTCTTTCGCAAATTTATTTGCGATCTTACCAAGGCCTACGATTCCCCATTTTATCTTCTTCATGTTGTTTTAAGAGTTTTATTCTGTTTACTTCCAAATTGAATCATAAAAGAAAGAGCGATTACCAGGGAACATCCCAGCACATTAAGCCAAAGATAAGGCATGATATCAAGATTAAAAACGATGATCACCACGATCTGAGTAATTATTGCGGAAATGAATACCGCATTACTTTTGATTTTTTTAAAGAAAAACGCCAGTAGAAAGATCCCCAGTACATTCCCGTAAAAAATGCTCCCCACGATATTGACAAACTGAATGAGGTTATCAAAAAGATTAGCTATACTGGCAAAGGCAATGGCAATTAACCCCCACATTAAAGTAAACCATTTTGTGGCTTCGAGATAATGTTCCTCACTTTCAGACTTTTTGATGCTCCTTCTATAGATATCAATCGTGGTGGTTGAGGCCAGCGCATTCAATTCAGAAGCCGTAGAAGACATTGCCGCAGAAAGAATTACCGCCAGTAAAAGTCCTATTAATCCTTTAGGAAGATTATGAAGGATGAAATGTATAAACACATAATCTTTATCATTGCTTTCGGCATCGACATCAGAGGCATCAATAAACATGCGGGCTTCTTCACGCAAATTATTTTCATTTTCCTGAAGTTGATTATAATTTTTTTTGAAATTGGCAATTTCAGCCTTGCTCATTGTGGATTCATTCTCGGCATAGTAAAGACTGAGCTGTTGTTTTTTCTCCTGATTATTCCTGTTTTCGACCATGAGATCCTGGTACTGTTCAGAAAATTGGGAATTAAGAACAGTCTGGGTAGCCGCGGGATTGAAGTTAAGCGGTGCCTCATGAAACTGGTAAAAAACAAAGACCATCACTCCAACCAGCAGGATGAAGAACTGAAGAGGAACTTTTAAAAGTCCGTTGAAGATCATTCCCAGCTGACTTTCCCTTACGGAGCCGCCCGAAAGATATCGTTGTACCTGGCTTTGATCGGTTCCAAAATAGGCGAGGGCGAGAAAAGTTCCGCCAATGAGTCCACTCCAGAGGGTATATCGGTTTTCCAGGTCAAAAGAAAAATCGAGTATATCCATTTTACCACCGGTTCCGGCAATTTCAAGAGCTTTGGTAAAATTCACCGAATCTGGCAGGTAATTTAGTATGATGAAAAAAGTAACGACCATCCCCGTTAAGATCACTGCCATTTGTTGTTTGTGGGTTACACTTACCGCTTTAGTACCTCCAGAAACCGTGTAAATTATTACCAGCAATCCAATTATTACCGTAAGAGAGGTCAAATGCCAACCCAGAACCGCCGATAAAATAATAGCCGGTGCGAAAATTGTTATTCCGGCAGCAAGTCCTCTTTGAACCAGGAATAAAAAAGCGGTGAGGGTGCGGGTTTTTCGGTCAAAACGACTTTCGAGGTATTCATAGGCTGTATACACTTTCAGCCGGTGATAAATAGGAATAAATACGATACAGATAATGATCATGGCTATTGGGAGCCCAAAATAGAACTGGACAAATCCCATCCCGTCGTGGTAGGCCTGGCCGGGTGTGGAAAGAAAGGTGATCGCACTCGCCTGAGTTGCCATTACCGATAAACCGATGGTCCACCATTTGGCATCTTTTCCGCCTCCAATAAAATCGTGCACATTTTTACTGCCGCGTGATTTGTAAACTCCATACCAAACAATGAAGGTAATCGTTCCTATGAGTATGACCCAGTCTATCAGCTGCATATCAGGTGAAATGATTCATTATGTAATAAAAAGCAATAATGTAAATGACATTCGCAACAATGACGACGGTATAGCTGGTTTTCCACTCGTATTTTTCGGGTTGATCCTGCTCCATTTATTTTCCTATAGAGATTAAATTGGCAAAAAGGCGATAAGCCCCCGGAACAGCAGCCGGGAATTGCCTGAAAAAGCTCAAGCCGGTGTAAATATAATAGCCCTGCCCATATTTTGCGACCAGCAGGCTTCCGTCTAACTGGTTTTCTCCGGTATCGTGCATGCCTAAAATGGGGATGAATTCTTCGCTCCAGGTGTCGGGGAAATACAGGCCACGTTCCTGTACCCAATCTTGAAAATCGGCTTTGCTAAGCTTATTTGGCGAATTTAAAATTTCATGTTCAGGAGCCAGGAAGGTAACTTCAGCATCTTCTTCGGTAACCCGGTCCCGTGATATATGCAGGCTGTACGGCGAAAGATTTTCGGTAACCAAACCCCGGTTGGTATTATACTGTACGATCATCGTTCCGCCGTTTTTCACGTAATCGAACAATTCCTGTTGTTTAAATTTTAAATTTTCATCAACGTTATAAGCCCGTATTCCCACAACCACGGCATCAAAATTTTGCAGTCGCGCTGCGGTGATATCTTCCGGTTTTATTTTGGTAACCTTATAACCAATTTGTTCAAGGCTCTCGGGCACTACTTCTCCAACACCTTCAATATAAGCGATATTCTCACCTTTTTTTGAAATTTTTAGCTTTACCAGTTTTAATCTTGCCGTAGTTACAATATTCTGATTGGGGATATGATTATAGCTTATTTTTTCAAGTTGCTTGTCGTATATTCTATCGCCGATTTTCACTTTCGGAATAAGCTGAGTTTCACTTTGTCCTTCAGGAGGTGTGATTTTGAATTTCAAATTTGCCTGTCCGCCATCCTGTAAAATGGAAAAATTTTCCTGCACGGGTTCAATTTTCCACTCCTTTCCGGCGTCTAACGAAAGTGTTCCCCTAATATCATTTTTATGCGCGGTAAGAGTGATAGTGATCTCCTGCGGTTCCTGATTGTTAAAGATGAGGACATCGTTTTTAAAACTGATATCCACCGGAGGTACGATCTCAAAATTTTCAAAAGTCTCTCCTTTTACATTGTCGTTATATTTGTAAACTACCGGGGTTGTAAACGAAAGTGGCGTAGCGTTTATGGAAATATGAAAAATAGCTTTTGTCTTTAAAGGTGTTTCGGGTAAACCTCTAAGCTGTTGATCTTGTACTGTGTACATTCCCACACTTCCGGGATTTTTTAACCAGTAAGGAGTTGTATAATCTTCATCGGAAGGAATTTTAAAGTTCAGCGTATTTTCCCAGTCTTCATTATCCTGAAGGATCACATTTGGTTCAACTTTGGAATTATTTGGGGATAATTCCACAGATTCCAGTTTCATTACAGAATTGCTGCGGTTGATGGCTTCCAAATGCACGGGAATAATTTCTGAAGGTGTTATCGACGACTGATTTGCGGCAGCTTCAAGATAAAGCCCGGCGCAGGCATAGATAATATCTTTTATTTCTTCAGATTTTATCTTTCTCCAGTGATCATTCTTTAAGTTTTGGATAAGGGAATAAGCTTGTAGGAGTTGCGGTAAACTTTTCTGCGGATGTTCAAAATCAAAATTATCTTCTACCGCGTAAAGAATTTTCCCTATCGCCTGTCCTCCTTCAATACGGCTCCAGGTGGTATCTATGCCTGCGAAAACACTTTCCGAATTTTCAGGCATTTCTCCTTTTAAAAGTTCCAGATATTCAATTTGTTTACCGCGGCTTCCCGTGCTGCCAAATCCCTGTGATTTATGTTGACTGCGGCTTAATGCTGCGATTTCGGGATTTGAAAGTCCTTTCATTGGGAAATAAGTTCCGGTATCAAAACTTATGAATTTTGACTTGTCGGCCTTTTCAAAAGCTTCATCGCCCCCATAAAACCAGGGAGAAGTATTAAAAAACAAACGTTTTGGCTGATATGGATCCACATATTCCAATTGTTGCGGAAATGCCGATTTTTTTGCTGCAAGATCAAAGGCTTCGACGCTTAACATTGCCGAAGAAGTATGATGGCCATGCGTGGTGCCGGGAGTTCTGTGGTCAAATCGGTTTATGATCACATCTGGCTGAAATTTCCTTATAACCCAAATCACATCACTTAAAACTTCATTTTTATCCCAAATTTTCAGGGTTTCTGAAGGTGTTTTGGAATATCCAAAGTCATTGGCACGGGTAAAAAACTGCTGTCCATCATCTATTCTGCGTGCTCCAAGCAATTCCTCGGTACGAATCACACCCAGTTTTTCCCTGAGTTCGGGACCGATAAGATTTTGGCCACCATCTCCACGGGTCATGGAGAGATAGGCGGTTCGTGCATGTTTAGCGTTTGAGAAATAGGATATTAAACGCGTATTCTCATCATCGGGATGGGCTCCTACATAGAGAACAGAACCTAAAAAATTCAGTTTCTGGATATGCTCAAATATGTCTGAAGAACTCCATTTTTCGGGAGCCTGCGCTCTTATAACAGAAAGACTTAAAAGGAAAACAGCAATAAAAAGTTTTCTCATGAAGTGCTGGGTTTTACCAAATATAAAAACTTTAAGTTCGGAACAGGGAATTTTTTATCTTCTTTTATTAAAGAGCATCCTTTCCTTCATCTGAATAGCCATGATGTTCTTTTAAGGAAACCGCCTTTTGTAGAAGCAGGTTGTTTGGGTAGGTGATAAGTTCGCCTTCTTTGGTTCTCAAATGTAAATGAAAGGCTTTGATGTCTTCAATGACCGCTTCAATAGGAAGATCCTTATCATGAATTTTAATGGTATCTCCAATTTTATAAGGAAATGAAAAAAACATGATGATCCCTGAAGTGATATTGCTCAGGATAGACCAGATCGCGAAAAGTGCCACCCCAATAACGGCAAAAACCGAAGAAAATATAAGGGCTAATTGTGTGAGCTCCATTCCCCAGGCGATGGCCATTAAAAAAATAGCGATAAGGATTACCAGGATGTTGATGTATTTCAGCATCAAACGGGTGCGTGTCAAATTGATCTCACTTCTTTTTCCCACCCGATGTGCCGATTTTCGCAGGATGTATTGAATAAGGATAAGCAGGATCAAAACGACCAGGCTGTAAATAAGCTCTTGTTTATATGAATAGAAAATTTCGTACATCAGTTTAATCCTAATTTCTCGCGCAAATATAAATCTTTATTGGTGTTTCTATTCCAGTAATCTATATTTAGACGCTGTTTTTTCACAGCTTTTGTGGTGAGTATTTTTTTGTTTTTTCCGAAACCTGAAGCCGAGGTCTCTTCCCATTTTTCTATGGAATACGGAAAATTAAGTGTTAAATAGATCTTTAGCTTTCTTTCCAGTTCAGGATATTCAAGCGTATATACATTATAATTTTTATCAGTGTAGAATTCTCCATGTGCCGAATAAGCTTTTAGATCTTTATGATGAAGCCTGAGGTACTCGAGGGAAGGGATCATTTTAAAATCTCCGGTTGGAACACTTTTGGGCCCAATTCTCAACTGGGTCCAGACTTCATTTTCCAGGGGAGCTTTTTCCACGTTAAAATCCTGGTCGGCTTCACCGGCAAAATAGGAATGGCTGGTTATTTCATAATTATTTCGGTTATTCAACTGAATATAAACCTGCCCGCACCATTCCTGAACCGAAGCGGCAACTTTTAACGCATGCCCTTTTCCGTTAAGCGGATAAAAACAGCTTTGCATGATACTGTAAGGATAAATGCCGGTATTGAATTTTTTGGTGCTGTTGAGCTTGAGAACTGAGATATTGTCATCATTCGGTTCATCTGCTTTTACCTGCTCGTCTGGCAAAAAATCTTCGGTGACATAAATAAGAACCGCATGGCCGTTACGCATTTCTCCATAGCGGGCCTGCTCCAGATCATAAGAAGTGATCTCAGCCTTCCCCGAATACCAGTAATCTTTAAATTCCTGCGACAATTTTAAAGCGGAATCTTTTTTATTTCCGCAAGAGGAAAGGCAAAGAATGAGAAAAAGAAGATTTAGGAATCGCAACATGTTTCAAAGTTACAATATTTAAGTATCTAAAAGTTCTTTGAGAGTTTTATAGACAAGGTGCGTGGGCAATCCCACAACATTGAAATAACTGCCTTCGATCTTTTCGATCCCGATCAGCCCAATCCATTCCTGAATCGCGTAACCTCCGGCCTTATCATAAGGCTTATATTTTTTTACATAAAATTCGATCTCCTCTTGCTCAAGTTTACCGAAAAACACCCTGGTGGTATGGTTGAGTACTATTTGATTCTGGGCCGTAGTAAAACAAACAGAGGTAATTACATCGTGTTCTTTACCTGAAAGTGAGGATATCATTTCTACGGCTTCCTTAAAATCGGAAGGTTTTCCAAGTGCAATATCATTAAGGTAAACTATGGTGTCACTGGTGATCACCACCTGATTTTCCCTAATATCGCCTTTAAAGGATTCGGCTTTTAGTTTGGCCAGATAATCGGTGATCTCTGAAGCTTTTAAATTCTCAGGATAGATTTCCTCAACCGGCCTCACGTCAATTTTCACCGGAATTTCCAGCTCTTCAAAAAACTTCTGCCTGCGGGGAGAGCCTGAGGCAAGAATAATTTCATGATTTTTCAGGGAATCTTTCAGCATAATATCATAGTAAAATGAACTGAAGCAAACCTATGGAAATGAGTCCGAAAAACAGAATGATCTTCAAGGTCAGACTTAATCTTCCGTATTCCTTCTTTTTGCTGGCGGTCAAAATGCTCACCTGGTAGAATAGGAGTGGAGCCATAAGCAGAAATAAGCTGTATAAAACCGCTGAAATATTTTCAAAAAGATAGGTATAGGTATAATAAATAAGAAAACCCATAGGAACTAATCCAAGGCCAAAAAGCAATTTGTTGGTTCGGTTTTTTCCTAAAACAATGGGTAAGGTACGGTAACCCGAATTGTAATCTCCATCTACATCCTGCTGGTCTTTGGTGATCTCCCGCAAAAGGTTGATCAAAAAGGCAAAAATGGAATAATCGATAAGAATTGAAAAGATCACCGATTGGGTTTGCTGATTTTGCGGGGTAATGGCCGGTAAAAGATCATATAAACCCACACCAACCGGCACAAGGCCAACAATCAAGCTAACCAAAATATTTCCCACCAGCAAAGTTTGCTGAAGTTGGGAGTTGTAAAGGTAAAGAATGGCCGAGCCGAAAATGAAAAACGCTGCAAATCCAGGACGTCCAATCATATTGGAAAGATAAAACCCCAGTCCCACGCCAAGAATATTCAGAACAAAAAAGAGCCGGTAAGCAGTTTTTTCCGAAATCTTGTTGTTTACGATTGTCCTGTCAGGCTTATTTTGAAGATCGGCCTTTACATCGTAAATATCGTTAATAATATAGCCGGAAGCTGCCACCGAAATAACCGCCAGGACCAGCAACGAAAATCCGAATAAATTTAAAGTGATAGCCACTCCAAAAGGCTCAAAAAGCCCGTATTTAATGAGAAACATGGTGAGTGCTATAAAAAAAAGATTACCCGCCCTGACAAGTTTGAAATAGTGCATTAAGCTTCTTTTTGGATCCATTTTCCCTGCACTTTCATCACCTGTTCTATCACATCGCGAACGCAGCCTTTGCCGCCGCTTTTATGAGAAACATATAGCGAGATTTCTTTGACTTCAGGTGCGGCATCCTGCGGGCAGCAGGGAAGTCCTACCAGTTTCATGGGATAATAATCAGGAATATCGTCGCCCATATAAAGAACCTCGTCAGGAGTGATATCATAAATATCAAAAAATTCGTCCAGTTGCTCCACCTTGTCTTCCACACCCAGGTAAATATCATTAATTCCCAAATCGCGAAGCCGCTTTCTTACTCCTTCATTTTTACCTCCACTAATGATGCAAACGGTGTAACCCGCGTTTTTGGCCATTTTCAGGGCGTAGCCATCCTTGATGTTCATGGTGCGTAAAAGTTCACCCTGAGTGGAAATTTGAATAGATCCGTCAGTCAAAACCCCATCAACATCAAAAACGAAAGTCTTAATTTTATTAAGATGTTCCTTATAACTTTTTTCCATGTAATTTCTGAATAGATTCGGTTAAAATTGTATATATTTTTTTCTGATTTTCATCCAGCATTTCGAGATGCATCTGAATGGTTTTTTTATCATTACGCAGTGCCGGTCCGGTTTGCGCATCGATGGGATCGAGGCTTTCAATCTTGTCTACGGTTTCCCTGATCAGCGGCCTTAAAATATCAAAAGGCAGTTCATTTTTCCTGCAGTATTCTGAAGCCATGGCAAACATATGATTGGTGAAATTATTGACAAAAACTGCCGAAAGGTGAAGTGCTTTGCGTTGTTCAGAATTCACTTCGTAGGTGTTTTCGGCGATCTTTTCAGCCAGCTTTTTCAGAAGATGGAAATTAGCTTTCGTATTGGCTTCAAGGCAAACGGGAATATTTTTAAAATCGATCTGCTTATTTTTCGAAAAAGTCTGAAGCGGATAAAAAACCCCGAAATTTTCAAATTTATTAAGAATGTTCATTGGCTGGCTTCCGGAGGTATGCGCAAGAATTCCGTCAGTTTCCGGCATTTCTAATACAAATTCAGGAATAGCCTCATCTTTAATCGCGATTAGATACACATCGGCATTTTCCAGATTTTGAAGATCAGAAATCCGTTTTTCCGGTTCCTTTACGAATTTAAGATGTTCGGGATTGCGATTATAAACCTGCAGTATCGCTACGTCTTCAGTTTCTGAAAAAGTACGGTACAGGTGTGTTGCCACATTTCCGGCGCCAATAATCACCACTTTTATCATACGGCTAAATTACCAAAAAAATCCTCTGATGAAAATTAACAATTGTCATGGGGGAGATTGCTTTTGATTTAGGCAGGTTAACTGATATTAAATACTTAAATTTGCAGCCGTTAAAATACAAGTTCTTCCATGCAGAAAAAAATAGCCTCAGTCCTTTTTTCTACCCGAATCATGGCCATTTTATTCATAATTTTCGCGATCGCCATGGCCATGGGTACCTTCATAGAAAGTTGGTACACCATAGAAACTGCGAGAATTCTCATTTACAATACCTGGTGGTTTGAGGGAATAATGTTGTTCCTCCTTATCAATTTCCTCGGAAATATTCAGCGATATCAATTATATAAAAAAGAAAAATGGAGCTCCCTGGTGCTTCACCTCGCTTTTATTTTTATCCTGATTGGTGCTTTTGTTACCAGGTATATCAGTTACGAAGGAATAATGCCCATACGGGAAGGGCAAACAACCAATAAATTTCTGTCTGACGGAACCTATCTTACTTTTTTTCTGGATGGTGAGATCAATGGGGAACCCCGCAGGCGCCGACTTCAGGAGAAAGTCCTTTTTGGTCCTGAAGTAGAAAACGACTATAAACTTAACACCGATTATAACGGGCAGCCAGTCACTTTTGAAGTGACCAATTTTATAAATGGTGCTGAAGAAACCCTTATTCCCACCGAAGACGGCGATAATTATTTAAAAGTGGTGGAAGCCGGAGGAGGCCAGCGCCATGATCATTATCTCAAGGAAGGGGAGGTGAGTAATATTCATAATATCCTGTTTTCTTTTAATAAACCTACCGAAGGAGCTATTAATATCAGCCTTGACGAAGAGGGAGATTATCATATAGAATCTCCTTTTGAAGGAAGTTATATGAGAATGGCCGATAAAAAACAGGGCCGCCTTGTTGCCGATTCCACACAAACTTTAATGCTGAGGTCCCTTTACAATTTGGGAGATCTGCAATTCGTTTTTCCAGATCCCGTGGTAAAAGGTGAATATGGTGTAGTGCCGAAAAAGAATCCAACCAAAGACGATCTGGATGCGGTTATGCTCAAGGTTTCTTCAGAAGGAGAATCAAAAAAAGTGACCTTGCTCGGGGGAAAAGGTACCGCTTCAGATCCTGAAAAGATCGATCTTGCCGGACTGGAAATTTTCCTGAACTATGGATCTATTGAAAGGGAGCTTCCTTTCGCGCTTAAACTCGAAGATTTTATTGCTGAAAAATATCCCGGAACAGCTGATAGGCCCACGCCCGGCTATTCTTCTTTTAAAAGTAAGGTTGAAATCATTGATGACGGACAGGCGCCGCAACCCTACGAAATATTTATGAACCACGTGCTTGATTATGAAGGTTATCGTTTTTTCCAGAGTAGTTTTATGCCTGATGAGCAGGGAACAATTCTCTCGGTAAACCATGATTTATGGGGGACACGTATCACCTATTTTGGATATTTTCTTCTTTATTTCGGACTTATGTGGATTTTGTTTGATAAAAATTCCCGATTCGGTCATCTAAAAGTTATGCTGGATAAAATTAAATCGAAAAAGAAAAATCTCGCCACACTCTTAATTTTTATTTCCCTGGGCTTCGGTGTGAATGCACAGGAAAATGTTCAAAAGGAACAGCCCGGGCAGAGAATGAAGGAAACTCCGGAGCAGCAGGAGCAAACCAGAGAACAGGAACATGTTCACATGGAGCTTAACCAGGCACGGGTGGATAGCTTGCTAAAAGCAAATGCAGTTAGTAAGGAACATGCCGCTAAATTTGGAAGACTTATCATTCAGGATGCGGGAGGAAGAATGAAACCTGCCAATACCTATTCTTCTGAATTGCTGCGAAAATTGAGCAAAAGCGATGAATACGAGGGACTAACTTCAGATCAGGTGCTGGTTTCCATGACTGAAAATCCGGTTTTATGGTATAGTACTCCCTTAATTTATGTAAAAAAACAGAATGACAGCCTGCATCATCTTTTGGGAGTTGAAGAAGGAAAAAAATATCTTTCTTTGGTCGATTTTTTCAATGAAGACGGGACTTATAAACTTTCTCCCTATTTGGAATCGGCTTATCAGGCTTCTGTTCCCAACCAGTTTCAAAAAGATTTTATAGAAACCGATAAAAAGGTAAATCTGCTTTACCAGGCCTTACAGGGAAAGGTATTAAAGATCTTTCCAATTCCGAACGATGAGAATAACAAATGGATATCTTATCCTGAAGTTGCCGAATCGAGCCTGAAAGGAATGGATTCTGTCTATGCCAGTCAGATCCTTCCAATTTATATGAATGCGCTTCAAAAGGCGAAAGGAACGGGAGATTATAGCAAAGCGAATGAATATCTTGAGAGTATAAAAAGTTATCAGAAGAAATTTGGTTCAGAGGTAATGCCATCAGAAAGAAAAATAAATGCCGAAATTTTCTATAACAAATACGATGTTTTCAGAAATCTTTTCTGGATGTATATGCTCGCTGGTTCGGTGATGCTGATCTTTGTGATCATACAAATCCTGAAGGACAATAAATTCATCAGGACCTTGATAACACTTTGCGCTGTTGCCATAGTTATATTGTTCGTACTGCATACAGCCGGACTTGCGTTCAGATGGTATATTTCGGGACACGCTCCCTGGAGTGACGCCTACGAATCGATGATCTATGTTGCCTGGGCTACGATGTTCTTCGGAGTAGCCTTCGGAAGAAAATCCAATCTCACCATGGCATCCACGGCTTTTGTCGCAGCGATAATCCTGATGATCGCTCACTGGAACTGGATGGATCCCGCAATTGCCAATTTACAGCCCGTATTGAATTCTTACTGGTTGATGATCCACGTGTCGGTCATCGTGGCAAGTTACGGTCCATTTACGCTGGGAATGATCCTGGGAGTGGTTTCAATGGTGCTGATGATTTTGACTACCGATAAGAATAAGGAAAAAATGCATATAAATATCCAGGAGATTACTGTAATTGCTGAAATGGCTTTGACAGTTGGCCTGGTCATGCTCACCATCGGAAATTTCCTTGGAGGCCAATGGGCCAATGAAAGCTGGGGTCGTTACTGGGGCTGGGATCCTAAGGAAACCTGGGCTTTAATCAGTATTATGATCTATGCTTTTGTGATTCACATGCGGCTGGTACCCGGACTTAGAAGCAGGTGGTTTTTCAGCTTTATGGCGGTGCTGGCTTATTCCAGTATTATGATGACATACTTTGGAGTGAATTTCTATCTTGCAGGATTGCATTCTTACGCTAGCGGTGATAAAGTGATCACTCCAACCTTTGTGTATTATACGCTTGCTGGAGTTGCCCTTTTAGGTGGAGTTTCCTATTGGAGATTTAAAAAACACCTTTCCAAAGAGTAAATCCCAAAACATACATAAATAAAAAGCGTCATTTCAAATTGCCTGAAATGACGCTTTTTATTTTAGGGTAATGGGAGAACTATTTAAGGTTTCCAACCATATCTTTAGGATTCACCCACTCATCAAACTGCTCTTCAGTTACATAACCAAGATTGACAGCTTCTTCTTTTAAGGTGGTTCCGTTTTCATGTGCCTTATTGGCAATTTCGGCTGCCTTATAATACCCAATTTTGGTATTCAAAGCAGTGACCAGCATCAATGAATTATTAACCAGTTCTTTGATCCGCTCTTTATTCGGCTCAATTCCCCTTGCGCAATGCTCTTCAAAAGAAGCACAGGCATTTCCCAGTAATTCGGCACTTTGAAGTAAAGCGTTAGCCATTACAGGTTTAAAAACGTTCAGTTCAAATTGTCCCTGCATTCCTCCCACATTTATAGTTACATCATTACCGATTACCTGGGCACAAACCATGGTAAGCGCTTCACACTGCGTTGGGTTCACCTTTCCGGGCATTATGGAAGATCCAGGTTCGTTAGCGGGAATGATGATCTCTCCAATTCCGCTTCTTGGTCCTGACGCCAGCATTCTAATATCGTTTCCAATTTTATTAAGAGAAACGGCTAATTGTTTTAAAGCGCCATGAGTTTCCACCAGCGCATCGTGGGCTGCGAGTGCCTCAAATTTATTTTGAGCTGAAGTAAAGGGCATATCGGTGAATTTCGAAATAAACTCTGCCACCCTTTTTGAATAACCTTTTGGGGTATTGAGGCCGGTACCTACAGCTGTTCCTCCCAGAGCAAGCTCACCAAGATGGGGTAAGGTGTTTTCCAGGGCATTTATGCCATGTTCCAGCTGAGCAGCATATCCGCTGAATTCCTGGCCCAGGGTGAGGGGAGTGGCATCCATAAAATGTGTACGCCCGATCTTCACTATTTCCTTGAATTCTTCAGATTTCTTTTTTAATGTGTCACGCAGTTTCTTTACACCGGGAAGTGTGGTTTTGGTAATTTTCTTATAGGCCGCGATATGCATTCCGGTAGGAAAAGTATCGTTAGAAGATTGTGATTTATTTACATCATCATTAGGCTGAAGGGTCTTTTCTCCTTCTCCTACAGTTTTTCCGGCAATTTGATGAGCACGATTAGCGATCACCTCATTCACATTCATATTACTTTGGGTTCCACTTCCGGTTTGCCAGATCACAAGTGGAAATTGATCGTCATGTTTTCCCTCGAGAATTTCGTCACAAACCTGTGCTATAAGGTCGCGTTTATCTACCGGAAGTACACCCAGTTCACAGTTGGTATAGGCCGCGGCCTTTTTAAGGTAGGCAAACCCATAAATAATGTCAAGCGGCATAGAGGCAGGTGGCCCGATTTTAAAATTATTGCGGGAACGTTCGGTTTGGGCACCCCATAATTTGTCAGCGGGGACTTTTACTTCCCCCATGGTATCTTTCTCTATTCTGTAGTCCATAATAGCTATAATTGATTGTAGCACAAATTTACATCTTAGAGAAGTTTTAAGCTTTAAAATTGCGTGAAATTTGGAAATTAAAATTGGCGAGGTTATAAGATTTTGAAGTATGTTTCATATTTAATTAAGAATTTTTTGTGATAAGCGCCCGAGAGTTTATATCTTTGACCAGACTCTGAAATACTTTACAGTTATGTTCGAATTCGATCAATATCTCGGTTTTTTAGCATTTTTGATCATCCTTACCATGGGATTTTGGTTAATGATCTTTCTGATAGGTTTCGTAGTACCATACTGGTTAGGAGGTTCTATCGGAGAAATGATCAAAGAAAAGCGTGAGGCTAGAAGAAAAGCCAAAGAAGAAAAATTACAATAAAAAAAGGGACTTTTTAAGGTCCCTTTTTTTGTGCTTTTTTCTTTCTGTTACTTAAACTGTCCTTCGTTCATCATATCATCACCACCTTCATTGCGCCGTTCCTGTCTTTTCTTCTGCTGATTGAACCTATAGATAAATGACAGGTTAAAAGACTGGCCTCTTCTCCATTGAAATTCACTGTATCTCTCAATTTCATCGGTAATTGTATATCCTGAATATTTCCTCGAATTAAAAAGGTCTCTTACATTTAGGGAAAGAGTGGCATTATCATTAAGAATGTCTTTGCTGAAAGCCAGGTCAAGAGAGAATATTCCATCCCGGGTACCCTGTACGTCTTGTGCAGCCCCACGGTAAGAGGCATTTGTTTGCCAGTCTATCTTCGCAGGAAGCGTCACTTTTGAGCTAAAACGTGCAAACCAGCTGTTGTTTTTCGCATAATAACTTTTTCCCGCAAATTCTCCCTGGGTTTCAAACTGGAAAAAATTGAAGCTTCCGTTCATTCTTAACCATTTCGCAGGATTGTACAGAAGTCCCAATTCACCTCCAAAACGGTCCTGGGTGGAAAGGTTTACAGGAATGGTTCTAATAATATTTGTTCCTTCCACATTTTCCTGAATTCGTTCAAAAGAATTTGTTTCATGCTGGTAGTAAACCGAAGATGAAAAAGTCAACTTTTCCCAGTCTTTAAGATATCCCAGATCAAAAGCATTAGAATAGGAAGGTCTTAAATTAGGGTTCCCCTGGAAAATATTATTATTACTGCTTCTGGAAGGGAATGGATTGATAAACCAGCCGCGGGGCCTATTTATCCTTCTATTATATCCTAAAGTGATATTTTCATTTTCAGCAAGTTCATAAATAAAATTGACGGTAGGGAAAAGACCGAGGTAGTTATTGTCAAAATCGGTATCGATTGGAAATCCAAATACCTGTTCCAGCTGATCGGCAGGAATTTCTGAATTGATCTTTCCTTTTAACTGTGTATTTTCAAGTCTGAGTCCTAACAGGAAAGAGAAATCACCAAATTTGCTTCCGTATTGGGTATAAAAAGCATTGACATTTTCAGTATAATCAAAAACATTGGTAAGTTCAGTATTTAATTCCAGATTACCATTCTCATTTTCCTGGTACAATTTGTAATCGGTGACCGTGTTTTCCCAGTTTCCTCTGTAACCCGCTTCAAATTGGGAATCTTCGCCAAAGGGAAGCACATAGTCGGCCTGGAGCAAATATTCCGTTTGATCTTCATCATTAGTGATACGCTCGTCAAATAAGCGGCCGTCGTAATTGATATTATTATAATTCTCTACTTCGTTTATTCGGGAAATCTGATTCTCCTTTCCGGTTTCATACTGAAAATCTGCAGTAAGTTTTTGTCCATTGTCATCAAGCTTATTCACATAATTCAAGGCAAACTGATAATCTTTTTCATCCTGATTTTCCCTCTCGATACGCGTTGAACCAAAGGCTTTTTCGCTGTTCATGAAATAATCTGAAACATTGGTGGTCTTATCACGGTCTTCGCCGGCGCGATAGAAAAAACTACCTGTAAGAGAAGAACGATCAGTAAGATAATATTCCATTCCCAGATTAAAATTGAAGTTTCGATTTAAACGCTGCATATCGCGATCTTCAATAATCCTGTCGAATTCATTGTTAGCCGCGTTTTTATATTTAGTATCGAAATATCCGTTTCCGGGTGCTTCAAAATATCTGTAACCGGTTGTATTGAAAATATTGAAATTCTTATTACGGTAATTAACATTTCCCGAAACTCCCGCATTTGCAGGAATACCGGCGTTAAGAGACAGGGAACCGTTAAATCCGAGAGTTTTATCCTTACGCAGGATAATATTAAGGATACCTGCCGTTCCTTCTGCTCCATATCTTGCAGAGGGCGAAGTGATCACCTCCACCTTTTCAATAGCATCGGCCGGTAATTGCTGCAGTACGTCGGTAGATCCGTAGCCAGCTATGGCAGAAGGTTTTCCATTAATAAGAATTCTCACATTCTCATTACCACGCAGGCTTATAGTTCCGTCAATATCCACAGTTACCGAAGGCACATTGTTCAAAGCGTCGCTTACGGTTCCCCCGGCGGTGGTAAGGTCTTTCCCGATTGTATAAATTTTCTTATCCAGGCGGATATCTACCTGGGTGGTTTCAGCTCGTACGACCACCTCATCAAGATTTTCCGAACCCAGACCAAGTTTTATGGTTCCAAGGTTCAGATCATCATTAATGGGCACGTTGTTAAAGGTCTTACTTTCATAGGAAATAAATTCTACTATGATATTATAGGTTCCTTCGGGCACATCTACAGAAAATTCGCCCATTGCATTTGTTACATCTCCAGTTATCTTCTTGGGATCGTTAACATCTACAATTGAAATGGTAGCATACTCAAGAGGTACATTTAATGCATCATCTATGACTTTACCGGTAACGGTATATTTTTTATCAGATGTTGGCTCTTTTGCCTGAGCATTTTGGAAAGTAGCGAGAAATAGACTTACTAATAGGCTTACAACGAAAATTTTTCTGTTGGTCATTGATCAAATTTTGTCTTTTGACCAATAGAAATCCGATTAGTTTAATCAACAGGGGTTAATTTTCCGTTAAACGGAAACTAAAAATGTTAAAACAACTTCTAATAATTTGTAAATCAGCTTTTGCGGGTGAGCTGTTTATTTAAAGAAATATAATTCTCAAACTGGTCTTCATCTAAAAACCTCTTTAAAGAATTGTATTCACTACGCTGGATGGCCTGAAGTTTCCTAACCTGCTGATTGGTTCCAAGACTGGAATTAATTACTTCATTCTTTTTGATGGTATATTCAATGATCGCATCCTGAAGCATCAAAGTTTGTGCTTCAGTTAGATCGAGCTGTTCTTTCCAGGTCAACGCCAGTTCTTCAGCAATTTCCTTTATCTCATGGCGATTTTTCTCATGTATATAAATTTGAGAATAAACGAAACCGGCAACTGCCGCTGCAGCCACACTTATTAATGCTATTCTATGTTGAAGTTTCATTTCCACCTTACAATTTTTTTAAATCAGTTTTTCAATTCTTTCCGGAGGCCTTCCAATTACTGCCTCTTTGTCTGTCACTACGATAGGTCTTTCAATTAGCCTGGGATTATTTACCAGGATACGAACAAGTTCATCATCGCTAAGATCTTTTTCTTTATATTCTTCTTTCCAGACCTTTTCATTTTTTCGAACCAGTTCAATGGGTGCGATTTTGAGTTTTTCTATTATTTCTTTAAGTTTTTCTTCACTCAAAGGTTCTTTCAGATATTCAACAATTTCAAAATCTTTCCCTGAACTTTTTAATATTTCCAGGCCTTCCCTGGATTTTCTACACCTTGGGTTATGGTATATTTTCAGCATTCGAATTTTTTATTTCTCCTTTTAAAATAAATAAATATTTTAATTTTAAAAAGCTGTTTTAATTTTTTATTCCTCTTTTCGCTGTCCCATCATCATAAGATAGGCTTTCAGAAAGTCATCAAGTTCACCATTCATTACATCATCTACATTCCCTGTTTCTTCGCCTGTACGAACATCTTTTACCAGTTTATAGGGGTGCATCACGTAATTTCGAATTTGCGATCCCCATTCGATCTTCATTTTCGAATCTTCAATTTCCCTTCGCGCTTCCTGGCGTTTCTGCAACTCAATTTCGAATAACTGACTCTTCAGTAATTGCATCGCCTTGTTCTTATTTTCAAGTTGCGACCTGGTTTCAGAATTCTCAATAACGATGCCAGTTGGGGCGTGGCGTAATCGCACCGCGGTTTCTACCTTGTTCACATTCTGCCCTCCGGCACCCGATGATCTCATGGTCTCCCAGCTGAGATCGGCCGGATTAATATCTATTTCAATGCTTTCATCCACCAAAGGATACACATACACCGAAGCAAAGGAGGTATGGCGTTTGGCATTTGAGTCGAATGGAGAAATTCTCACCAGCCTGTGTACTCCATTCTCACCCTTTAGCCAGCCGAAAGCATATTCACCTTCGATTTCCATCGTTACAGTTTTAATTCCTGCAACATCACCGCCCTGGTAGTTGAGTTCCCTCACTTTGTAGTTTCGATTCTCTGCCCACATCAAATACATTCGCATAAGCATCTGGGCCCAGTCGCAACTTTCGGTTCCTCCAGCTCCTGCGGTGATCTGAAGTACGGCACTCATATCATCACCTTCTTCTGAAAGCATATTTTTAAACTCCAGGTCTTCTATAAGATCAAGAGCTTTTTTCTCTCTTTCGGCTACATCTTCAGCGGTGGCTTCATCTTCCTTATAAAATTCATAGATCACTTCAAGGTCGTCAACAAAGGTTTCGGCTTTTTCGTAATCTTCCACCCATTTCTTTTCCGCATTAACCTCTTTCATGATGAGCTCAGCTTTTTTAGGATCATCCCAAAAATCAGGAGCGAAGGTTTTTTCTTCTTTATTGGTTATTTCAATCTTTTTGGCATCAATGTCAAAGATACCTCCTTAACGCAACCAGGCGCTCCTTAAGATCCTTAATGTTTTCTGTGGTTATCATGTATTGTCGATTTGAGGTAAAAATAGAATTTAGGGTAGTTTCCGAAAAGTATTTAACGATTATTTTATAGTTTTAGCTGGTTCAAAAAAATTGATGCATGCGCAAAATTACTCTTATCCTTCTGGCTTTCAGTATTTCATTCTCTGTAAGCTCCCAATTCCTCGAAAAGAAAGAAAATTTAAAAGCTTATAAAGGTTATTTCAATTTTCATTATAACGGAAAAGACGATGAGATCTATTTGGAAGTCGATTCCCTGGATCACGAATTTCTCTACACTCACTTTCTTACAACCGGCGTGGGCTCTAACGATATTGGTCTGGATCGCGGACAGCTGGGCGACGAGGCGATCGTGAAATTTGTAAAAGCCGGGAATAAATTATTGCTGGTAGAACCCAATCAGCGTTACCGTGCGATCACCGAAAATCAAGCTGAAAAGGAAAGCGTGGAAGAGGCCTTTGCACAATCGGTCATTTTCGGATTCGAAATTAAAGAGGAAAAAGATGGTAAATATATCATTGATCTTACTCCCTTTCTTATGCAGGACGTGCACGGCGTTGCAGACAGGTTGAAAAGCGGCAATTACGGAAGCTATAAACTCGATAAATCAAAGAGCGCGCTCGCTTTGGAACGCACCAAAGCCTTCCCTGAAAATGTCGAATTTGAAGCGCTGTTAACCTTTGAGGGTGAACCCAAAGGCAAGACGGTACGCTCTGTTGTTCCCGACCCTAAGAATATTACGGTGGCCGAGCATCATTCTTTTGTAAAGTTACCCGATGATAATTATGAAAAACGAATTTTTGATCCCCGTAGCGGCTCGATCTATATTTCTTACTACGATTATGCTTCACCGGTTTATGAACCTATTGAAAAACGCTATTCCATCAGGCATCGGTTAAAAAAGAAAAATTCGCAGGCTGAAGTAAGCGAAGCGGTGGAACCGATTATTTACTACCTCGATCCCGGAACTCCTGAGCCGGTTCGTTCAGCCTTGCTGGAAGGCGCAAGCTGGTGGGATCAGGCTTTTGAAAATATAGGTTATAAAAATGCTTTTCAGGTGAAAATGTTACCTGAAGGAGCCGACCCTCTGGATGTGCGCTATAATGTGATACAATGGGTGCATCGTTCCACGCGTGGCTGGAGTTATGGCGCCAGTGTGGTCGATCCCAGAACAGGAGAGATCATTAAAGGCCATGTAAGCCTGGGAAGTTTAAGGATCCGTCAGGATTTTCTAATCGCCCAGGCGATGATGGACCATCCTTTTAGAAACAGCGATGATAATCACGACCCAATGATGGAACTGGCTTTGGCAAGAATCAGGCAACTTGCAGCTCATGAAGTTGGGCATACACTCGGATTTGCTCATAATTTCGCTGCCAGCGCGGCCGACCGTGCTTCGGTAATGGACTATCCGCATCCTCAATTCGAGATGAAAAATGGCAAGATCACTTTCTCAAATGCCTATGATACCGGAATAGGAGAATGGGATAAAGTTGCCGTTAATTATAGCTATGGCGATACACCGAAAGGCAAGACGCAGCGGGAATATCTCAATACAATTCTTGATACCGCCCGTATTCAGGGACTTACTTTTATTACAGATTCTGATGCCCGTGCTGCCGGAGGTGCTCATGCTTTTGCACATTTATGGGATAATGGAAAGAATGCAGCCGATGAACTCGACAGGGTGCTTGAAATTCGGAAAAAAGCGATCAGTAATTTTTCAAAAGATAATATCCGCACCAACGAGCCTTATTCTGTTTTGGAAGATGTGTTCGTGCCGCTTTATTTTTTCCACCGATATCAAACCGAAGCCGCTTCAAAGATGATCGGCGGATTGAGATATACCTATGCCGTTAAAGGCGATGGAAATGATATTGTAGAGCATTTAGATGCGAAAGCTCAAAAAGAGGCTTTAAAGAGTATTTTAAAAACCCTTTCTGCGGAAGAGCTCGCCATTCCAAAAGAAAAACTGGAACTTTTTCCGCCTCGGGCCTATGGTTTTGATCGTGATCGCGAATCTTTCAAAAGTAATACTGATGTGGCTTTTGATGTGCTTGGTGCTCCGGCTACCGCAGCTGAAATGACCCTGTCATTCCTGTTCCATCCGGCAAGGGCAGAAAGACTGGTGCAACAACATGCGCTTGATCCAAAACTTCCCGGTCTTTCTGAAATGCTGAAGGAGACTATTTCAAAAACCATTAAAAATGAACCTAAAGATGAATATTTGAAAAGTGTTCAGAATACGATCAATTTTGTGGTGCTGAAGCATTTGCTGGCATTAGCGATAAATGACAATGCAACTCCAATGGTAAAGGCAGAAACAAATCAGCAAATCGATGAGCTGGCAAACTGGTTGAGAGGCAGAAATGATGCCGTATCTAAGGAAATGTATAGAAATATCAAACTATTCCGCGAAAAGCCGGAAGAATTCAAGATGGAAATCAATGTTCCAAAAATTCCTGATGGTTCGCCAATAGGGGGGAATTAAGATTGGAAAAAGGCTGCTTTAAACCTAAATTTGAGCAAAAGTTTAAAAAAAGATGAAAGAAATAGATTTAAGAAGTGATACCGTTACACGTCCAACCAAAGGAATGCTTCAGGCAATTATGACCGCTGAAGTGGGGGATGATGTTTATAAAGAAGATCCAACCATCAATAAACTGGAAAAAAAATTGGCGGATATGTTCGGGATGGACGATGCTTTATTTTTTCCTACTGGCAGTATGGCCAATCAGGCAGCCATAAAATTGCATACACAACCGGCAGAACAGTTAATTTGCGATAAATGGGCGCACGTTTATAATTACGAGGGTGGTGGAGTTTCGTTTAATAGTGGCGTTTCCTGTAAACTTGTGGATGGAGATCGTGGAATGATCACTGCTGAACAGGTAAAGGAAAATATCAATCCGCCGGACTTTTACCATAGTCCCCTGACTTCCCTGGTTTGCCTGGAAAATACCACCAATAAAGGTGGCGGCGCCTGTTATGATCTTGAAGAAATAAAAAAGATCAAAAAAGTATGTGATAAACATGGTTTGGGCCTTCACCTTGACGGCGCCCGACTTTTTAATGCATTAGTAAAAAAAGGTGAAGATCCCAAAGATTACGGAAAGATCTTCGATACTATTTCAGTTTGTCTTTCAAAAGGATTGGGAACACCAATGGGCTCGGTTTTAATCGGTAAGAAGAAACTGATGAAAAACGCCATTCGCGTTCGTAAAGTTCTGGGCGGCGGAATGCGTCAGGTTGGTTTTATGGCCGCGGCGGGAATTTACGCTTTAGATAATCATGTGGAAAGGCTTGCAAAAGACCACGAAAGAGCACAGGAAATAGGAGAAACTTTGGCAGCGCAAAATTATATCGGTAAAGTGGAGCCTGTAGAAACTAACATCATCATTTTCTATCTGGCCGATGCTTCAAAAGAAGAGACTTTTATGAAATATCTTCATAAAAATGATATCCAGATCAGTAATATGGGGCAGGGAAAACTGCGAATTGTGACCCATCTTGACTACACCGAGGAAATGCACAATCGATTTCTGGAAAGTCTTAGTAGCTTTAAGCCCTAAGTAATCAGCTATAAGTTTTTTAATGGAATTTATCTGAAAAGCAATCTCATTTAAAAGAATCTAAGCCTTAAGCTTATATAAATATTAGTAGAAATTGACCCTGTTCAAAATTCATAATGTTGAAGATCTTTCTCCTTAATTTCGTAAATCGTACTTAAGGCTTAAAACTTATAGCTTAGAACTTATCGCTTACTTCATCATATCAGTAAGTCCCGGGATATCGGGCATTCCCCCTTTGGCGGCTGCGGCGATTTCTTTTTCGTTGATATCTGAAGCTTTTTCAATGGCTTTATTCAGCGTAAGCACAAGGTAATCTTCCAGCTGCTCTTTATCTTCAAGTAATTCATCAGCTACGCTTATATTTTTAACCTCAC
Organism: Christiangramia fulva; assembly: GCF_003024155.1. Taxonomy (NCBI): domain Bacteria; kingdom Pseudomonadati; phylum Bacteroidota; class Flavobacteriia; order Flavobacteriales; family Flavobacteriaceae; genus Christiangramia; species Christiangramia fulva. Next base: position 3,001,701 of record NZ_CP028136.1, read on the forward strand.
GATTTGCGGTAACGGTAACTTTCAATAGTCCATCGCTGGATTCTTCATCGATAAGAACGGTGTTCAGTCGTTTTTTGGTCGCTTCAACATTTTCCTGGGCTTCTTTCAGTTTATTCATCATGCCCATCATATCTCCAAACATAGTTTCAGTTTTAAAATTATCAGCTTCAAAGTTACTAAATCGGTATTTAAATCTGTCAAAATGAAAAGGCTATTCGTTTTTCTGTCAGGATAAATTACCTTTGCAACCGCCCAAAACAAAAATAAATTTTGAGAAAAGATATTAAAGCCCCTGTAGCGAAGAAAATTCCGAAGAAACTGGAGAAGCATGGCGATGTGCGCATCGATAATTATTTCTGGATGAATCAACGTGAAGATCCGGGTGTGATCGAATATCTGAATTCTGAAAATGACTATAACGAAGCGGTGACTGCACATACTAAAGAATTTCAGCAGCAATTGTTTGCGGAAATGAAGGCGCGAATCAAGGAAGATGACGAATCTGTGCCCTATAAATTGCACGGTTACTGGTACATAACCCGTTATGAGAAGGGCGGTGATTATCCCATTTACTCCCGGAAAAAAGAATCACCCGATGCTCCTGAAGAGGTGATGTTCAATGTAAATGAAATGGCGAAAGGTTTTGATTATTATAGCCTTGGCGGACTTAATGTTAGTACCAATAACCAACTCGTAGCTTTCGGGACCGATACTGTGAGCCGCAGGAAATATACTATCAGGATCAAAAATCTGGAAACCGGCGAAATTTATCCTGAAGAGATCAAAAATACCACCGGAGGTTCTACCTGGGCAAATGATAATAAAACGCTTTATTATACGAAGAAGGATCCCCAAACGCTGAGATCTTTTCAAATTTACAGGCATATCCTGGGAACCGATCCTAAGAAAGATACGCTTATTTATGAGGAAAAAGACGAGACCTTCAGCGCGTATGTTTATAAATCGAAATCCCACCAGTTTATAATTATTGGTTCACACAGCACACTTACAACCGAATATCGTTTTCTAAATGCCAATCATCCCGAAGGTGATTTTCGTGTTTTTCAGCCACGGGTTCGGGGCCTGGAATATAGCATTTCACATTTTGAAGATCATTTTTATGTAATGACCAATAAAGACGGTGCTACGAATTTCAAGCTAATGAAAACGCTGGTTGGAGAAACCGAAATGGAAAATTGGGTGGATGTAATTCCACACAGGGAAGATTTTCTTTTGGAAGATATTGATATTTTCAGGGATTACCTGGTTGTGAGTGAGCGGAACAACGGCCTGAATAAGATTCGAATCGTTCGCTGGGAAGACGATTCTGAATATTATATTCCTTTCGATAATGAAACCTATACGGCCTACACCAGTATTAATCCTGATTTCGACACGGAAGTGCTGAGGTATAATTACAATAGCATGACTACACCTACTTCGGTAGTTGAATTCAATATGAAGACAAAGGAGAAAACGGTTCTGAAAGAACACGAAGTGCTGGGTGGAAAATTCGATAAAAATAATTATGCTGCCGAGCGGATCTGGGCTACGGCAGATGACGGTACAAAAATTCCGGTTTCCCTCGTTTACCGCAAAGGAACTAAAATGGACGGCAGCAATCCGTTGCTTCAGTATGCCTATGGCTCTTATGGTTCAACCATCGATCCTTATTTTTCTTCGGTAAGACTTAGTTTGCTGGATCGCGGATTCATCTACGCGATCGCTCATGTAAGGGGTGGCGAATATCTGGGCCGAAACTGGTACGAGGAAGGCCGACTTTTCAAAAAGACCAATACGTTTGATGATTTTATAGCCGTTTCAGAATATCTGATTGATAAAAAATATACTTCTGCAGCGCATTTATATGCCATGGGCGGTTCTGCCGGCGGATTGCTGATGGGAGCAGTGATCAATCGCGCTCCACAGCTTTATAATGGGGTAATTGCTGCTGTACCTTTTGTTGATGTGGTTACCACGATGCTTGACGAAAGTATTCCGCTCACCACCGGGGAATATGATGAATGGGGAAATCCCGATAACCGGGAATATTATGAATATATGAAATCTTATTCGCCTTACGATAATATTAAAAGGCAGGATTATCCGAATATGCTTGTAACCACTGGGCTTCATGATTCCCAGGTGCAATACTGGGAACCGGCAAAATGGGTGGCGAAGCTACGCGAGTATAAAACCGATTCTAATGTGTTGCTTCTTCATACGAACATGGAGGCCGGCCACGGAGGGCCTTCTGGACGGTTCGAAGCCCTTAGGGAAGTGGCCGAAGAATATGCATTTCTGTTGGATTTGGAAGGAATCGGGCAATAATTAAAAAATTTGCCTTAAATTTGACCGGTTTTGGGCTTCTGCAGTTCTTAACCTTTTTTCAAAAAAAGACCTCTATTTATGAAAGAAGACTTGCAGGTTTACGATAATATATTGCAACTTATAGGCAATACCCCGTTAATTCACCTAAATAAAATTACCAACGGATTTAAAGGAAACTTCTTCGCCAAAGTAGAAGGTTTTAATCCCGGCCATTCTTCGAAAGACCGCATTGCTTTGTATATTATTGAAGAGGCGGAAAAAAACGGAATTCTCAAACCAGGTAGCACCATTATAGAAACGACATCCGGGAATACCGGTTTTAGCATCGCGATGGTTAGCATTATCAAAGGATATGAATGTATTCTTGCAGTAAGCTCCAAATCTTCGAAAGACAAAATTGATATGCTCAGGACGATGGGCGCCAAAGTTTATGTGTGTCCGGCTAACGTTCCCGCTGATGATCCACGATCTTACTACCAGGTTGCCAGGCGTTTACATGAGGAAATTAAAGGTTCGGTTTATATCAACCAGTATTTCAATGAATTAAATATTGACGCGCATTTCAATACAACCGGACCTGAAATCTGGAAGCAAACCGAAGGAAAATTAACCCATCTTGTAGCCTGTAGTGGTACGGGTGGAACAATTTCTGGTACAGCGCGTTTTTTGAAATCGAAGAATCCTGATATAAAAATTATAGGTATTGATGCTTTTGGCTCGGTACTGAAAAAATATCACGAAACCCGTGAATTTGATGAAGAGGAAATTTATCCTTACCGAATAGAAGGTTTGGGTAAAAATCTTATTCCAACGGCCACCGATTTTGATGTTATTGACAAATTCGTAAAGGTAACCGATGAAGAAGCGGCGCATACTGCACGTGAACTGGCAAGAACTGAAGGCCTTTTTGTGGGGTATACCAGTGGTGCAGCCACTCAGGGTCTGAAACAACTTGCTGAAGAAGGAGAGTTCGATAAAGATTCTGAAGTGATAGTTATTTTTCCAGATCATGGTTCCCGTTATATGAGCAAGATCTACAGCGATGACTGGATGACTGAACAGGGCTTTTTCGATACCAAAAACGAAGCCGCATCTCAACCTATTGAGATCATTAAGTAAGATAAAATATTAACATTTATTAACAAAAGCATCCTATTTTTTGTAGGATGCTTTTGTTTTTAGTAGTTTGCCATGTTGAAAAAATTACTTTGTAGAATTGGGCCAATTTTACATACTTTTGCGGCTCGTCTAAATTATGACCGATGAAGGATTTATTTGATAAAATTTATAAAGATAAAGGTCCGCTGGGCAAATGGGCTGAACAGGCTGAAGGTTACTTCGTTTTTCCAAAACTTGAAGGGCCAATATCTAACCGAATGAAGTTTCGGGGTAAAGAGGTGATTACCTGGAGTATTAATGATTACCTGGGACTTGCCAACCATCCCGAAGTTCGAAAAGTAGATGCCGAAGCTGCAGCCGAATATGGTTCTGCTTACCCAATGGGTGCCCGCATGATGAGTGGTCATACCAGCTTACATGAAAGACTGCAGGATGAACTTGCTTCTTTTGTACATAAACAGGCCGCTTACCTTCTTAATTTTGGTTACCAGGGTATGGTTTCTACCATTGACGCTCTTGTTTCCAAACAGGATGTCATCGTTTATGATGTAGATGCGCATGCCTGTATCATTGATGGGGTAAGATTGCATTTAGGCCAGCGATTTACCTATAAGCATAACGACATGGAGAGTATCGAAAAGAATCTCCAGCGTGCTACCAAAATTGCAGAACAAACCGGTGGTGGGATCCTTCTTATTTCTGAAGGTGTATTTGGTATGCGAGGTGAGCAGGGTAAACTGAAGGAAATCGTTGAGCTTAAGAAAAAATATAATTTCAGGCTTTTTGTTGATGACGCACATGGTTTCGGAACGCTTGGTAAAACAGGTGCCGGAGCAGGAGAGGAGCAGGGAGTTCAGGATGAAATCGATGTGTATTTCGCCACTTTCGCTAAATCTATGGCCAGTACCGGTGCATTTATCGCAGCCGACAAAGAGATCATCGATTACCTTAAATATAACCTTCGATCACAAATGTTCGCGAAATCACTGCAGATGCAGCTGGTTGTGGGAGCTTTAAAACGTTTGGAAATGCTTCGCAGCATGCCTGAACTTCGAGAGAAGCTTTGGGAAAATGTGAATGCGCTTCAGAATGGATTGAAGAATAAAGGCTTCGATATTGGAACGACACAAAGTTGTGTGACTCCGGTTTATTTAAAAGGAAGTATCCCAGAGGCAATGGCGCTTGTAAAAGACCTTAGGGAGAACCACGGCGTTTTCTGCTCGATTGTTGTTTATCCTGTGATTCCAAAAGGATTGATCCTTCTAAGAATGATCCCAACCGCAAGTCATACTCTTCAGGATGTGGAGGAAACACTTGTAGCATTTTCAGCGATACGTGAAAGACTTGAAAATGGAACATATAAAAGACTTTCCGCTTCAGTAGAAGCTGCGATGGCCAATAAATAAGAATATTATAATATTTGAAATGTAAAGCCCTGTCATTGCAGGGCTTTTTCACTTTTAAATAGTGCCAAATTTAAAGGCCACCGTTGCCATTTTCATTTTCCTCTTCAGCTTTTTTCTGCTTTCGGCCAAATCTTTTTTCACTCCTTGCCCTGCGCTGATTTCCTTCATTTGATTCTTCAAGGAACTCATCCAGCTCATGCAAATCGAATCTGTACGAAATTCCTCCGGCAATCTGCCAGCGTGAAGGTGTTTCTTTTATATTGAAAAGCCCGGATAGGTCTACCTGGAAATTTTTTCCGAAAAGGTAAGCGGCTCCGCCGCGAAAGATATCATCGGCATAAATATCACTGGAGATCCACTGGTATTCGCCAAATATTGCCAGATGTTGCGTCAAGGTATGTGTAACGGTAATAATGCCGGTATAAGTGGGAAATTCCTCTCCAAGGCGGTCGCCGATGAAATTAAGCACCAACACCGTATTCCCCCAGTTATTCTGAGTTATTAAAGCTGCTTTAGGGCTGAATTTCGCCTCGCCTTCATATAAATAGGGATTGTCTCCAAATGAGAAATTCGCACCAGCATAAACCGATACCGCCGGAATCAGGGTTTTCCATTTAAAACGATGATTCGCCTTCCAGCTGTAAAGATTGGGTTTGTCTTTCTCTAAAGTCTTATACGGATCGAAAATGAGGTATTTCGCACCAATTGTATTGGCCCTGAAATTGGCAACCTTATAATTAGAAGAATTTCCGAGAAAATTGCGTGTTACATCCTGAGATTCGAAAGCTCCAGTCAGGTTCAGTTCAAGATTTTCAAAAAAGACTCCGTACCGAAGCTGGTAATCAATTCCCCAAAGATCAGTATCGCTTCCCAGTGCTCTGTAGTGATCATTCCCAAAATATCCCCCCGTTTCCAGCTGGATCACTCCCGTTCCCACCGCAAAAGCTCCCTGCGATTGTCCGGGACGGTTGGAATTAATGGTTTCGGTATATTGAGCCTGGAGCTGAAGTGAAAAAAGGGAAAATAGCAGCAGGCTTAGAATGCTTGTTTTTTGCATGAGTTTTGGCTTGGTTCTCTCAAAGATAGAAAGTTTATTATAATTTTATGCTCGTCTTTCCGGCCATTCTAACCTCATCTTTTTATTTTTGCAAAAAGCAAAAAATGTTGGAAGCATCATTCACCGGAGTAATAAGAACGATACTTATCATCCTTCTGGTATACTTCGGCCTTAAAATACTACTTCGCTATTTCGGCCCCATGATCTTGAGGTATTTTATGAAGAAAATGGGAAAGAAATTTGAACAGCAGTTCAATCAGTTTGGCGGATTTCAGGAATCTCAAAAAGAAAAGGAAGGGAAAGTAAGCATTGATAAAAAGCCCCGATCCAATAGAAATAATGATAAAAAGGTAGGTGAATACATCGATTACGAAGAAATTGATTAATTTCGGATTTTAACACAGAGGGAGTTTTTTCCTTCTTATTCGATTCTTTTTAGCTAACAAAAGTCCGGTTTAATGGCCAAAATCAAGCAATTTCTGCCTCATCTTTTCGTACTGGCAGGATTCGTAATACTATCACTTTTTTATTTCAGCCCTGTTTTAAAAGGAAAGGAGATCTTTCAAAGCGATATCGTTCAATACATCGGGATGTCGAAACAGCAGAATGATTTTCGAGAGCAAAACGGGGAAGAGACCTATTGGACCGATGCCGCTTTTGGCGGAATGCCCACCTACCAGCTGGGCGCTCATTATCCTCATAATTACATTAAGGAACTGGATCACTTAATCCGCTTCCTTCCCAGACCTGCAGATTATTTGTTCCTGTATTTCATAGGATTTTACATTTTACTGCTCTGCCTGAAACTTGACTACAGGCTCGCCGCCCTGGGTGCCATTGCTTTTGGTTTTTCAACTTATTTGATCATCATACTCGGTGTGGGGCATAACGCAAAAGCGCATGCGATCGCTTATATGCCATTGGTGCTTGCCGGTATCATTGCTATTTTCCGAAAACGGAATATCTGGACCTTTTTATTATTAACTATCGGAATGGCTCTGGAAATCGTCGCAAATCACTTCCAGATGACCTATTATTTGCTTCTGCTGGTGATTGTTCTTGGAGTTGTTTACCTCGTCGATGCTTTTAAAAAAGGTCTTATGCCCGATTATTTTAAATCGCTGGGAGTAATGGTGGGTGCCGTTATTCTCGCCATCGCCCTGAATGCCACTTCTTTGATGGCCACCGGCGAATATGCCGATTTTAGCACTCGTGGCAAATCGGAATTAACGATTACTCCTAACGGAAATAAAGATAAAAAACACGGACTTGGCTACGAATATATTACCGAGTACAGCTATGGAATTTTAGAAACACTGGACCTTTTCGTGCCTCGATTTATGGGTGGGGGAAGTTCAGAGAATATTGGTACCGATAGCAATCTTTATAAACAAATGCAGGAGATGGGCGTGCCCCTAGATCAGGCGCGACAGATCGTCCAGGGAGCACCAACCTACTGGGGGGACCAAACCTATGTGAAAGCACCTGCCTATATTGGTGCGACAGTAATTTTTCTTTTTGTATTTGCGCTTTATCTTGTTCGCGGACGCCTTAAATGGTGGATTGTTGGCGGGAGTATTCTCGCCCTTCTATTAAGCTGGGGCCGAAATTTCGAATTCCTTACGCGCTTTTTTATAGACGTGGTGCCGCTTTATGACAAATTTCGGGCGGTTTCATCAATCCAGGTGATCATTGAGCTTTGTGTACCGGCAATGGGAGTTGTAGGGGTTTGTAAACTGCTTTCTAATTCGGTTACCAAAGAAGCGAAACTTCATGCCTTAAATTGGAGTTCCATTATTTGCGGGGGTCTATTGCTGATCTTTCTGCTTTTCAAATCGGTTTTTCTGGATTTTTCAGGCGGAAGCGATGCGGCTCTCTCACAACAGTTTGGAATGGATCTGATGCGAGCTTTAAAAGAAGATCGAAAAGCGATTTTTACTGCCGATGTCATTCGTTCCCTGATTCTTATTGCCCTTGTCGCGGCACTGATCTTCGGTTTTCTGAAGGATAAATTAAAGCCAAATCTGGTTATTGGCGGAATTGCTATTTTGTTCCTGATCGATTTGATCGGGGTGGATTTCAGGTATGTAAATGAAGATGATTTTGTGAATACCAGTGAGATGGAAAGGCCTTTTCAGCCCTTGCAAGCCGATGCCGCCATTTTAAAAGACACATCTCATTACAGGGTTTTCGATATTACCGGTAGTCCTTTTAATACTGGCCGTACTTCCTATTTTCATAATGCTTTAGGCGGATACCATGCCGCAAAACCGGGAAGGATCCAGGATCTGTATGATTTCTATATTTCCCAGAACAATATGGAAATCCTGAATATGCTGAATGTAAAATATTTTATTATTCCTGATAAGCAAGGCCAGGCACAGGCGCAACAGAATCCCGAAGCATTTGGAAATGCCTGGTACGTTAAGGGGATAAAATGGGTTGATTCGGCTGATGAAGCGATTCTTGCCCTAAAAGACACCGATCTTCAGGATACCGCGGTAGTTAGGCAAAAATTCAAACGGGAGATAAGAGATTTTCAATTCGATTCCACCGCGACCATAAATCTGACTTACGATCAGCCAGACCACCTCAAATACGAGACTGCTTCTACTTCTCCGCAGTTCGCGGTCTTTTCAGAAACCTATTATCAGCCTGGCTGGAATTCTTATATAGACGGTCAAAAAGCAGATCATATAAGAGCAAATTATGTGCTGAGGGCGATGAATATTCCTGCCGGAAAACATACTGTTGAATTTAAATTCGAACCACAGGTGGTAAAAACGGGAAGTACGATTACTCTGGTAAGTTCCATACTTGTGGCACTTATAATTATAGGCGGAGCAGGATTCGAGTGGAAAAAACGAAATTAATCGGACTCTTGATGAAAAAGGTCCTGATCATAACCTATTACTGGCCTCCTGCAGGCGGCCCCGGCGTACAACGCTGGCTTAAATTCGTAAAATATCTTCGGGATTTTCAAATTGAACCTGTAGTTTATATTCCGGAAAATCCAGGTTATCCCATAATAGATGGAAGCCTACAAGATGAAGTTCCTGAAGGAATAAAGATTTTGCGGCAACCTATACGTGAGCCCTACAAACTAGCAGGAATTTTTTCAAAAAAGGAGACGGAAAAGATCAGTTCCGGGATAATTGCCGAAGAAAAAAAACAGAGCTTTCTTGAGAAAATGATGCTTTTTATAAGGGGAAATTTCTTTATTCCAGATGCCAGGGTGCTGTGGGTAAAACCTTCAGTTAAATACCTTTCGGCTTTCCTAAAGGAAGAAAAAATAGAAACTCTTATCACTACCGGACCGCCTCATAGTTTGCATCTTATAGGTTTAAATTTAAAGAAGCACTTTAATGTTAAATGGATTGCTGATTTTCGTGATCCCTGGACGCAGATAGGCTATCACGAGAAATTGAAGCTTACCAGGAGTTCCCGGGAAAAACATGAAAACCTTGAAAAAGAAGTTTTGCAAACTGCCGATAAGATTATCGCTACCAGTTTTTCCACCAGGGAAGAATTTCAGCAAAAAACTTCAAAAGAGATCTGCCTTATTACTAATGGTTTCGATATAGAAGAAAACAACCGGCCATATTCGAATGATAAATTCATCATCTCTCATGTTGGTTCTTTATTATCAGGCAGAAATCCGATAAATCTATGGAAGGCTTTATCGGAATTGATCAAAGAAAATCCAAAATTCGAGAAGGATCTACAGCTTTCTTTCGCCGGAAGGATTAGTGAAGAGGTGGTTTCTTCTATGAAAGATTTTGGTCTCTCTTCATTTCTTGAATTAAAAGGTTATGTTGGCCATGGAAAAGCTGTTAAGCTTCAGCGGGAAAGCGCATTATTACTTCTTTTAGAGATAGATTCTGAAATTACGAGGGGAATTATTCCGGGAAAACTTTTCGAATATCTGGCTTCCAAAAGACCAATTCTTGCCATTGGCCCTCACAACTGGGATGTTGGAAAGATCCTTTCCGATGCTGGTGCGGGCCAGGTTTTTCAGTATGGTGATAAGGAAACAATTAAAAATTTTATATTTTCAGAATATCAGAAATTCAAAAATGGCGAAGAATTGCTCCTGGCATCTGAAGTTTCCAAATACCACCGCCGGGAAACCACGAAAAAACTAGCCGAATTAATCAAAAATCTGTAATGGGGATCATCATTAATCAGTCATTCAAGAATATGGTGACCACCTATATCGGGTTTGGGATAGGGGCGGTAAACACCCTTTTTCTATTTACTTATTTTCTGGAAAAAGAGTATTACGGACTGGTAAGCTTCCTTTTATCAGCTTCCAACCTTATCTGGCCTTTCCTTGTTTTTGGCGTGCACAGTACTTTAATTAAATTTTTCACCGCTTATAAAACCAGAGGAAACCAGGATCGTTTGCTAAGTTTTGTTCTTTATACCCCAACGATTGCAGGTTTTGTTTTGGGAATATTAGGACTCGTTTTTTACGATTTTCTTCTGAACTATTTCGAAAACGGTAATGAGCTTGTACAGCCCTATATCTGGTTGATCTTCGTGATCGCTCTTGCCACGGCTTATTTTGAAGTATTTTTTTCCTGGTCAAAACTTTATTATAAGAGCGTCTTTGGCAATATGATGAAGGAGGTTTTCCATCGGCTTTGCATAAGTATTTTGCTTTTCGCGGTATTTTATAAATGGATAACTCTCAATACTTTCATTTATGCCATGGCCGGCATTTACGTTTTCAGGATGTTCGTGATGGCCGCTTATGCTTTTTCGCTACACAGGCCAACTTTCCGGCTTAAGTTTCCGAAAAACCTTTCTTCAGTGATAAAATATTCTGCTTTAATCCTGCTGGCCGCCTCTGTAGCAACTGTTCTTCTGGATCTGGATAAAGTGATGATCGAGCATTATCTGCCAATCGAGAACGTTGCTGTTTACGGTATCGCGGTGTATATCGCGACCGTGATTTCGGTTCCGCAGAAAGCGATGCATCAAATTACCAACCCTATGACTGCTGCGATGCTCAACAAAAAAGATAAGGTTGGCCTCAAAGATCTCTATGAAAGAAGCTCGCTGAATTTGCTTATTGTAAGTGCGCTGATCTTTATCTGGATCATTACAAACGTTAATGAGCTGTATGAGCTTATTCCGCCTGAATATGATATCAGTATTTCTATAGTTTTGCTTATTTCACTGGTGAAGCTCTATGACAATCTTCTGGGAAACAACAATAGTATTCTTTTCAATTCTGATTACTACCGCATCACACTTGGAGTGGGTGTGGTACTGGTAATCGTGGCTTTCCTTTTAAATCTTCTTTTGATCCCGGAGTTTGGTATAGAAGGCGCGGCTATCGCCAGTTTTATTGCATTCGCATTATATAATACCTCAAAAATTTATATAGTACTCAAAAAATTTAAAATTCATCCGTTTAGCAGAAATACCTGGATCCTTTTAGGAATCACCTTTTTATTTACTATCGGATTTTATTTCTGGGATTTTAATTTCCATCCGCTATTAAATATTGCCTTAAAAGCAATTATCACCGGCGCTATGTATATTTTTCTTATTTACAGGCTTAGAATTTCGGCTGAAGTCAATGAGATTATCGCCCGGATTATGAAACTCTCATAAACGAGAAAACCCCATCTGCCGGGGAGGCTTCAGGGGTTTTCCAACTAACCAACCAAAAAATTAAATTATGAACTATTTTCTTTTATTTAGTATTCATATTCCGTGCCGAACTTTTATTTTCTAATATTTTTTTTGTTCTTATTGATCGGAATTTGATCTTATTGACCTTGATCTGTTAACAGAACTACTTCGCATTGTTGGTCGTGAAATTGTTCTATTCTTTTCAACATGAGAGCGCGAACTCCTGGCAGAACTCTTTCTATGAATAGTAGCAGGCTTGCGTTGCACCCTTGATTGACTTCTGGAATGCACCTGCGGTTTTACTGTATGAGAACTCCTGGTAGCACTCCGTTGAGTTGTTGCAGGTTTTCTCTCTATTCTCGAGTGAGACCCTGACTGAACATCTGGTTTTCTTTCTGAACGGGACGTACGGCTTTGCGTATTCCTGTTTCTTATTACTTCACTTCTTTTCGCAGGTGAAGTTCTGCTATAAACTCCCTTTCTGTTTTGCGGAATATTTCTTTCTACAGAACGGCCTCTGGAATTTGTACTTCGTTCATTACGACCACTATAAATTTGAGATTGGGAGCGGTCTTTTTGAGAACGTCCTGAATAATCAGAATTTCTTGTTGTTCTTTTGTTCCTTTCTGCCGCTTGTCTTGAAGCACTTTGCCTGGATTGAGCAATGCGGTCATTTGTACGGTGAACACTTCTAATTTCCCTTTTACTTTGGGTTCTTTCGCCATAATGGTAACTCGCTACCCGATCATTTGGACGGTAAAAATTCCGACGACCGTTATGATTTGAATAGTAGGTATTATAAACTGTTACATAACGGTTATAAGAGATCCTTTGGGGCTGATAATAAGCACGGTATGGCTGATTAAAAACTATGCTTACATTCACAGATGGACGACGATAATAATCGTGCCATGGGCGGTAACCATAATGACGGTTATATATATTTACAAAACCTGAGCAATGTGTAAAGTGGTGGAAATTATTATAATGCATATACATATTACCAATGCTGGCCACCATGCCAAATGAATTATAATTGATTACCACATTACCTGCCTGAACGATCCTTCCGTAATAATCGTAATAAACGGGCACGGTTTCAATTTGAATTACGGCTCCATAATCGTCGTACTGTACGTAAGGTTCATAATTATAACCGGAATTATAGCTAATATTTACGTTAGGTGTCGCAACATGGAATGAACTTCCTCTCCTGAAATCAGGATTAAAGTAAAAATCAAATTCTCCGTTAGGATAAACAGCGAATTCAACGCCATCTTCAACAAAAATAAAAGGCTCGTCGTAAAAATTTATTGAAACGGATTTCGCCATCTCCGCTGCTGTCGCTGACCATCCAATGAACAGGAAAGCAAAAATATAGGTCAGGTTTTTCATTTTAGTAATGTATTTATTTAAGAACATTTTGTCTTGTTAAATACAAAGCACGTGCCAAAGTCCGAAAAGACTCATTATAGCCGTGATTGAGCGATAAAGGAGTTCGGTAAAACTTTTAAAAACAGAAGGTTATGGCCATTTTAATTTTTGTTTAAGGTACTGAGCCGTATAAGAATCTTTTACTTTGCTCAATTCTTCGGGAGTACCTGTTGCGACAACATAGCCTCCTTTTTCACCACCTTCGGGACCAAGATCAATGATATAATCGGCGCATTTTACCAAATCCATATTATGTTCGATCACGACTACAGTATGCCCCTTGGCAATTAAAGCGTTAAAAGATTTCAGAAGCTTTTTAATATCGTGAAAATGAAGGCCGGTGGTAGGTTCATCAAAAATAAAAAGAGCCTTTTGGTTCGAATTTCCTTTGATGAGGAAAGAAGCGAGTTTGATGCGTTGTGCCTCACCACCTGAAAGAGTTGACGAGCTTTGGCCAAGCTGAACATAACCGAGTCCCACATCTCTTAAAGGTTTTAATTTTTTTGCAATTTTATCCTGCCCGTGATCCTTGAAGAAATCGGTGGCATCATCAATGGTCATATTCAGAATATCATCGATATTTTTATCCTGAAAAGTCACCTCGAGAACTTCCTTTTTAAACCGCTTACCATTGCAAACCTCGCATTCCAGGTGGACATCGGCCATAAATTGCATTTCAATAGTCACTTCGCCTTCCCCTTTACAGGTTTCACAACGACCGCCTTCTACATTGAAAGAAAAATGTTTGGCTTTAAAACCGCGCAATTTGGAAAGCCGCTGATCGGCAAATAAATTCCTGATGTCATCATAAGCCTTGATATAAGTCACCGGATTTGATCGTGAAGACCGGCCGATTGGGTTTTGATCAACAAATTCGATAGTTCCAAGGTTCTTGAAATTACCTTCAATAGAACTGAATTGCCCGGCTTTTTCTCCGTATCCTCCAATTTCTTTTTGAACAGCAGGGTATAAGATCCTTCTCACCAGCGTACTTTTTCCGCTTCCCGAAACTCCGGTGATCGCTGTAAAAACTCCAAGAGGGATTTCAACATCTATATTTTTTAAATTGTTTTCCCTTGCTCCTTTGATTTTTATAGAATTTTTTGAAGTTCTTCTTTTTTCGGGTACTTCAATTTGTAGTTTTCCGTTAAGGTATCCGGCGGTAAGGGAATCAGACTTCAGAATATCCTGCATGGTTCCGGTTGCAGCTACATGGCCACCGTTTGTTCCCGCTTCGGGACCGATATCGATGATCTCATCAGCGGCATTCATAATTTCTTCATCATGCTCAACTACGATTACGGTATTCCCGAGATCTCTCAGGTTTTTAAGTACGCCAATCAATTTTTCGGTATCCCTGGGATGTAAGCCAATGGAAGGTTCATCCAGAATATACATAGAGCCTACCAGGCTGCTTCCGAGGGAAGTCGCAAGATTGATCCGTTGTGATTCCCCGCCTGAAAGCGTATTCGATTTACGGTTGAGTGTAAGATAATCGAGACCAACATTTGAAAGAAATTCCAGCCGATTTTGAATTTCGGTTAAAAGACGCTTTGCGATTTGTTGATCATATTCATTTAATTCCAGATTTTTGAAGATCTCTCTGACTTTATCAAGCGGTTTTTCCACGAGGTCGGTAATGCTATAACCGTTGATTTTTACATATTCAGCTTCTTTTCTAAGTCTTTTTCCTTTGCATAAAGAGCATCGGGTTTTTCCGCGGTATCTAGAGAGCATTACCCTGTTCTGAATTTTATAGGCCTTGCTTTCCAGGAACTGAAAGAATTCATTGATCCCGTCAAAATATTGATTGCCGTTCCAAACAAGATCCTTCTGCTCATCGGTAAGCTCAAAATAAGGTTTATGAATAGGAAAATCGAATTTATGGGAGTTATTGACCAGCTGGTCGCGATACCAGCTCATACTTTCCCCACGCCACGGAAAAATGGCATTTTCATAAATAGAAAGAGCTGTATTGGGAATTACGAGATCTTCATCTATCCCGATCACATCACCATAACCTTCGCATTTGGGGCAGGCCCCGTAAGGATTATTAAAACTGAAGAGATGAACATTCGGCTCAATGAAGGTCATTCCGTCGAGCTCAAATTTGTTGCTGAAATGTCTTTCGCTGTGATCGGAAAGTTTTTCAACACAAAGTTCTCCTTTACCTTCAAAAAAAGCGGCTTCAGCAGCATCGGCAAGGCGGTTATAGAAATCCTCATCGTCTTTGGTAATGATTCTATCTATCACCAGGCTGGTATTGTCCTGATTGGTTTTACTGAAATCAGCTTCATCGATACGCACAACATCTTTATCAATTTTTATACGGCTGTAACCCTGTTGCGCGAGGATCTTGATTTTCTTTTCAAGGGAACGGCCTTCCTCCACGTGAATAGGGGCAAGAAGAAGCAATTTTTCCCTTTCGGGAAATTGTTTAATATAGTTGATCACATCGGTGACAGTATCTTTTTTGACTTCATTTCCGGAAACAGGAGAAAAAGTTTTTCCAATCCGCGCGAAAAGCAGCTTTAGATAATCATAAATTTCAGTAGAAGTTCCAACCGTTGATCGCGGATTGGTAGAATTTACCTTTTGCTCGATCGCGATGGCGGGAGCGATTCCTTTTATATAATCCACTTTCGGTTTATCCAGACGGCCAAGAAATTGCCTGGCGTAGGAGCTAAGACTTTCCACATAACGACGCTGTCCCTCGGCATAAAGCGTATCAAAAGCCAGACTGGATTTTCCCGAACCAGACAAACCTGTGATCACTACCAGCTTGTTGCGGGGGATGACGGCATTGATATTTTTAAGATTGTGCAGTTTAGCACCTTTAATAATAATGTTTTTCTTTGGATCTACTTTGCTTATATCTGCGACCATATTTTAATTGTAAGGCTGCAAAGTTACTCAATATGAGGCGGGAAAGAAAGCTGGGAAAAACCTATAGTAATGTTAAATATTTAAGGTTTTATTTGTATTTCTCGATTTTATGTTGCTATATTTGAAGCATAACAATCCGAAATTTATTGCCTATTGCATACAGTTACTTTTTAAAACCCTAAATAACCTAACCCTCAGGAAGCCCTAAGTCCTGAACATTAAAGTAACTGTTATGAATAACACCAAGCTTTCTGATGCTTTACTGGTAAAGCATTATCTGGATGGAAGTGAAGATGCTCTGGCCGCTCTCATCAATCGTCATCAACACCGTATTTACAGTTTTATTTTTTCCAAAGTTTTTGATAAGGATATTGCAGAAGATATCTTTCAGGATACTTTTATTAAAGTGATCCGAACCCTGAAACGCGGAAAATATAATGAAGAAGGAAAATTTCTTCCCTGGGTAATGCGGATCGCCCATAACCTGGTTATTGATCATTTCAGAAAAAACAAGCGAATGCCCAAATTCGACAATAGCGGGGATTTTAATATTTTCTCTGTTTTGAGCGATAATTCTTTGAATGCTGAAAAACAATTGATCAAAGACCAGATTGAGTCTGATGTGCAGGAATTAATAAAAGAACTTCCGCCAGATCAGCTGGAAGTGCTTACCATGAGAATTTATAAGGATATGAGTTTCAAGGAAATTTCTGAACGCACCGGAGTAAGTATTAATACTGCCCTGGGCCGCATGAGATATGCACTTATTAATCTGAGGAAAATCATCGAAAAACGTAACTTAATTTTAACGAATTAAAGAAACAATATTCCCCTTAATGTTGCGTTATTCATTAAAACCAACATTAAATTTTACCAAATGGGGAAACTTTACTTTAAAAATTCTTCGAAAGAAGAAAAAATTAATCAAAAACCATCAAAAGAAACAGTTCAGTTTCTTTTAAGTTATTCTCAAGCACTGAGTGTGATTGAATGCCAGAAGATGAAGTTTGAAATGCTTCTGAATTAGTTAAAAAAAGACCTGTAATTAGCCGCAGGTCTTTTTTATTTCTCTAACTCACTTCTGTTTTTTCAAATATTCATTAATCACGCTTTTTCTTCCAATTTTTTTGGTGATTATATCTTTATCCAGATCCCAGCCACGGGCAGGAGAATACTGGCGACCATACCAGATAATTTGAAGATGTAACTTATTCCACAAATCTTTAGGAAAAAGTCGTTTCGCGTCTTTTTCAGTTTGAACTACATTTTTGCCATTACTGAGGTTCCAGCGGTACATGAGGCGATTAATATGAGTATCAACGGGGAAAGCGGGAATGTTAAAAGCCTGTGACATCACCACACTTGCGGTTTTATGTCCCACGGCGGGAAGCTCTTCAAGCGCTTCGAAATCTGCAGGAACCTCTCCGTTATATTTTTCAATAAGGATTTTTGAAAGTCCGTGAATACCTTTTGATTTCATAGGAGAAAGTCCTACCGGTTTAATTATTTCCCGAATTTCTTCCACCGAAAGTTTTACCATTTTAAAAGGAGTATCGGCAATTTCGAAAAGTTTTGGGGTAATCTGGTTGACCCTTAAATCGGTGCTTTGCGCTGAAAGAAGTACGGCTATTAAAAGGGTATACGGGTCTTTGTGATCCAGCGGAATGGGGATTTCAGGATAAATATGGTTTAATGTGTCTATTACGAACTGAACTTTTTCTTTTTTAGTCATAAAAGCTTTAATTTTGGGTAAAAATAGCAATTATGACAACATTGAAAGCAGGGGACAAGGCTCCCGATTTTAAAGCTGAAGATCAGGATGGAAATGAAATCAAACTTTCTGACTATAAAGGCAGGAAACTGGTTTTGTTCTTTTATCCAAAAGCAAGTACTCCTGGCTGTACAGCAGAAGCCTGCAACTTGAATGAGAATTATGATAAATTGAAGGAGGAAGGTTATGAAATTCTGGGAGTAAGTGCCGATTCAAAAAAGAAGCAGCAAAATTTCAAGGAAAAATACGATTTTCAGTATCCGCTTTTAGCCGATGAGGATAAAAAGTTGATCAATGCGTATGGCGTTTGGGGACCGAAAAAGTTTATGGGAAAGGAATACGAGGGTATCCATCGCACCACTTTTCTTATTGATGAAAATGGAAAAATTGAAGAAGTTATCTCAAACGTAAAAACTAAAGAGCATACTGATCAAATTCTTAAATAATTACTGAGAAATAAATTTTTATAGGAAAAAGGCGAATTTTATTCGTCTTTTTTTATGCTCGCCTTTTCGATGGTCGCAATACTATCACAATTTACGACCTTTAGTTCAATAGTTTCGTTAGCGGGTTTACCTGAAACATAGTAAATATTACAGGGCTTTTTATGCACTTCACTCTTTCCGAAGTCAACATCTCCATTTTTAAATATTCTCGCTACCACCGAAGTATCTATTTGCTGAGATTTGAAAAATTGAAGGGATTCTTCAGAAAAAACCCGGTCTTTAGAGCGCAGCTGAAGCAATACCCTTCCGTTTGGTCCATAGCTGCAGGAAGCTCTTTTTCCGCCTAAAAAAAATAAGACAATTACAATTCCAAAGAAAAATCCCAGGCCATAATACCCGAAACGATGAAGCATTCGCATAATTAGAAAATCAAGAGATTGATGTCACGGTATGAAAGATTGAACCAGTCGGCAATCGATTTATTGGTTAAAATTCCGTGGTAAAAATACAAACCATTCCGTAGACCGCGGTCAAATCTCAAGGTATTTTCGAGTCCGCCTTCTTCACCAATATGTAAAAGGTAGGGAGTGAAGATATTGCTGATTGATAGCGAAGAGGTTTTGGCGTAACGGGATGGAATATTGGGGACACAGTAATGAATCACATCGTGTTTGGTGAAAATGGGGTCGTCATGAGAGGTGATTTCGCTGGTTTCCACGCAGCCCCCCATATCAATGCTAACATCAATAACAACAGCGCCTCTTTTCATAGACCTTACCATATCTTCGGTTATCAAAACAGGAGATCGATCTTTACCTCTAACGGCTCCAATTACCACATCACATCTTTTCAGGGCTTTGCTGAGATTTTTAGGTTGAATGGTGCTTGTATAAAATTTTGCTCCCACACTGGCCTGTATATACCGAAGTTTAGTTAGGGAACTATCAAAAACTTTTACATTGGCCCCTAATCCCAAAGCCGATCGTGTAGCAAATTCACCTACGGTTCCGGCGCCTATAATAACAACTTCAATGGGCGGAACACCGCTGATATTTCCGAACATTAAACCATTCCCATCAACATGATTGCTCATAATTTCTGAGGCTATTAGCACCGAAGCGGTACCGGCAATCTCACTCAATGCTTTTACAATAGGATAACTTCCATCTTCATCTCTTATAAATTCAAATCCAAGTGCCGTGATTCTTTTTTCTGCAAGTTTCTGAAAATACTCTTTGCATTGCGTTTTTATTTGCAACGCGGAAATGAGGATTGTTTGCGGATTGATATAAGCCAGTTCTTCAAAAGACGGTGGTTCTATTTTTAGAATGATAGGGCAGGAGAATACTTTTTGTGTGTCTTTGGTGATCTCAGCGCCAGCATCAGAGTAATCCTTATCACTGAACCGCGCCCATTTTCCCGCACCGGCTTCGATCATGACTCTGTGTCCATGGGCTGTTATAGCCGCGACTGCATCTGGACTTAGGCAAATACGTTTTTCCTGGTAAGAGGTCTCTTTAGGGATGCCTATAAATAGATCTCCACGTTTTTTATATATTTCCAGGGTTTCTTCCTGAGGGATCAGTTGTTCTTTGGTAAAAGGAGATACCTGCTGCTTCGCCATGTTTAAGGTGTTAAAGCAGTTAAATTACAACTTAATTTAGAAAATATAAACAGAATTACAGTTTACGGTAATAGTCTTCCAGGATCATATTGGAATCATCATATTGTTCATCTTCCTCATCCTGGAAATTTTTTATATCTTTCATGTCTTTATCAGAAATAGGAGAAAAGACTGAAACATGGGTTTCATTTAACTCTGATAGATCAATACCGTATATTCTATCAAAAATTTTAATTCGAACTAAATATACTATAGAAAGGATTATTATGAAGAATGGTGCTAAATATATTAATCCATTAGTATCCATAATATAGGCTTCATTCCCGTAAAAATCAGAATAAAATGTAACAATTATTTGGTAAAAATACATAGATGTAGGTATCAAAATAACATGATACCACCAATGTTTACAAGTAAAGAACCATAAAAGAAGAAGAAGAAAAGGTACTAATTTACCTAAATAGGTCCATGCTGCAGTTAATACATCTTGATAATATTTACTCTCGTAAGTAAAAAATGAAGTTTCCCAAACAGGATTGCTTGGGAAAATTTCATATAAATAAAATAAATAAGGTGAAAACGCTATTGCTAGCGCTATGATACTACCCAGCAGGAGGTACTCTGATGAGCCTTTTATCGACAGCTTGTTTTTTGATTGGATCTTTTTGAACATTGTCATTAGATGTTGAAGTTACATAGAAACTTGCTCCAAATATAGCGGCTGCGAAAAGTAATGCTTTTAATTTCATAACTAGAGGATTTAAATTGGTAATTCGTTTTGTTTTCAAGAACAAACATATAACAACTTAAATTCCTATAAATTAAAACATTAGTCGTATCTTTGCAGCCTTTTTCAGGCCAAAAACAGGCCTAAAAACCACACTTTTTTCTTTAGTTATGTTAGTTTAAATTTAATTATAAATCGATTATTGAATTGATTTATATCAATCCACTTTTTATTTTGTTTTTAAAAGTAATAAAATTCTTACAAATTATTTTTCGCCTTAATTTGACGTAAAATCATTTTCTTTAACAAAACTTTAACTTTCTGGTATTCTCAGAATCGACCTCTATAAGCAGTTTTTGCGGGTTATCCCCCAATAAATTAGCTACTTTTTCCGGCCATTCTATCAAATTCCAGGCATCAGATTCGAGATAATCTTCCAATCCAATATCCAGAGCCTCTGTTTCATCTTCAATTCGATAAAAATCGAAATGATAAACAGATCCCTCGTCTGATTCGTAATGGTTAACTAATGAAAACGTCGGACTGGATGCCACATCATGTACACCGAGTGCTTTTACCAGCTCCTTTATAAGAGTGGTCTTTCCAGCACCCATTTCACCGTAAAAAAGCAGTGTTTTGCTTTTTGTATTACTAAGAATGTAATCTACGGCTACATCCAGTTCTTGAAGTTTATAGGTTAACTCCATAGTTCAATATGTCAGATTTGGGATAGTAAAGATATGTAAAATATCCTTTAAATGCTACACTTTATTGGTAATCAGTTAGATATATTTTTAAAAAATGCATTACAACGAAAAAAAATGCACTTCATCGATTATTTAGGGTTTAAGACTACAAATGGGATTACAATTTCTTCTAAAGAAACCCCTCCATGCTGGTAGGTATTCTTGTAGTAACTCACATAATGATTGTAGTTATTGGGGTAAGCGAAGAACAGATCTTCTTTGGCAAAAATGTAAGAACTGCTCATATTTAATGTTGGCAGGTGTACGCTTTTTGGTTCTTCAATAGCCAATACTTCTTTATCTTCATAGGTAAGACTTTTTCCTGTTTTGTACCTCAAATTCAAACTCGTATTCTTATCCCCTATAACCTTAGAAGGATTTTTCACATTGATGGTCCCATGATCAGTTGTAATGATAAGTTTAAATCCAGATTGCTGTGCCTTCTGGATAATCTCCAGCAGGGGCGAATTTTTAAACCAGCTTTGAGTAAGGCTGCGATAAGATTTATCGTTTGAAGCAAGCTCTTTTATCACTTCCATTTCAGTTTTGGAATGAGATAGCATATCCACGAAATTGTAAACTACAACAGTAAGATCATTGGTTTTTTGAGTTTTAAAGCTGTCTACCAGTTTTTTTCCGGCCTTTAAACTACTTATTTTATGATATTCAAATTTCAGATCGCTTTTTCCAAGTCTTTTTAATTGCTCCTCCAGGAATTCTGCTTCATATTGATTCTTTCCGCCTTCGTCGGTGTCATTTTTCCAGTATCTTGGAAAAAGTTTTTCCATATCACTGGGCATCAAACCAGAGAAAATCGCGTTTCTTGCATATTGAGTAGCTGTGGGAAGTATACTGTAATAAGGAACTTCCTTTTCTTTTTTATAATAATTAGAGACAATGGGTTCAAGTGTTTTCCATTGGTCATACCTTAAATTATCAACGACTATTAAAAGAGTGGGCTGGTCTTGTTTTATTTCCGGAAGTACATATTTTCTGAATAGCGTATGCGACATTACAGGTGGTTCCCCATCTTTTTCAAACCAGCGCTGGTAATTTTTGGAAATAAATTTGAAGAACTGGTTATTAGCTTCCAGTTTTTGGGACTCGAGGATCTCAAACATACTGGAATCATCTATGTTTTCAAGCTGCAGCTCCCAATAGATCAATTTCTGATAAAGTTCGGCCCACTCTTCATGAGAATTCACCTGAGACATTTCCATGGCAATTTTCCTGAATTCCTGCTGGTAGTTAGAAGTTGTTTTTTCGGAAATAAGTCTTGAATGGTCCAGGTTTTTTTTTATACTTAAAAGGATCTGGTTAGGATTGACGGGTTTTATAAGGTAATCGGCAATTTTTGAGCCTATTGCCTCTTCCATAATATATTCCTCTTCACTTTTTGTGATCATTACGATTGGAATAGTTTCCCGTTTTTCCTTTATTTCTGAAAGTGTTTCGAGGCCGGTGAGTCCAGGCATATTTTCATCGAGGAAAACAATATCAAAATTTTCTTCTTCAATCTTTTCAAGGGCTTCCGTACCACTTTTACAGGTTTCTACCTCATAATTCCTCGATTCGAGGAACATGATATGTGGTTTTAGTAAATCAATTTCATCGTCTACCCAAAGTATTTTGATATTGCTCATTTGTTGTTTTGAATTTTTATTTCTGAAATTAGAAATAATCTTATAATGTGAGATTATCCTCGTATTTAGTTCTTCAAGGCTGGTATTTCTAACTTCGCCTTATCTTTGTTTTTCAATTCATAAAATTAAGGCTTGGCGTCGCAAACTAAACTTAAAATATTAAACGATCCAATTTACGGATTTATTACCATCCCGAGCGAGCGGATCTTTCGCATTATTGAACATTCTTACTTTCAAAGATTACGCCGAATTTCCCAAATGGGGCTTTCTTATTTGGTCTATCCCGGTGCTCATCATACCCGATTTCATCATGCCCTGGGTTGTATACATTTAATGCAAAAAGCAGTGCGGGTGCTTCGCTATAAAGGTGTTGCCATTTCTGAAAAAGAAGAAGAGGCATTACAAATTGCCATTTTGATGCATGATATTGGTCATGGCCCGTTTAGTCACGCCATGGAAAACAGCCTCGTGGAAGGGGTGGATCACGAGAGCATTTCTCTTCTTTTTATGGAAGAAATGAACTCGAACTTTAACCAAAGTTTAACGCTGGCCATAGATATCTTCAAAGGCTCTTATGAGCGCAAGTTTATGAATCAGCTTATTTCGAGTCAGCTGGATATGGATCGCCTGGATTATTTGAAAAGGGATAGTTTTTATACCGGCGCCGTTGAAGGTAACATCAATAGCGAGCGTATCATTACCATGCTCAATGTCGTTGATGATCAGCTGGTCATTGAAGAAAAAGGAATTTATTCGGTAGAAAAATTTCTTGTAGGTCGGCGGCTTATGTACTGGCAGGTTTATTTACATAAAACCAGCCTTGTTGCCGAACAACTTTTGATAAGAGTCCTTAAAAGGGCAAAGGAGCTTATTGATAACGGCACCGAACTTCATGCCAGCACGCCTTTAATGTTTTTTCTGAAAAACAAAATAACCAGGGAAAATTTTGATTCGAAAGTTCTTAAAATGTTTGCCAGGCTTGATGATAATGATGTTCTTTCAGCCATGAAAGAATGGATGCATTGCGATGATTTTGTACTTAAAAATCTGTGTGCGATGATCATAAACAGGGATCTTCTTAAGGTGAAGATCAAAAAGAAAAAACCTTCCGTAGAAAAACTGAAAAAAAGATCAGAAGCACTTCAGAAGAAATACAATATTTCCGAAGAGGAAGCTGCATATTTTGTTTTTGATGGCGAAATTGCCAACCTTGCCTATCAACAGGAAAACGATAACATCAATATCCTGCATAAAAACGGGAAAATAAGCGATGTGGTAAAGGTTTCTGATCAGTTCAATTTGAAAGCACTGACGCATACGGTGACCAAATACTATATGTGTTATCCTAAAGTTAAAGATTAGCACATTTTTTTTACTTTTGCCAGAATGAAGTTTACAGCAGCACAAATAGCCGAAATACTTGAAGGGGAAGTTGAAGGAAATCCTGAGGCTGAAGTTTCGGAATTAGCTAAAATCGAAGAGGGTTCTAAAGGTTCCCTTACTTTTTTAAGTAATCCTAAATACACCTCTTTTTTATATAAAACCAACGCTTCCATCACTATTGTAAATCGTGATTTTGAGGTCGAACATCCTGTCAATACCACTTTGATCAAGGTAAAGGATGCGTATAAAGCCTTTTCGACGCTCCTTGAATATTACAATCAGGTAAAGCTTAATAAATCTGGGATTGAACAGCCAACATTTATTTCTGATTCCGCTAAATATGGCGGCGGACTTTATCTTGGCGCTTTCGCCTATGTTGGAGAAAAGGTCGTTTTGGGTGAAAATGTAAAAATTTACCCCAATGTATATATAGGTGATAATGTTCAAATTGGTGATAATGTTACTATTTTCGCCGGAGTGAAGATTTATTCTGAAAGTATTATCGGTAATAATTGTACAATTCACAGTGGTGCCGTAATTGGTGCTGATGGTTTCGGATTTAGCCCCGATGATTCGGGGCAGTATTCAAAAGTGCCTCAAATAGGAAATGTGATCATCGAAGACAATGTTGATATTGGCGCGGTAACCACTATAGATAGAGCTACTCTCGGTTCCACAATTATCAGAAAAGGAGTGAAGCTGGACAACCATATCCAGATCGCCCATAATGTTGAAATTGGAGAAAATACGGCTATTGCCGCCCAAACCGGAATAGCTGGTTCTACAAAAATCGGCAAAAATTGCCTGATTGGCGGCCAGGTTGGAATAGCCGGTCACCTGAGTATTGGTAACAGGGTGAAGATCCAGGCGCAATCTGGAATAGGAAGGGATATCAAAGATGATGAGATGCTCCAGGGCTCTCCGGCATTATCTTATAGTAATTATAATAAATCTTATATACATTTTAAGAATTTGCCGCAAACAATGAATAAACTTAACCAACTGGAAAAAAAGATTAACAAAGATGGCTGATAAAGTTTCAAAACAACAAACCATTGAGAGAGAAGTTTCTCTGGAGGGTGTTGGCCTGCATACGGGAAAAGAAGTAAAACTTACTTTTAAACCTGCCCCTGAGAACACCGGATATGTTTTTAGAAGAATCGATCTTGAAGGTACACCGCAAGTTGAAGCGGATGTTTCGTATGTCGTTAATACACGCCGGGGAACCAATCTGGAGAAGAATGGAGTGATGATCCAGACTTCTGAACATGTTCTTGCCGCCTGTGTTGGGCTTGAGATCGATAATATTTTTATTGAGCTGAATGCTTCAGAACCTCCAATAATGGATGGCTCTTCCAAATTTTTTGTGGAAGCCCTTGAAAAAGCGGGTATTCAAGAGCAGGATGCAGAAAGGGAGGAATTTGAAATTACTGACATTATTGCTTACCGGGACCAGGAAACAGGAAGTGAGATCATCGCGATGCCTGCCGATGAATACCAGGTAACAGCCATGGTCGATTTCGGTACTAAAGTCCTGGGAACCCAGAATGCTTCTATCGAGCACCTTTCTGAATTTAAAACCGAAATAGCCGATTCCCGAACCTTTAGTTTTCTTCATGAACTTGAAGCCTTGTTGGAACATGGGCTTATAAAAGGCGGTGACCTTAATAATGCCATTGTCTATGTAGATAAGGAAATAGGGGAGGAAACCCTGAAAAAGCTGAGAGTAGCCTTTAAAAAAGACAACATTTCAGTAAAACCGAATGGGATCCTCGATAATCTTACACTTCATCATCCAAATGAAGCGGCAAGACATAAATTGCTGGATG
The DNA here is from genome assembly GCF_003024155.1 of Christiangramia fulva. Classification (NCBI taxonomy): domain Bacteria; kingdom Pseudomonadati; phylum Bacteroidota; class Flavobacteriia; order Flavobacteriales; family Flavobacteriaceae; genus Christiangramia; species Christiangramia fulva. The sequence continues at coordinate 3,027,749 of NZ_CP028136.1, forward strand.
TTTTGGGCGATCTGGCTCTTGTGGGAACACGTATAAAAGGAAAGATTATTGCCAACAAGCCCGGCCATCATGTAAATACCGAGTTTGCCAAAAAACTGGCCAGAGTGATCAAAGCCGAAAAAAGAAATAATGTTCCAAAAGTAGATCTCAGCCAGCCACCTTTGATGGATGTGATCGATATTATGAACACGCTTCCCCACCGATCACCTTTCCTGCTCGTTGACAAAATATATGAATTAACCGATACGCATGTAATTGGGGTGAAAAACGTCACTATGAATGAGCCTTTTTTCGTGGGACATTTTCCAGGAAAACCTGTAATGCCAGGTGTTCTTCAGGTGGAGGCGATGGCCCAGACTGGCGGAATTTTGGCCCTGAAATCGGTTCCCGACCCTGAAAATTATCTTACTTATTTCATGAAGATCGATAATGTAAGATTTAAGCAGCAGGTGGTTCCCGGCGACACACTTATTTTTAAACTCGACCTTCTTGCGCCAATCAGGCGTGGGATTTGCCAGATGCAGGGATATGCCTATGTGAATGGCAAACTGGCCACAGAAGCAATTCTCATGGCTCAAATTGTAAAATCAAAATAAATAATAATGAACCAACCTTTAGCATATGTGCATCCCGGTGCCAAAATTGCAAAAAATGTTGTGATTGAGCCTTTCGCGACCATTCACAACAATGTAGTGATTGGAGAAGGTACCTGGATTGGTTCCAATGTGACTATAATGGAAGGCGCACGAATAGGGAAGAATTGCAGCATTTTTCCCGGAGCCGTGATTTCTGCCGTTCCTCAGGATAAAAAATTTAACGACGAAGATACTCTTACCATCATCGGTGATAATACCACCATTAGAGAATGTGTGACCATTAACAGGGGAACCACCGATCGTATGAAAACAGTGGTTGGAAACAACTGCTGGATCATGGCTTACTGCCATATTGCCCATGACTGCATCGTGGGCGATAATTGTATTTTTTCGAATAACAGTACGCTTGCAGGCCACATCAATGTTGGTGAATATGTGGTGTTGGCCGGAATGGCAGCTATCCAGCAGTTTTGTAGTATCGGTAAACACGCGTTTGTTACCGGTGGTTCCCTGGTGAGAAAAGATGTTCCTCCTTTTGTCAAAGCTGGCCGAGAGCCACTGAGTTATGTAGGAATTAATTCTATAGGTCTTCGCCGTAGAGGTTTTTCTACTGAAAAAATCAGGGAAGTACAGGATATCTATCGAATTCTTTATCAGAAAAATTATAATAATTCCCAGGCAGTTGCTATTATTGAAGCTGAAATGCAGGCCACTGCCGAAAGGGATGAAATTTTGGAATTTATTAAAAACTCACAACGAGGTATCATGAAAGGATACTTCAGTTCAAATTAAAATATAAAAATGGCTACTACCAGCGATATTAGAAACGGACTTTGTATCCGCTATAACCACGACATTTATAAAATTGTTGAGTTCCTTCATGTGAAGCCAGGAAAGGGTCCGGCTTTCGTAAGAACAAAACTTAAAAGTGTAACCACCGGGAAAGTCCTGGAAAATACTTTTTCCGCAGGGCATAAAATTGAAGATATTAGGGTAGAAACCCATAAATTTCAGTTCCTTTATGAAGACGGAGAATTCTATCACTTTATGAATGTGGAAGATTACACCCAAATCAGGCTTACTGAAAATGCCCTTGATATGCCAAAATTGCTAAAAGAAGGGGAAGTGGTAACTATTCTTATAAATACTGAAGACAATATGCCGCTCTCAGTTGAGATGCCTGCCAGCGTTGTTCTGGAAGTAACTCATACCGAACCGGGCGTAAAAGGCAATACGGCTACCAATGCCACGAAACCTGCAACTGTTGAAACTGGTTTTGAGGTGAATGTGCCTCTTTTCATTAACGAGGGCGATAAGATCAAGATCGAAACAGAAAAAGGGACCTATAAAGAAAGAATCAAGGAATAAATGAAATTTCCACGCCAATATGGTCTGAAGGAGATTGCCGGGATCATCAAATGTGAGTACATTGGTGATGACGATTTTCCGGTACAGGGAATGAATGAAATCCATGTTGTTACGCCCGGCGATATTGTTTTTGTAGATCATCCAAAATATTACGATAAAGCCCTGAAATCGGCAGCGACCATTGTTTTGATCAATAAAAAGGTAGAGTGTCCCGAAGGAAAGGCCTTATTGATTTCAGATGACCCTTTCAGGGATTTCAATAAGCTAACAAGTCATTTTAAGCCTTTCGAAGCATCGAACAAAATGATTGCTGAAGATGCTGAAATCGGTGAAAATACCATTCTTCAGCCTAATGTGGTGCTTGGATCTAATGTGAAAATTGGCAAAAACTGTCTTATTCATTCCAGTGTGAATGTAGGGAAGGATTGCGTGATTGGTGATAATGTGATCATTCACAGTGGGACCGTTCTCGGTGGTGACGCATTCTATTATAAAAAAAGAGCCGAGGGTTTTGATAAACTTTTATCTGGTGGGAGAGTAGTTGTCAAAGATAATGTTGAGATTGGAGCAAATTGTACCATAGACAGGGGTGTTACCGGTGACACCATTATTGGTGAAGGATCAAAACTTGATAATTTGATACAAATCGGACATGATACCGTAATTGGAAAAAAATGTCTTATTGCTTCTCAGGTTGGAATTGCCGGTGCCGTGAGAGTTGAAGATGAGGTAACCATTTGGGGGCAGGTCGGAATTCGCAGTGATGTGACCATAGCCAAAGGAACTGTGCTCATGGCCCAGTGTGGAGTTTCAAAAGATACGGAGCCAAATACAACCTATTGGGGCACACCATTCGGGGAAGTTCGTACAAAACTGAAGGAATATGCGGCAATAAAGAAATTGCCGGAAATTGTAAAAACATTCAAATAGTTTATACCATGAGTATTAAAGCGACCGAAGTTGTTCAAAAATTTTACCAGACTAATATCAGTGAGGATGAGAGTGTAAGAGGTTTTCTTCATCCGGAGGTTGAACTTACCTGGTATGCTACAACGGGGGTTAAAAAACTGAACCTGGAAGGAATTCAGAAAATAAGCAAAGAACTCGCGTCTTCTTTCGATTCACTGAGAGCTGAAGTAGAGAAGGTATTCGCTAAAAGGGAAAATGTAGCCATTCACTTTACCTATTATGTTCGCACTATTGAAAATCCCGATGAGGAAATGCCTTTGGCTCATTTTGTCGCTATTTGGGAATTAAAGGACAAAAAATTGTACCGGGGCGTCCAGATAAGTCAGTTGGGCGAAGAAATCGAGAAAAGCCCCTGGGCTTAAAAAATCAGTCTGCTTCTTTAAGCGGACTTTTTTTATAACTTTTACATTCTACATTTGTAGAATTAAATATTTTATTCTACGTTTGTAGAGTAATTATTGGCAATATGGATTTATCTAATGCAGAAGAGCAATTAATGCAACTTCTCTGGAAGCAGGAAAAAGCGATCATGAAAGAGCTAATCGAAGCTTACCCCGATCCAAAACCGGCTGTAACTACCGTGGCTACCTTGCTGAAGAGAATGCAGGATAAAGGTTTTGTTGGTTATACCCAGTTAGGAAGATCCAGGGAATACTTTCCAAAGGTGTCGAAAAAATCTTACTTCTCACGGCAGGTTAACGGCATGATCAAGAATTTCTTTAATGATTCGGCTTCCCAATTCGCTTCTTTTTTTACGCAGGAAACCGATCTTTCGGAAGAGGAATTGAAAGAGATTAGAAAACTCATAGATGAACGCATAAAAAAGAATTGAGATGTTGGAGTATGTTATCAAATCGGGCCTTTGTATGCTAATTCTTTTCGGCTTCTACAGGTTTCTGCTGGAAGATGAAAACATGCCGGTTTTTAAAAGATTTTACTTGCTGGCAACAGTAATAATTTCACTTATTCTGCCTTTTGTCACCATAACATATACTATTGAAGCAGCACCCGAGACCGCAAATACTCTGTTATTTCCAGTTGATAATTCTGTGACGAGTGCAGCGATACCTTCTGCTACAAATTGGCACAAAATAGCCGGGTTCACTGGCTTCGGAATATACCTTTGCGGAGTTCTTTTCTTTTCTTTTCGGTTTATCAGAAATCTTTTTACTATCAGTCGCGAAATAAGTGAAAACGAGAAAAAATCAGAATTTCCCTATATTTTTGTGCTTCTTAGGCGAAATCTTATTCCTCACAGTTTCCTGCGCTATATTTTCCTTGGAAAATCTGATTTCGAAAACAACAATATATCCCACGCAGTTCTGGAACATGAAAAAGCCCATGTAGATCAAAAGCATTCCTGGGATCTTCTCCTTATTGAACTTTTACAGGTCATTTTCTGGTTCAACCCCGTATTTTTTGAACTTAAAAAATCGATCAGACTCAACCATGAATTTTTGGCTGATCGAAAAGTGCTTGCCGGTGCGGTGAATCCGGTAGAATATTCACAATTACTTTTCAGCTATACTTCGGCGACTCATCACAACAGCCTTTATAGCCCCTTCAATAATTCATTAATCAAAAAACGAATTCTTATGATTTCTAAAAACTTTTCATCAAGACGATTTCTGACCCGCCTGGGATTTCTTATTCCCGTTTTAGCATTGTGTATTTTCCTTTTTAACAATGATATCGTCGCAAAACCGGTGCATTCTAATGAAAATAGTACTGATCTTCCGCTAAATCTTTTTCAGCAGCCCTCCAAAATTCATATAATGATCGAAGGAGAGTCAATTAGTTTAAATGGAAAAGAAATAAAGCTGAAGAATTTTGGTAAAGAACTCGATAAAATTACCAACGGACTTTCTGCGGAAGAAATAAGTGAAATAGATTTTAACGTGCAAACCCGTGATACCAAAGATGGTCTTATTGATAAGTTGGAAGAAGAATTTCAAAACACCCGTTTTGCCAAAATTACCGGCATGACCCTTTTGCCACCGCCACCGCCGCCGGCACCGAAAATAGGGGATATGCCACCTCCACCACCACCGGCTTCCGCTCATGAGCATATGCCACCGCCACCACCGCCACCAGCCGAACATGGAGGTGAAGTTCCTCCCGCACCGCCAGCTCCTGCGCATCCGCAACATCCTCCAATGCCACCAGCCCGACATGATTCTTTAAGAAAAATGGCGATGAAGGAGCAACGCATGGCCGAAAGGGAACAGGAGAGAATGCGTGATCTTGAAGAAAGATATGCTGATAATCCCGAACTCCTGGAAGAAAAAAAGCAGGAATTTAAAGAGAGAATACAGGAGCGTCGCCAGGAAATTCAGGAGCGAATGGCTGAGATGCAGCGACATAGGCAGCAAATGATGGAAGAGCGCCAGGCCATGATGCGTGAAAGACAAAGAATGATCCAGGAACACCGGCGGGAAATTTTGGAAAAGAGAGATTCTATCAGAAATAATAATTATTCTGATCAATAAAGCCCTAATTTTTTCAAACTCCCTGTTTTTTATGGGAATTTTAGGAATTATGACCTGAATAAACGAATAAAAGCCTTTAGGTTTTATTTTTAAAAACCTACTTTTGTACTCCTAAAATTCAATGAACACTTATGAGCGTTTTAGTCAATAAAAATTCTAAAGTCATCGTGCAGGGATTTACCGGAAGTGAAGGTACTTTTCATGCCGAGCAAATGATAGAATATGGTACCAATGTAGTTGGTGGCGTTACCCCAGGAAAAGGAGGTCAAAAACACCTTAACAAGCCCGTTTTCAATACAGTTTCTCAAGCTGTTAAAGAGACAGGAGCCGATGTTTCCATTATTTTTGTACCGCCTGCTTTTGCAGCCGATGCGATTATGGAAGCTGCCGACGCAGGTATAAAAGTCATTATCACTATAACTGAAGGAATTCCTGTTGCCGATATGGTGAAGGCTTCAGATTATATTAAAGACCGCGATTGCCGTTTGATAGGGCCTAACTGTCCGGGAGTTATCACTCCGGGTGAAGCCAAGGTTGGGATCATGCCCGGTTTCGTTTTCAAAAAAGGAAAAGTGGGAATTGTTTCCAAATCTGGTACCTTAACTTATGAAGCAGCAGATCAGGTTGTGAAGCAGGGTCTGGGAATCACTACTGCGATTGGTATTGGAGGTGATCCTATTATCGGGACTACTACTAAAGAGGCGGTGGAGCTATTGATGAACGACGACGAAACAGAGTGTATCGTAATGATCGGTGAAATTGGCGGACAACTGGAAGCCGATGCTGCAAAATGGGTAAAAGAAAACGGTAATAAAAAACCTGTTATAGGTTTTATCGCCGGAGAAACAGCGCCTGCAGGACGTACTATGGGTCATGCGGGAGCAATTGTTGGCGGAAGTGAAGATACCGCTCAGGCTAAAAAGAAAATCCTAAGAGAAAATGGAATTTATGTTGTTGATTCCCCAGCCGAAATAGGAAAGAAAGTTTCTGAAGTTCTCAACGGCTAAAATTTTCATATAAATTTTATAAATCCTTCTGAAACCCGCTTCTATCCGGGACCATTTTCAGAAGGATTTTTTATTAGAAGCCTTTTTGCTTTTGTTATATTTGGAAAAAGACAATTAACCAAGATCCATAATATGAAATTATTAGAAGGAAAAAATGCCATAATTACAGGTGGAAGCCGTGGAATAGGTAAAGGAATTGCACAGGTTTTCGCTCAACATGGAGCCAATGTGGCTTTTACGTATAATTCTTCGGCAGAATCAGCGGAAGCGCTGGCTAAGGAACTGTCAGGAATGGGAGTGAAGGCCAAAGCATATAAATCGAATGCTGCAAGTTTTTCTGAAGCTCAGGAACTCGTTGATGAAGTGGTGAAAGAATTCGGTTCTATCGATATTCTGGTGAATAATGCCGGTATCACCAAAGACAATCTGCTAATGCGAATGAGCGAGGAAGATTTTGACCGTGTGATCGAAGTAAACCTGAAATCGATTTTTAATATGACCAAAGCCGCTCAGCGCACTTTTCTTAAACAGCGCAGCGGAAGCATTATCAATATGAGCTCTGTGGTAGGAGTTACCGGAAATGCTGGTCAGGCGAATTATGCGGCCTCTAAGGCTGGAATTATCGGATTTTCCAAGTCTATGGCCCAGGAGCTCGGTTCAAGAAATATCCGCACCAATGTGATCGCTCCCGGCTTCATCGAAACCGAAATGACCGAAAAGCTTGACGAAAAAACCGTGCAGGGCTGGAGAGATGCGATTCCTTTGAAGCGTGGAGGTTCTCCTGAAGATATCGCCAATGCCTGCGTATTTTTGGGAAGTGATCTGAGTTCATATATCACCGGCCAGATTATACATGTGGATGGCGGAATGCACACCTAGAAATCAGATTTTAGAAGTAAGAAGTTAGAATTAAGCTTTTCGTTGAAGATTTTATTTAAATTGGAGAGCTGAGCGACAAGCATAACTTCAAATTTTCATGGCGATAAATACAATTTTATTAATCACCCTGGCGCTTTTAGTAGCGCTGGGGTTCGCTTTTTACCAGTATTTATTCAAAAAGCCTGTAAGGGTAAAAAAAGACTATATTTTTTTCGCACTGCGGTTTTTGGCTGTTTTTATCATTCTTCTTTTATTGATCAACCCCAAAATTACCCGGACCAAATACACTGTTGAAAAACCTTCCTTGTATATTCTTGCTGATAATTCAGAGTCGATAAAATTTTTAAATAGTAAGGACACTTTAAAAGAGCTTCAAAACCTCCTTTTAAATGATAAAGCCCTGCAGGATCGTTTTGAAATTGCGAGGTTTTCTTTCGGAAAAAATCTTCTAAATAGCGACAGCCTTGATTTTTCTTCTACCGGAAGCGATCTTTTCCAGGCTCTTTCTGAAGTTTCAGAGATTTCAAAGAACAGAAATTCAGCGATCATTTTTCTTTCTGACGCGAATCAAACTTCCGGACGTGATTTTCGGTATTTTAAAAAATCCGGTGATGAAGAACTTTTTCCTGTGATCATAGGGGATACCGCAAACTATAGTGATCTTTCCATTTCCCGAATCAATACGAATAGGTATGCTTTTCTCAATAATAATTTTCCTGTAGAGATTTTTGTGAATTACAATGGGGATAAGGAAGTCACTTCTGAATTACAAATTCTTCAAAATGGAAAAGTTCTTTTTTCAAAAGACCTGAGCTTTGATCAACAAAATGGTTCCGCGGTGATTAACACGAATATTCCTGTAAAATCCCTTGGAGTAAAATCTTATAAGGCGGTAATAAAAGCCTTGCCAAACGAGAAAAATATTACCAATAACGGGAAAAATTTTGCAGTTCAGGTTATTGATGAGCGAACTAAAGTACTGCTGCTTTCTTCTATTGAGCATCCCGATTTGGGTGCTATAAAAAAATCAATCGAAAGTAATTCGCAGCGCTCTCTTGATCTAATTATAGGAAATATTAAAAAACCGCAATTTAAAGATTATCAGTTAATTATAATTTATCAGCCAAACAATCAATTTATATCTATTTCATCTCAAATTGAGTCTGATGAAAATAATTTTCTATTAATTACAGGTACCGAAACTGATTGGGATTTTATTAATTCGCTTGATCTGGGTGTAAATAAAAAATCGGCCGGGCCACCTCAGGAAATTTTCCCTGTTTATAACAAAAACTTTAGTGCTTTCCAGTTTGAAGATATCGGTTTTGATGATCTTCCACCTCTGAGCGTTAAATTTGGAAAAGTTGAATATGATCAGGGCGCTTTTGATGTAATGCTTTTTCAGAAAATGCAGGGTGTCACAACCGACGAGCCTTTATTAGCTGTTTCAAAAAATTCGCCTAAAAAAGGATTTTTGCTGGGAGAAGGTATCTGGCGTTGGAGGGCGAAATCTTTCAGGGAAACACAATCTTTTCGCGAATTTGATGATTTTTTCAGCAAGATCATTCAGAATCTTTCTGCTTCCCGGAAAAGAGAAAGGTTGAGCCTTGACTACAATAATTTTTATTACGGAAATGAAGAAGTGATCATAAGCGCTCAGTATTATGATCAAAATTACCAGTTGGATCTTAATGGCAATCTCCAGATCCATTTAAAAGATTCTATTGAAAATAAAGAGATCACCTCTGATTTTATGGTCAGGGATAATTTCTATCAGTTCAATGCCGGCGATCTTCCTGCCGGAACTTATAGTTTTACAGTTTCTGAAAAAGGTTCTGGTATAAAGGCATCCGGTAGTTTTGAAGTGATATCTTATAATATTGAAAAACAATTTTCTTCAGCAAATTTAAATGCCATGGAGGATTTTGCTGAAAATAATAATACTGAAGTTTTTTTTCCAGATCGGATAGATTCCCTCAAATCGGCTTTGCTAAACAGTTCTTCCTTAAAACCGGTACAGAAAAGCCAACTTAAATCCGTACCTTTGATCGACTGGTATTACCTGCTGTTTTTACTGATTTCTGTTCTTACCGTTGAATGGTTCTACCGAAAATACTTAGGATTAATCTAAACTCAATACACTTTTATGGAAAGACTACCCAAACTTACTATACCCATTATCATAGGTATAGTCATTTTAATAATATTCGTTGCTAACTCAACTATGACCATTGGTTCTGGTGAGGCTGGCGTATTATATAAAACATTTGGAGGCGGTGTGGTTACCGATGAACCTCCTCTTTCAGAAGGTTTTCACATCGTAGCTCCCTGGAATAAGGTTTTTGTTTATGAAGTCAGGCAGCAGTCTATTGAAGAACAAATGAATGTTCTTTCTTCTAACGGTCTGGAGATCGAATTGGATGCTTCTGTTTGGTTTCAGCCTGCCTATGATGAATTAGGAAAACTTCACCGGGAAAAAGGAGAGAATTATATTCAAAGATTGCTTCAACCGGCAGTAAGATCGGCGGCTCGTGCGGTTGTGGGGAGATATAATCCCGAGCAACTCTATTCTACCAAACGGGAAGCTATTCAACAGGAGATATTTGAAGAAACTCAGCTTCTCCTTGAAGATCAATATGTCCAGGTGAATCAGGTGCTGGTAAGAGACGTTTCACTACCTCCAACTATTAAGGAAGCAATAGAACGCAAGCTCAAACAGGAACAGGAATCCCTGGAATATGAGTACCGTTTGACCAAAGCAGAACAGGAAGCCAAAAGACAGCGTATTGATGCAGAAGGGAAGGCGAGGGCTAACGAGATACTTAATGCATCTTTAACTGATAAAATTTTGCAGGAGAAAGGAATTCAGGCAACTTTAGAACTTGCTAAATCACCAAATGCCAAAACAGTGGTTATTGGTTCCGGTAAGGAAGGTCTACCTTTAATTCTTGGAAACAATTAATAAAATAATCGAAATTTTAAAGATTATTGTTTGCAGTTAAAAATTTATCTTTAGTTTTGTGATCACAATGAGAACAAATTTTGTACATCATCATCATTTTATCCTCCGCGCTCAGGCGAGGTTATTTTGATATGCTGTAAAAACAACTAATATATCATGACCCGTTTGAGTAATCAAACGGGTTTTTTTATTTTAATTTTAAAGATGAAAAAGGAAAAATTAAGGATTGCAGTTCAAAAATCAGGGAGACTCTTTGAAGATTCACTGAAGATTTTAAAAGATGCCGGGATTTCTATAGATAATGGCAAGGAGCAGTTGAAGGCTTCTTCCGGAAATTTCCCCCTGGAGGTGATGTACCTACGTAATGGCGATATTCCGCAATACCTCAGGGACGGGGTGGTTGATGTCGCGATAATTGGAGAAAATATTCTGGTAGAAAAAGGGCAGGACATCATTCGCGGTGAAAAACTCGGATTTTCAAAATGCCGTGTTTCTCTTGCCGTTCCCAAGACTTTCAAATATTCGGGAATCAAAGATCTCGACGGACTCAAGATCGCAACTTCTTATCCCAATACGCTGAATAATTATTTAGAGGAAAATGGGATTTCCGCGGAGCTTCATATCATTAATGGTTCTGTTGAAATTGCGCCAAATATCGGACTTGCCGATGCGATTTGTGATATAGTTTCCAGTGGTAGCACCTTGTTTAAGAATAACCTGAAGGAAGTTGAAGTCATGCTAAAAAGCGAAGCGGTTCTAGCGATCTCTCCGGAAATAAGCGACAGCCGAAAAGAGATCCTTGAAAAACTCCAGTTCAGGCTGAAATCGGTGCTTAACGCACGAACTTCGAAATATATTTTGCTGAATGCTCCCAACGATAAACTGCCTGAAATTTTTAAATTATTACCCGGGATGCGCAGTCCCACAGTTTTGCCGCTTGCTGAAGAAGGCTGGAGTTCGGTACATACCGTGATCAATGAAGAGCGATTCTGGGAGGTGATCGACGAGCTGAAACAAAATGGAGCAGAAGGAATTCTTGTCGCACCCATCGAAAAAATGGTAATATAATAACTGCTGATATTAAGATTATGAAAAAGATTGTCAATCCCGATAGAGCTGAATGGGCGGAAATTCTGAAAAGGCCTACGCAGTCGGTTGCCGATATTGAAGAAACCGTGAATCAGATCTTTGATGAGATAAGAAGCAAGGGGAATCTGGCTATTTCAAAGTACACCGAGCTTTTTGACGGTATTAAACTGGATGAGCTGAAAGTGAGTGATACCGAGATCCGGGAAGCAAGTACTTCAATTTCTGAAGAGCTTAAAGAAGCTATAGACCTCGCTAAAAAGAATATTGAAAAATTCCATGCCGCGCAGAAAACCGAAAAATTCAAAGTGGAAACCATGCCTGGCGTGGAATGCTGGCAGGAGAAAAAACCAATTCAAAAAGTCGGACTTTATATTCCCGGAGGTACAGCTCCGCTATTTTCATCTATTTTAATGTTGGCGATTCCCGCGAATCTTGCCGGTTGCAAAGAAATTGTTCTTTGCTCTCCACCTGATAAAAACGGAAATATCAATCCTGCGATTCTTTATACTGCGAAGCTTTGTGGCGTAACGAAAATTTTTAAGGTAGGCGGAATTCAGGCAATTGGAGCCATGACCTTTGGAACCGAGGATATTCCGCAGGTCTATAAGATCTTTGGCCCCGGCAATCAGTTTGTGACCGTTGCCAAGCAGCTGGCCACAAAATATCAGGTAGCCATCGATATGCCCGCCGGCCCTTCGGAATTACTGGTGTATGCTGATGATTCTGCCAATCCGGCATTTGTGGCTTCCGATCTTTTGAGCCAGGCCGAACACGGGAAAGACAGTCAGGTAATCCTTGTGACTACTTCTGAAGCGATGGCGGTTAAGGTTTCCGAAGAAATAGAAGAACAGCTGGAACAGCTTCCGCGCAAAGCGATCGCTGAAAAAGCCATAGAGAATTCACGGTTAATAGTTGTTCGTGAGGAAAAAGAGGCTTTGGAGCTCATCAATGAATATGGCCCCGAGCATTTTATCGTTTGTTCGAAGAATGAAGGATATTTTGTTGAAAACGTGGAAAATGCGGGCTCGGTTTTTATTGGTAATTATGCGCCTGAAAGTGCAGGCGATTACGCTTCGGGAACTAACCACACCTTGCCAACAAACGGTTATGCCAAGCAATACAGCGGCGTTAACTTGGATAGTTTTATGAAGACAATCTCTTTTCAGAAGATTTCGAAAAGCGGAATCCAAAAAATTGGTCCTGCCATAGAATTGCTTGCTCAAGCCGAAGGTTTACAGGCGCACAAGAACGCGGTAAGTTTACGATTAAAAGAAGAGGATTAAAATGATGACATTCGATTTAAAAAAACTGGTGCGCAGGAATGTTTCGGTATTAAAACCTTATTCTTCGGCCAGGGACGAGTTCCAGGCTTCCGAGAATGAAATGGTCTTTTTGGATGCCAATGAAAATCCTTTTGACAATGGTTTAAACCGCTATCCTGATCCATATCAGAATAAAGTAAAAGAAAAGCTCTCTGAGTGGAAAGGGATTCCGAAAGAGCAGATTCTTCTGGGAAATGGAAGTGACGAAGTGCTGGATTTGATTTTCAGGGCTTTTTGTGAACCGGGAAATGACAATGTGATCACTTTGCCGCCTACCTATGGAATGTATAAGGTGCTGGCCGATATCAATGAGATTGAAAACAGGGAAGTTTTACTAAATCACGATTTTCAGCCTGACGTTACCGCGATTTTAAATGAAGTTAATCCGGCGACCAAGATCATTTTTCTATGTTCGCCCAATAATCCTTCCGGGAATTCATTCGAAAGGGAAAGAGTTTTGAAAATTCTACACAATTTTGCCGGACTGGTGGTAATTGATGAAGCTTATATAGATTTTTCTGAAAATGAATCATGGCTTCAGGAGCTTGAAAATTTTCCGAATTTGATCGTCACGCAGACCTTTTCAAAAGCTTTTGGAATGGCGGCGATTCGTCTCGGAATTTTATACTCATCGGAAGAAATCGTGAAAATATTAACGAGAATTAAACCGCCTTATAATGTGAATCAGCTTACACAGGAAAAGGGGCTGGGAATACTTTCAGAAAAAGAAAAAATACAATCACAAGTATCTGAAATATTGAATGAAAGAGCCCGATTATCTGAAGTTTTACTTTCAGTGAATTATATTTCCAAAATTTATAAATCGGATGCTAATTTTTTCCTTATTGAAGTGGATGACGCAAACAAAAGATATGATCAACTGCTGAAAAAAGAGGTGGTGGTGAGAAACAGGAGTAATCAGCCACTTTGTGAAAATTGTCTTCGGATAACCATTGGCACCCGGGGCGAAAACGATAAACTGATCAACGCTTTAAAAGAACTTGAAGATGAGTAGAATTTTATTTGTGGATAGGGATGGAACGCTTATTCACGAACCTGAAGATTACCAGATAGATAACCTGGAGAAACTGCAATTTTATCCCGGCGCGATTGCCTATCTGCCTAAAATCGCTGCCGAGCTGGGCTATGAAATTGTTATGGTCACCAATCAGGATGGTTTGGGAACCGACAGTTTTCCTGAAGAAGATTTCTGGCCAATCGAAAATTTCATAGAAAAGACCTTCGAGAACGAAGGTTTCAAGTTTCTGGATGTCCTTATAGACAGAACTTTTCCAGAAGATAATTCCCCCGATCGCAAGCCAAAAATTGGGATGTTGAAAAAGAAGAATTATCTCGATAATTCCGAATATGACCTTAAGAATTCTTACATGATCGGGGACCGCATGACCGATATGGAATTTGCCGTAAATTTTGGAGGAAAGGGAATTTTTATAGATAATCATAAGGAATTAGGGAAAAATGAAGTGGAAAAAGATCTTTCTGAGGTTGAAAAACATATCGTTCTCAAAACCGATTCCTGGAAAGAGATCTATGAATTTCTGAAAATGGAATCCAGAACTGCTGAAGTTCAGCGAAAAACCAATGAAACAGATATTCAAATTCGAATAAATCTTGATGGCTCGGGGAAAAGCAAAATTGACACCGGGATTGCCTTTTTCGACCATATGTTGGACCAGCTTGCCCGTCACGGCCAAATGGATCTCGATATTCAGGTTAAAGGTGATCTTGAAGTCGATGAACACCATACTATTGAAGATACCGCGATCGCTTTGGGAGAGGTTTTCTCAAAAGCGCTTGCCAATAAAAAAGGGATCGAAAGATATGGTTTCTGTTTACCTATGGATGACTGCCTTGCCAGCGCCGCTATCGATTTTGGCGGCCGTAACTGGCTGGTTTGGGACGCCGAATTTAAACGTGAAATGATAGGTAAAATGCCTACCGAGATGTTTTATCATTTTTTCAAGTCATTTACCGATGGAGCCAAAGCCAATTTGAATATCAAAGCAGAAGGCACGAATGAACATCATAAAATAGAGGCAATTTTTAAGGCGTTTGCGAAAGCGATAAAAATGGCCGTAAAAAGAGATGCCGAAAAGATGATCCTTCCCTCTACAAAAGGAATGCTTTAAAGGAAGTTAGATTTTAGAAGTTAGAATTAAATGGCAGATAAAACAAAAATTGTAATAATTGATTACGGCGCCGGAAATATCCAAAGCATCAAATTTGCAGTTAAACGGCTGGGTTTTGAAGCTGTTTTGAGCAGTGATGCAGAAGAAATAAGACAGGCCGATAAAGTGATTTTTCCCGGGGTTGGAGAGGCTAGTAGTGCTATGAAAATGCTGAAAAAAACCGGTCTGGACCAAGTCATTCCAACTTTAAAACAGCCGGTTCTTGGAATTTGTCTTGGAATGCAGCTGATGTGTGATCACTCGGAAGAAGGAGATACTAACGGACTTGGAATTTTCAAGGCAGAAGTAAGAAGATTCGGAAAAGGAGTGAAAGTGCCTCAGATTGGCTGGAATAAAATCGATAATCTAAAGTCGGCTCTTTTTGAAGGTATAGAAGAAGGAGAATACGTTTATCTCGTTCATAGTTATTTTGTTCCTGAATGCAAAGATGAGATCGCCGGTAGTGAATACGGTGTAAAATTTTCAGTGGCTTTACATCGTGATAACTTTTACGGAGTACAGTTTCATCCCGAAAAAAGCAGTAAAACAGGAGAAAAAATTCTTTGGAATTTTTTAAAATTAGAAGTACGAAATTAGAAGTACGCTCAATGAAAAGTTTAAAAGAAAGAACAAAAGAGTTTGCGATTGATTGCTGGAAATTTTGCAGTTCTATTCCACATAGTCGTGAATACAATGCATATGTAAATCAGTTAATTCGTTAATCAAGTTCAGTTGGAGCCAATTACAGAGCGGCTCAGCGCGCAAAATCGGATGCTGATTTTATAAATAAATTAAAAATTGTTGAAGAAGAGGCTGATGAAAGTATGTATTTTTTGGAGTTATTAATTGCGGTACTTGAAAATAATAAGGAAAAAGCTAAGGAATTACATTCCGAATGTAATGAGATTGTTTCGATTGTGGTAGCATCAATAAATACAACCAGAAAGAAGCTTCAAAAATGAGATTTTTCGTACTTCTAACTTCTAAATTCTAACTTAATATGAGAATAATTCCTGCCATAGACATCATAGACGGTAAATGTGTTCGCCTTTCCAAAGGTGATTACGATACCAAAAAGATCTATAATGAAGATCCGCTTGAAGTAGCCAAATCATTTGAAGCACATGGGATTCAGTATCTTCATTTGGTGGATCTGGATGGAGCTAAATCGAAACATATTGTCAATCATAAGGTTTTGGAGAAAATAGCTTCTAAAACTAAGTTGAAAATTGATTTTGGTGGCGGACTGAAAACTGATGAGGATCTGCGTATCGCTTTTGAAAGCGGAGCAAAACAAATTACAGGCGGCAGTATTGCGGTGAAGAAAAAGAATGTTTTCGAATCATGGATCGGTGATTATGGGCCCGAAAGAATTATTCTTGGTGCCGATGCGAAGAATGGAAAAATAGCGGTTTCCGGCTGGCAGGAAGGCTCGAATGAAGATCTTATTCCATTTATTCAGGAATACGAAGAAAAGGGGGTGAAATATGTAATTTGTACTGATATTTCCAGGGACGGAATGCTGGAAGGTCCCGCATTTGAACTTTATAATGCTATTCTCGCCGAAACCGATTCGATCAGGCTCATTGCTTCAGGGGGTATTTCTGAGTTTAATGAAATACCGAAGCTCAAAGAGCTCGGCTGTGAAGGAGTAATCATTGGGAAGGCTATCTATGAGAATAGAATTAGCCTTTCCGACCTTGAAAATTATATTTTACATCAATAGAATTTATAAAAATTCTAAAATTTAAAAAAGTGCTTACAAAAAGAATCATTCCCTGTCTCGATATCAAAAACGGCCGAACGGTAAAAGGAGTTAATTTTGTCGATTTACGAGACGCCGGAGATCCAGTGGAACTCGCTGCGGCTTATGCTGAAGCAGGTGCCGACGAACTGGTATTTCTGGACATTTCGGCTACTGAAGAGAAACGAAAGACCCTGGCTGATCTTGTTTTAAAAGTCGCCGAAAAACTAAATATTCCATTTACGGTCGGTGGTGGAATATCTTCTGTAGAAGATGTCGACATTTTGCTTAAGAACGGAGCCGATAAAGTTTCCATCAATTCTTCCGCGGTTAAGAATCCAAATTTGATCAATCAGCTTTCCGAAAAATTTGGAAGTCAGTGTGTAGTAGTGGCCATTGACGCGAAGCAAATTGGAAATTCCTGGAAGGTGCATCTTGTTGGTGGAAAGGTTCCAACGGAAATTGACCTTTTCGAATGGGCGCATGAAGTTCAGGAAAGAGGCGCAGGTGAAATCCTGTTCACTTCTATGGATCATGACGGCACCAAAAACGGCTTTGCAAATGAAGCTTTGGCCAAACTTTCGGAAGAACTTAATATCCCGATAATCGCTTCGGGAGGAGCGGGAAATATTGAACATTTTAAAGATACCTTTCAGAATGGAAAAGCTGATGCTGCCCTGGCCGCCAGTGTTTTTCATTTTAAGGAAATAGAGATCTTGAACCTAAAAAAGGAATTACAAAACGCCGGAATTCCGGTAAGATTATAGAATTATGAATATCGATTTCAATAAAAACAGCGACGGATTGGTACCTGCCATTATTCAGGATGCAAATACAAGAAAAGTCCTGATGCTGGGATATATGAACGAGGAAGCTTTTCTAAAGACCAACAGCACCAAAAAAGTGACTTTCTACAGTCGTACAAAAAAACGTTTGTGGACAAAAGGCGAGGAAAGCGGTAATTTCCTCAATCTTGTGGATATCAAACTCGATTGTGATAACGATACGCTTTTAGTGGAAGTGAAACCTGAGGGACCGGTTTGTCATAAAGGAACAGATACCTGCTGGGCGGAGGAAAATGATACTTCATATGGTTTCCTAACTCAACTGGAAGGAATTATTGAAAATCGGAAAAAGTTAAGTGAAACCGAACCTGAATTGCGGAAAGAAAATGAATCCAGCTATGTTGTTTCCCTTTTTGACAAAGGCATCAATAAGATCGCGCAAAAAGTGGGAGAGGAGGCCGTGGAGACTGTTATAGAGGCGAAAGATAATAATAACGATCTGTTCTTAAATGAAAGTGCCGACCTGCTTTTTCACTATTTAATTCTTCTTAAAGCGAAAGGTTTCAAATTGAATGATGTGGTGAAAGTGCTTGAAAAAAGGCATTAGGAAAAAAAGGCCGGGCGAATTAGCCTTCCCATTCGCCCATCTTTCCAGCCTTGTAATCTTCATAGGCTTGTTGGATCTCTTCTTCTGAATTCATCACAAAAGGTCCGCCAAACACCACTTTTTCATTAAAAGGTTCGGCATGACCTAAAAGAAGTGTACTATCTTCAAGCGCCTTTATTTCGAGTTTCTCATCGTTTTTTGAGAATTCTGCCAGATGTAGTTCCGGAACCTCAATTTCATTCACCTCCAGTTTTCCTTTAATGACATAAAAAAAGATATTTTCGCCGGTAGGAATTTCAAGATCCAGTGTCGCATTTTTTTTGAATTCAATAGTTGCAAGATTTACAGAAGTAGGGGTGTCAAATGCGCCGTGAATTCCTTTAAAACTTCCCGAAACTAC
Source organism: Christiangramia fulva (assembly GCF_003024155.1). Taxonomy (NCBI): domain Bacteria; kingdom Pseudomonadati; phylum Bacteroidota; class Flavobacteriia; order Flavobacteriales; family Flavobacteriaceae; genus Christiangramia; species Christiangramia fulva. The sequence goes on from NZ_CP028136.1 coordinate 3,046,155, forward strand.
ACTAGCTTTAACGCTACCGTTTTCATTCTTCCATTTTGAAATTTGATCATCCTGAAGGCCTTTATATTTAGGAGCCGACATTTTCAGCCTTTTGGGAAGATTTACCCAAAGTTGTAAAATTTCAAGCGGACCTCCTTCTTTTTTGAATTTATCAGAAGAGACTTCAGCGTGAATGAGTCCGCTGCCGGCGGTCATCCATTGTATGCCACCGCTCTCGATCACGCTTTTATGTCCGCCGCTGTCTTTATGTGCGATGTCTCCATCTAAAATAAAGGTTACGGTTTCCATCCCGCGGTGCGGATGAGGGCCAAACGGCAGACCATTATTATTTGGAGGATATACCTGCGGGCCATGGTGATTCAGAAAAATAAAGGGATCGATCATTTGCAGATTACGAGTAGGCAGGGGAGACCAGGTCTCCAGATCGCCCATGGGTCGATATTCGGCTTTATGAATTTTCTTTATATTTCTCATTTTCAGGATTTATTTCTAACGTAAATGAGTTTGAATTTTGAATTCGCATTCTCACGAGATTCAATCTCGAATTTATTGATGGAATTGATCATGGGCGTCAGTTTCTGAAATCCATAGTTACGGGAATCGAAATTAGGCTGTTTTTTTTGAAGCAGACTTCCCACGTCGCCCAGAAAAGCCCATCCGTCTTCATCGGCAACGTCAGAAATGGTTTGGGAAATAAGCCTTATCACCTTGGGAGTGATCTTATCAACATTTTCCCTTTTTCCAGACTTCGATTTTCGTTTGTCATCCTCTGTGCCTTTTTCTTCGCCTTTAAGGATCTCCAGGTAAATAAATTTATCACAGGCGACGATAAAAGGATCCGGAGTTTTCTTTTCTCCGATCCCAATGACTTTCATGCTTGCTTCACGTAACCTTGTTGCCAGTCTTGTAAAATCGGAATCACTGGACACGAGGCAAAATCCGTTGACCTTATTGGAATACAGGATATCCATCGCATCGATGATCATGGCAGAATCGGTCGCGTTTTTTCCCTGGGTATAGCCGTATTGCTGAATGGGCTGAATGGCATTCTCCAGGAGCATATTTTTCCATTTGTTAAGGTGTGGCTTGGTCCAGTCACCGTAAATTCTTTTAATGGTTGGATTGCCATATTTGGCAATTTCTTCCATCATTTCCTTCACATAAGCTGAAGGTATATTATCGCCGTCAATAAGCACTGCGAGGTTGGTTTCCATAATTTTATTTTTGGGAAACTAAAGGTACTATTAAATTTACGATTGATTCAATTTTTATAAAAAAGAGCCCGACAGAAAAATTTTAAGTAGTTCTGACAGGCTCAAAATTCATTCATTTTCACTGTACCTTAAAATCGGAATAAAGCGTTCACTTCAGATTCTTTTTCCGGCATGAACTCATGTTCTACAAGATAGACATCGCCGCCCATTTCTATGGTTTTCTTCGCAGCCAGGTTCAGCAATGATGTATTGGAATTGTTGTGATTATCTGAAAAGCTCACCTTCATTTTATCATGATCATATCTTCCCCAGACTTCCGCACGATTCTCAATAAAAAGCGTGTCCACTTTTCCCTGGTAAATAGCCGGGATGATATCGCTGATCGCTGAAGTGGTGTTTTCGGTCTTGCTGAGTTCTTTGTATTTTTTAAGCTTTTCATGTCGCTTTTCGCTGAGATAAGGTTCCGCTACCTGTAGTGCCTTTTCATGTAGGCCCAGCATATCGGTATCGTTCGGATTTCCTTTTACCACCTCGTCGACTAACTGGTTATAGGTGTTTGCATCTTTATAGATCGAAAAAAGATAATCCTGGCAGGAAACTACTAGGGGTAGGTTTTCCCTGTTAATATAGTCTTTTAATCCGTCATCAATTGCCCTGAAATACTGTTTGATCTCTTTTTTGGTATCTCCCTGATCATCTCCATGACCATGGAATTGAGTTTTAGCGCCTCCTTCATGCTGGGTGCGAAACTGCAGGCTTCTTTCTTTAAAATCGAAACCAACGCGCTCTTCGAGTCGGGAAGGAGTGAGGTCATCAATTTCAACCGGCGTAATGCTGTACCTCGTGGCTTCGTAAAATTTTACATCTTCTAATTGCACGGCGAGAATATAGAATTTTCCATCATCATTCATGGCCGGTACGAGCGGTTTCACATAAAATTCTTCGGAAATATAGGTGTAGGGCTCAAAGTTGACCGGAAGCGTATATTTTTCAAAAAAACCCGGAGCTGAGAAAACAGCTAATCCATCGGACTGGTGCCTCCAAAAATCCCTGTTTTCGATAAGCGCATCAATGGGTTTACCTATTTTAGCTATTTTTTCATCAGAAACTCCCTGATCTTTTAACTTTTTTCTTGTTTCTATCCATTGAGAATGTAAATGTTTGCTGTTTTTTTCGTTCAGCACTTCCTTACCGCCTCTTTCCGTAGGGATAAAAATTGATACACAGGTTTCATTTTCGAACTGCGAGAGCTTTTTAAATTCACTTTCATTTATCAACGACATAATTCTTTTTTTTGATTAATTACAGAAATAAGATACGGTTAAAGGCAGATATATCAAAGGCTAAGAGCGGTACTTAGTGCTAAAACTTTCTTAATTCAGCGGAAGATTTATAAAAGAAATATCAATAGTTTTTATTCCAGCTCGTCATCGGGTTCTACGTGGATGAGAACATCGGCGATTTCGGGAATATTATGTAGCAGGTCATCTTTGACCCTGTGAGCAATATCATGTCCTTCTTTTACCGATATTTCGGCTTTTACGGCAATGTGAAGGTCAACATGATAAGTCATCCCGGTCTTGCGGATATAGCATTTTTCGGTTTCCACCACTCCGGGATTGAGCTGTGCAATCGTTCTTATTTTGCCTTCAAGTTCCTCGTGCATGTGCTCATCCATAATTTCGCCAAGGGCCGGCCTGAGTATAAGATATGCATTATAAAGAATAAAGCCCGAAGCAAAGAGCGCCGCCCAGTCATCGGCATTTTCGTAGCCTTTCCCCATGATCAATGCGATGCTGATACCAATAAAAGCGGTTAGCGAGGTAATGGCATCACTCCGATGATGCCAGGCATCGGCTTTTAAAACAGAGCTATTGGTTTCGTCTCCTTTTTTGGAAACGAACCGGTAAGAAATCTCTTTAATTAATATGATAACGGCAAGAACTATTAAGGTGTAGGGCTTGGGAATTTCGTGCGGCGTATTGATATTATCAATGCTCTCGTAGGCTATGATCGTAGCCGAAACTATGAGAAAGCCTACCACCATAAAAGTAAAAAGCGGTTCTGCTCTGCCGTGGCCATACGGATGGTTCTCGTCGGCGGGCTTGGATGCGTACCTTAAACCGAGTAAGACCAAAATTGAGGAGAAAACATCGGTGGTAGATTCTATGGCATCGGCGATAAGCGCATACGAATTTCCGAAGATCCCTGTTAAACCTTTTACCACTGCAAGTAAAGCATTACCTGCAATGCTGAAATAAGATGCTTTAATGGCTTCCCGGGTTCCCGGCTGCATAAATGAGTTTTAGGTTCACAAAAGTATAATAATTTTAAAAGCCTGCTTTACCAGTTAACAACAAAAAAACTTTCCGTTTTTTCGCCTTTTTTCATCCAGATAAGTGGTGGACGGTCTTTTTCAATCAGAATTGAAACGATTTCTTTTATTTGAGGAAAATTTAACCAGCTTTTATTATTTCCAGGTGACATGCTCCAAAATACTTTTTTTGGGCTGCAGAAAACTCCTTCCTCAAAATCTATATTTTTAAAGTCTTCCCAGTGTATCCATTTGCCTGTAAGGCAGTCCGGATTTAAATTTTGTAATTCTGCCGCTTTATTTTCAGGCTGAAAAAGTTTTGCCTTGAAACATAAATGCTGTTTGATATTTGAAAAATCCAGATTCAAATCTTTAAGTTTTTCGCGGGTTTCCGGCAGGAAAAGTAAAGGAAACTGTTTTTCCTTTAATCTTTCTAATTTCTGTGGAAGACTGTCTTTTCTGCGCGGGCCGATCCACCGGCTGTAACCTTTAGGCAAGTCAGGATCGAATAAATAGAGCTTGTAAACCAGTTCTACATGCAGAATTTCATCATTCTGAAGATCTTTCAGCAGAAAATCAATTTCACCCAGGGTGACCTTTTTTCTGAAAATTTGAATATTGGAAGCGATTTTTTCATACCTGTTCGAATGTTTCAGGGCAATTTCAAAAAAGCTTTCCATTCGTTTTCCCAGAAGTCGGTTTCGCGGATGCTCAATTTTTTTCAGATCGCTAATAAGATCTTCAGTAATGGAAACATTGGGAAATTGGAAAGGATGGATGCCCGGAATAAGTTGGGGATACTGAAGGGAAGGCGTAGCGCAAAATCCCCTGAACTGTTCCACAATATCCATTTTATTTCTTTTTTACGGGAATCCAGATCTTTTCTTCAGATTTGGGATCTTCGGGACCTTTATAATCTTTTCCGAGCACTTCAAAATGAGGCCTCGCCTCCAGCTGATAATCGGAATTTGGCAACCAGTCTTCAAAGATGAATTTAGAGGTTTCGGCAAATTGCTGGGCTGTTCCTTTATGCGTGAAAACAGCATAATCACCTTCCGGAATTATCAGTTTTTGAAGGCCCTTTGGGATAAAATCGAAATTATTAACCTCTATGGCCGCCCATTTTTCAAAAACCGAATTGGTATCAAAATCACCTGATATGAAATTCTCGCCATATACCTGAACCGAAAAAAGGTCGGTATTTACCTCATTTTGAATCGCGTCTTTTAAATTCATAAAACGCTTCCAGAGCAAACTGGTCTTATCATCGGCAAGGCTGGTAGCGATTTTTATCCCTACCAGCTTTTTTGCCGTGATATGTTGAATCTTAGGCATTCGAATTATTTTCAGATTGCGTCTTCCTAAAAGTAGGATCTATAATAAATTCTTTTGGATGTTCTGCTTTCATCAAGTTTTCGACAAAATAATCCCATCGGCGACGCATCATATAATAATAATCTTTGCCGTAACCGTGGCGGGCATGTGGAAAAATGATAAGGTCGAAATCTTTTTTCGCTTTTATGAGCGCGTCAACTACCAGGTAAGTGTTGTATGGAGGCACATTGTCATCAACGGCACCATGCGCAAGTAAAAGTTTTCCTTTAAGATTACTTGCAAAATTTTGATTAGCTTGTTTTTCGTAATTATCTCCTTTTAACAAGCCAATGTATCTTTCTCCCCAATCATCTTCATAATTTCGGTTATCGTGGTTACCAGATTCTGAAATTCCCACTTTATAGAAATCGGGGTATTTGAACATGGCTGCGGCTGCGGCAAAACCTCCACCTGAATGACCCCAAACCCCCACGTGGTCAAGATCCATATACGGGTATTTTTCCGCGAGCTGCTTAAGGCCTGAAATCTGATCTTCCAGTGTATTATCGGCCATATTTCCGTAGCAGACATCGTGGAAAGCCTTGGAGCGGTCTGGATTACAAGTTCCGTCAATCACAACCACAATAAAACCTAATTCGGCGAGAGCCTGGTGATCGCTGCGGGATGGAGAAAAGTTTCGGCTCCCAACCCCTCCGCCCTGTGGGCCGGGATAAATATAATTCACTACGGGATATTTCTTGTCTTTATCAAGATCTGTTGGAGTGAACATTAGGCCGTAAAGATCCCAGCGACCATCACGCGATTTAACGGTAATTGGCTGAGGAGCTTTCCATCCAGCTTCCTTTAATTTTGAAATGTCCTCTTTTTCAAGAGTGCTTACCAGTTTTCCGTTAATGGTTCTCAATTCAGCAACATTAGGAACGTCTGGCTGAGAATAATTATCGATGAAATATTTCATATCCGGAGAAAGGGCAATACTATGGTTGCCATTTTCAGGAGTGAGCAGTTTCAAATTTTTTCCACTGAAATCAATACGGTAAAAATGGGAAAAATAAGGATCCCTTCCCTTTTCACGACCGTTGGCCAGGAAATAAAGTTTTCTCTTGTCTTTATCCATTCCCACAAGCTGAGTTACAACAAAATCTCCTTTAGTTATTTGATGTTTTAGTTCGCCCGTTTTCGCGTCATATAAGTAAAGATGACCCCAATTGTCTCTTTCAGAATACCAGATAATTTCGTTGGTATCAGGCAGGTATCGCCAGTTGATAGAACCCATTCCAGATTCATATTGGGTATCTACATTTTCTTCAAAAATCTCACGAACCTCGCCGGTTTCGGCATCGGCCATTCTCACTTTTTCATGTTTGTGATCCCTTGAAGTTGAAACGAAAACAAGTTTGCTGCTGTCATCACTCCACTGATTATCATCAAAAGCGCCGGAGCAGCTAATATCATCACATATGGTTCCGCGGCGCGGATCTGCAGGAATATCGAGTTTGATCACTTCGGGTTTGTCGGTATTGATGATCACACGATGAATTTTGATGATCTCTTCATCTGTAGGAAGCGGATATTTCCACTCTTTAAGCTCCGGCGCGCCAACTTTGGCATCTACCAGGTACATGTCGCTTACATTGCGCTGATCTTGTTTGAAAGTAGCGATCTTTTTAGAGTCGGGAGACCAAAGAACGATGGGCTTATCACTTCGAGTCCATCCCGCATTATCGGTGGCATAACCAAAATTTTTCTCACCATCAAAAGTCAGTTGCGTCTCTTTTCCGGTTTCAAGATTTCGCATCCAAAGGTTCCAGTCACGAATAAAGACAACCTTTTTTCCGTTAGGAGAAACCACCTCATCACGACTGTAATTTCGGGATTGATCTTCTGAAACCTTAACAGGCAGATTTTCTTTTGAAAAAGCCGTTTGTTTTTTACCGTTTTCGGCATCTACATATACAAATTCATCTCCATGAGGAGTGGAAATTTTGTACCAGAAATTACTATTGTCAAGCCACTTCGGACTTACAAAACTTCGGTAAACTTTAGGATAGGTATTAAAACTTAAAAATTGTGTAGCATGTTCATATTCGGCTTTGGTTACCGAATCTTTACTAATTTGAGCATGAGAATAAAAGGTTATAAGGCATAAAAGCAGTAATAAAAGTGGGTCTTTTTTCATGTTTTTTTTATCAGATTTTAAGAGGCGGCAATTTAAATATTTCTTTTCAGTTTAGCTAGGCTTCAATTTCATAACAATCCATCCATACAGCATTGTCGCCGTCAAGTCTTTCTTTTATGGGTGAATCGTAGGTGATCAGGATCTCAGTGTCCGAAAGAAAAGCCATTCCTTCGGCTTTGTCTTCTCCATGTTCAATCTCGCTTCCTCGAGCAACATCGAAAAGCCTTTCGGGTTTTAAAACCACTGAAGCATAATTGTCTTCCAGGCCACCTTTGACCTTATAGATACTAATAGTGCCATCAAGATCCATAGTTGGACCGGCCAGGACGTAAAGATTTCCTTTTTTGTCAATATTCAATTCACGAATTCCCATGCCATTTAAGTTGAGGAAATGTTTGCGGTAGAGTTTATCTTCTCCCGGCTTTTTATTTAAAAAAAGCTGTCCGTCAAATTCTTTACAACTTATTTCCAAAATCACTGCGTAGCCATTTAATACCGGCCCGCGAAGTCCTATAAAGATCCTGTCGTTGTCTACTGCCAGGCCTTCAATATCAAAACCGTTGTCTTTACTGGGTAGCATCATGAATCTTTCGAGATGTTCATCTTTCATAAGAGCATTATGCAGCTCGGTACTTTTGGCTCCACCGCGAAGCATCAGCGGTTTAATGGTTTTTCCGTTATATTTTGCTTCTTTGAGCAATTCGAATGTTCCGTTGCTTTTTATACAGGGAATACAACCAAGACTGAACCTGTTGGCATCGAGATCAATCTGGAAAAGATCTTGCAGCTGTTCTTCCAGGGAGTCACCTTCAGATGGAGAATTGCGTTTCAGGCTCATACTTCCGCAAAACCACAAGTAAGGTTCTGCATAAGCCAGAGCTTCCATATCGGCTTCACCGCCTTCGGCAGGAAGATCGAAAAAATCACCAAGCTCATAATGAGTATGGTATCCAAAACCTTTGTGGGTTCGCGTAAGTCTTTCTATTCCGGCATCTTCATCATAACTGAGCCAAAGATTATTTTTGGTAGCAAGGCTGCTGGAAATTTCCCTTCGCAGATCTTCAATGTTACGAAATCCTTTTTTGAATTGAATCAGGCATTTTTTTGAAAGGTTTTTATTTCGTGGTTTCATAGCGTATTTTAAAAGGTTACAATAACCAGTCCATTTCCAATCTAAAGGAAATTTTGCATATCGCTGAGAACTTTAATAAAATCCTAACCTGTATGTTAAAGAAATATTATTGAAGAAAAGAAAAGGCAATTTTTGGAAGGCTCCCGGAAAGGGAGTAAATAAAAAGCAGTGTTAATTAATACTATTCGGCGGTTACGGGATCGATGATAGTTTCAATTTTATTGATTTCATTAGCCGGGAAACCACCTTTCTTAGCATGTTCCATTAACATTTCTTCATTGGGTGCTATATAAACACAATAAATTTTGTCTCCGGTAACATAGCTCTGGAGCCATTGAATTTGCGGCCCCATATTTTCTAAAACAGAACAGGATTTTTGAGAAATGGCCTGGAGCTCTTCTTTAGATTTTTGACCCGCACCCGGAATCTTCCTTTCAATAATGTACTTTGGCATAATTATGAAATTTTAAGTTTAACAAGGGCAATAAAAGGGAAAGCAATAGATCCTGGAAGCAGGATAAATTTAAATGAAAATGAGTAATAATTTTCAAAAGTAGCTGAAAGTTTTCTGTGATTTTCAAAGCGCCAAATATTGAATATCTTTGTTCTAAACTTTCGATTTGCAGCGCAATCGCTTCTACTATTTAATCAGAATTCAATATCTCGGGTATCGCCTGCACGGCTGGCAGCGGCAGCCAGATGTAAAAACCGTCGAAGGTTTGCTGCATAAGACCTTAAGATGGGTAATGCCTAAAGCTAAATTCAAAATTCTTGGAACCAGCCGTACCGACGCGATGGTTTCTGCGGGAAATACGGCTTTTGAACTTTTTGTAGATCATGAACCTCTTGAAGATATAGATGAGTTTCTGAAAGTTTTCAATAAGAACCTTCCACAGGACATTAAAGCTCTTGAAATTGAAGAAGTAGATGCTAAATTCAGTATTATCCAGCATTCAAAAATGAAAGAATATGCATATCTCTTTTGTTGTGGTGAAAAATATCATCCTTTTTGTGCTCCTTTTATGGCCAACTTTCAGGAAGATCTTGATATTGAAAAAATGAAGCTCGGTGCAAGAATGTTCGAGGGTACGCATGATTTCAGAAATTATTCGGTGAGAGTTTCTGAAAAAAGCACTTTTGAGCGAACGATCATAAAATCTGAAATTGAAGAAAACCAATTATATACCGCGAATTTTTTTCCGCAGAAATCCTATGTATTCCATATTCATGGAGCAGGATTTCTTCGACATCAGGTGCGATTGATGATGGGAGCAATGGTACTTTTGGGCAGGGGAGAGCTATCTTTAGAAGACATTCAGGAAAGCCTTCAGGCCGAAAACAGCCATTTTCAAATGGATTATATCGCTCCGGCATCAGGATTAATTTTGAACAAAACCATCTTTGATTAACGCGAGTTTCCTGAATTAACCGAAAATTCTTCTATTTTTATAAAAAAATTTAATGGCAAAACGAAGAAAGTATTTGCTGAAGCGCCCAAAAGCTACTAAAACCCTGAACCAGGTCCCGGGGACCATGACCTATGTGGGCAATAAAGTTTCTACTGAAACCAAGCTCGACGTAATTGATTACAATGAAACCAACTACGAAAGGTTTAGTTCCACCACTCCCGAGGATGCTTTCAAATTTGTAGATGAAGACCGTATAACCTGGTTCAATATCGATGGTCTTAATAATGTGGAAGAAATCGAAAAACTGGGGGACTATTATGAATTGCACCCGTTGGTGATGGAAGACATTGTAAACACTGGCCAGCGACCCAAAATCGAGAAATACGAAGATTACTTATTTATTGTCGCCCAGATGCTTTACTATAAAAACGGCGATCTCGAAAACGAGCATATCAGTATGGTGGTTGGTAAAAATTATTTACTCACCTTCCAGGAATCTAACGGTGATGTGTTCGATGCGGTACGGGAACGAATTGAATTTTCTAGAGGCCGGATAAGAGGTCGTTCTGCAGATTACTTAATGTTCGCCCTCCTCGATGCCATTATTGATAATTATTTTCTGGTTATAGATGATGTAAGCGACCGTATTGATGCTTTGGAAGACAGCCTTTTTACTTCTGAACCCAGCGACCATATTACCTACGATATTCAGGAATTAAAACGCAATATACTTCGCATTCGAAGAGCTGTATTTCCATTACGCGAGGTTATTGGCCGGCTGGAAAGAATGGAAACTATTCTTATTGAGGAACGAACCACAAATTACATCAGGGACCTGCATGATCATATTGTCCAAATTTCAGAAAATATCGATATCTATCGCGAAATGATCTGGGGCCTAATGGACATGTATATTTCCACGATCAACAATAAAATGAATGAAGTTATGAAAGTGCTGACGATTATGGCCAGTATTTTTATCCCGCTGACCTTTATTGCCGGTATCTACGGAATGAATTTCGAATATATGCCAGAACTGGAATGGAAATACAGCTATTTCGTGCTTCTAGGAATTATGTTTATAATATTTATGGCAATGCTGTATTACTTCAAAAGAAAAAAATGGCTTTAAACCTATGAAACTAACAATGAAAATTTTGTGCACTTTGATAGTTGGAACTGTAGTTTCCAATTACTCTTTTTCCCAGGCTCCTTCTGAAAAACCGGTTGATTCCGTTAATAAAATGTATGTTGGCACCTATACGAAAAAAGAAGGCCATGTTGATGGAAAGGCTGAAGGGATCTATTACGTTCATCAAAAGGTAGATTCGGGGAATTTAAAGCTGGTTTGCACGGCGGCTTCAAATATTGTGAATCCTTCTTTTGTGAAAGCGGGGAAAAAAGGTAATTTTCTTTTTGCGGTTAGCGAACTTGGGCCGGGTGAGGGAGAGAATGGCTGGGTTTATTCCTATAAGATAAAAGAAGACGGTTCTCTGGAAGAATTAGATAAAGAGAGTTCAGGAGCATTTGCACCCTGCCATCTCGAGCTGGATAAGTCAGGAAAATATTTGTTTGTGAGTAATTATGTTGGAGGAGTCGTTAGAGAATTTAAAATTGATAATGACGGTGGTCTGAGCCTGGTGCAGGAGCTCAATATCGAAAATCCGCAAAAATCTCATGCTCATTCTGTCACCATCAGCGGTGATAATAGAAATGCCTATATAGCCGATCTTGGTAATGATAAGATCTGGATCTATGATTTTGATGCTACCACCGGAACCTTAAAACCTTCAGAACAAAAATTTGTGGAGTTACCAAAGGGAGCGGGTCCCCGTCACATGGTTTTTACTAAAAACGGAAGCTATGCCTATTCGGTAAACGAACTAAACAGCAGCGTGAGTGTTTTTAAAGTATTAAAAAATGGTGGTTTAGAGCTTATTCAGAATATATCCAGCCTTCCTGCCAGTTACAAAGGGAAGAATGCTCCGGCAGATATTCACCTTCATCCTTCAGGCAGGTTTTTATATGCTTCCAACCGTTTTCATGACAGTATTGTGATCTATGCGGTGAACCAGGACACGGGGAAATTGAGTGTTATCGATTATGTTCCCATTGCCGGCAAAACTCCCAGAAACTTTACCATTTCGCCTTACGGAAAGTACCTGTACGCGGCAAGTCAGGATACAGGGAATATTACTATTTATACGATCAATGAAAATACAGGAAAACTCACGCCGAAATCTTCAGTTTTTGAGATCAAAACTCCTGTTTGCCTGGAGTTTGTGAAATAATTCCTAAATCTGTTTTAGCTTATTAGAGGAAAGAATATTTTTAATATTTTGGCATCAAAATGAACTAATTCCTTTTTATGAAGTTATACCGAAATGTATTTCTTTATGGGATATTAATGGTAGTTTTTGCTTGCGGAACCCTTCCACCTTTTGCCGATAAGCCAATAAGAGAGGCTATTGATATCCCCGAAAATTTCATGACAAAACCCGGTGTGGAATTCGAAGAAAATTCCTGTAAAAATCCGTTGATAGATCCCCGAACCGGTGTTGAAATTTATCTCGTGGAATCTTTGGAAGGGATGGGAGATTACCGCGTACCTTCCGGCAGTTACGGGGTAGAGGCCAATGAACTTCTACGCGTAGATTGCAGGACGGGTAAGGTGATCGGAATAGTAAGAAACAACTAGTTTTCCACTTCTTTGACTACAAAAAAGCCGTCATTTCCCTGGGATTGGTATAAGGGCATAAAAATCCTTGCGTTCCATTCGCTTTTCACTTCCTTACCATTCTGTTTTGCCAGGAGCTCTCCTTTTTCTATTTTCTGAAAATTTTCATAGCCCGGCTGCATCTCAAAAATATCATCATCATCCAAACCATGTCTGTATATAATTTCAAAAGTTTTTTGAGGCGGAGCATTCTTTTCAGCAAAACGGTTCACACAGTCAGGATAAGTGGAAATTCGTTCTAAATCAAGGTCACCGGCTTCCTTTAAAGCTAGCCAGATAAGGCCTTCATGATTTTCTACCGAAGATTTATCAGTATGTTGCCCGGCTTCAAATACGAAACCCGTCATTCCTGTTCTGCTTAAATAATGATCAATATCGCCGGTGATAATATCGCTAAAACCCCGGATGATGTAGGTTGGAAACCGATGCGCCCATTCATCATTATCATTCACTACCTGAACCGAAATATAAGGCAGGCTGGGAGAGGAGGTCGTGTGGCAGTCGAGAAAATAACGTTTGGTGAAATTAGATTCGGGATACTTCTTCAGAATATCGATGATCTCGAACATCTCTTTGGTTTCATGGGTATCTTTTCCGCCGGCCTCAATGTTTTCCGTGGTCCAGGTGCGATTAAGATCTTCATCAATATACCTTTTGTTCTCATTCAAAGCCATTTTATTACCTGAAATTCCCACGAAAGTGCCATTTATTTCCGGTCGGGTTTTTTCAAGCTCATCAAAAACTCTTTCCAGGGCTTTTACTCCGCTTGGTTCATTCCCATGGATCCCTGCGCTTACAAAAAGCAATGGACCTTTTTTTCCGGAAGTATATTTACCAATAATTCTTGGAATTTCTTCTTTCAATTCTTCATTCATAAAACAAGTTTTTATTCCATCGTAGCCAGTGTCCTGTTAGAAAGCTGACCTTCATATTGTTTTTTATATTCCACTTTTCTTTCAATTGCCTCAATTACATAATCGGTAAAGGGAGGCAGGCCAATATCCTTAAATCGTTCCATTCCGCCGGGACTCAGCACATTTATTTCTATGAGCTTATCCTTTACGATGTCAAGCCCCACGAAAAAGAGTCCGTCACGAATTAGTTTGGGCGCTGTAAGGCTTATAATTCTTTTCATCTCAGGAGTTAGATCACTGCTGTCTGCCGTGGCACCGAGTTTAAAATTACTCCTGAATTCACCTTCACCGCTCACTCTTCTGATGATCGCTTTTTCACCATTTTTCTCCATCACTTTTCCGTTTAGCAGAAGCACCCGAACATCTCCATTTTTTACATCGGGTAAGAATTCCTGTGCTATCACATAACCCTGGCTGCTCAGATGTTCGATGATCTGGTTTAGGTTCTTCTCATTTTCATCGATGAGATAAACGTCCTGCCCACCGGAACCTTCCAAAGGTTTTAAGACCATTTTCTTATTCTGTTTCTCGAAAAAATCAAGGATCTGGTCTTTATCCCGGGTAATGATGGAGTCGGGTTTTATTTCAGGGGGTAATTCTTCAAAATAAAGCTTATCGATAAAAGCATGAGAAAGGGCATAAGCATCGTTCAATACCAGCACATCCAGTTGTTGCACCATTCTTCCAAAGGCGACACCGGCCTGCTCTGCCCATTGTCTTTCTTTTTCTTCAGTAGGATTATTTCTTATAAAGAGAACGTCTAAACTTGTAGCGTCAATTTTTTTCTTTCTGGCTTTGCTGCTTTGCAGTGCCTCCAGGAATTTTTTTGTCGATTTCGTTTTGGTATTTTTCGGCACCTGGGTTGCGTTGATGCTTATCGGCGCATCATGATGGAAGCTGAAATCACCCACTCCCATCGCAAAGACTTCATGGCCTCTTTGATGAGCCATCGTCATTAAGGCTACAGAAGTTCCTTTAGCTTCAGTAGCAACATCGTTCAACACAAAACATATTTTCATTTGCAAACCATTTGTGGCAGTTCTAATCCCTGCCTGATTAATTCTAATTTTTTATACATTTTTTCGCTATGCAGGTAGCTGGGCTTGATTTTGAGTGGATTCAGTACTTTTCTTTCCATTAATTCCTCGATAATTTCCAGGTGTTTGAATCCGTATTTTCCCGCGAGGAGAGGTTCCAGCTCGCCTCCTTTTTCAAGGTGTTGCTTCAATTGAACAAGGCCTTTTAAATAAATGATGTCTTTTAGAAATCCGCCACCCTGCATAATTCGGGAAGTAATATTAAAAGCCCTTTCCGGAAGAAATCCAAATTCTGATCGTAACAATCTGAAAATTTCCTGAAAATTACCCCCGTTTATCAAGGCTTCACCTGCGATTACCCTTCCGGCCAAAATACGCAGACGGTTAGCCGTAAGGCCGTCTACCATATATTCAGACAATACTGCCATTCCCTCCTGCATGGGATCATAATCGGCTAAACCTATACTTAACTGCTGTAGAGGCTGTTTGCTTCCGTTATAGTAGGTGAGGGCATGGGTTCCCACCTCATGCTGGATAAGCGCTTCGGCTTCTTTCGGGCTCATTTTATAATCTTCAGGAAGGTATAATTCACCCTGGGAAACCATCATTATATTCACATCCTTCCTGATATGGATCTTACTTTTGAAGTTTTCATCCTGCTTCCTGTAAAAATCAAATTCCTTACGAGCCATACTGCTGAAAGATCGTGCATCCAGCAGATTCTTGTCGTGGCTGTGTTCTTCCTCCTCAACTTCAGAAAGGATATTACGGGCCTCTTCACATAATTCCTTTTCTATGCCTTTATAAAGACGGATGCTGTCATACATGAAATTACGGGTTCCGCGTTCATTGAGCATGGAAATTTGTAAATCGAGTTCCTCGCGCTTTTCCCGAAAAAGAAAAGACATGGTAGGATCATCTATTTCTTCGATTTTCAGGTTGAAAAGACGTCTTTTTAGAACATCAGGGTCTACCGGTAAAAGACGGTAGTGATAATCAATCACATGATCAAAATTGCTCTTAAAAAACTCCTGTTTGATTTCATAAATATTAGAAGGGGAAATGAGCCATAAAAACTGGTAAGATTTTTCGATTTCCGTAAGTTTTTTATCGATTTCGAAAACTTTTGTTTTCAAATATTTTCTTCCAAGAACATTGTAACTGGCGATTCCACTGGAGGTCTGTACCCTGATAAATTCAAAAAAAGACTGGTGCATGGCGTGGATAAGAAAATCCTTAAAATTCCGAAAAAATACAGGGAACAGGCGATTTCCGCCATTGCGGTAAACCGGCGGGAGTTCAAGCCCTACGATTACGGCACCACAATTTTTAGCGGTTTCCATATCCATTAAAGGTTCTTTGTCTTTTGGGTGCCTATTGGGAGTATCTATAATTTCAGTTTCCAGATTCAGACCTGTAAATTCCTGGTTGACTTCGGAAAGGTTTTTCTGCAGCGTTTCAAGTGTCGATGGCAATCGGTCTGCGGGGCCTTTTATAATGATCTTCCTTGATTCATCAGATCCGGAATAGATTTCGAATAACAGGTACGATTTGAATTTCGCCGAAAGTTCATCAGATAATCTGAAAAGGAGTTTTTGATAATCGGAAAAATCAGAGTCTCCAATGATCAAATAAGAGGCCTCGTTAGTAACAAATCTTGCAGTACCGCGGTCATTTTTCTTCCTGCGATAAATTACCAGGTAGGGTAATTCCTTTTCAATATGAAGAACCCCATCTCCGGGCAGCGACCAGCTTACCTCTTTCTCCTTATGAAGAGTTGTTAAAATTTGATTAATCGATTCTTTTGTTAAATCGGTTATTTCCTGCATTTGTCTTTGTCTTCTCGAAGTAAATTCTTTAAAAACACCTGCATCCCAGTCCTTTATTAAACAAATCTGAAAATCGGGTTTTTTTAAAGTTAGGAAGAAAAAGATGTATACAAAGTGCTTTCTATAGATTTGACAATACTTTAAGAAAGCTTAAATTAATATTGAGAAAATAGAGAGGTAAAGGCTACAGGAAATTTAAAAGAGTCTTGAAAATTAAGAAATTCTAATTAGAGTTTAAATGAGAAGCCATCAGCCTTTTTGCGGTTGTATTTTTGCTCATCGAACATATGTAAGAAAGATCCTTTTCGGGAGGAATTCATGTCTTTTTCCTTTAGTTTCACGAGAATATCCATACCGTTGATCTTATTAATAAAATTTCTTTTATCGAGTTTTTCATCGAGAATGGCTTCATACAGCTTTTGAAGCTGGCGCATGGTGAATTTAGGAGGAAGAAGTTCAAAGCCTATAGGCTCTTTGGATGTTTTATATCGGAGACGGCTTATGGCGTGCCTGACCATGATATTGTGGTCAAAAATAAGATCTGGAGCTTTGGCTACGCTAAACCATTTTGCGCTGTATTTTTCTATAAGCTCCTCATTGTGGTCCTGGATGTTTATTAGGGCGTAGTAAGCTACCGAGATAGTTCGTTCTGCGGGATCGCGATCAACTTTACTGTAGCTGTGGAGCTGCTCCATGTAAACATTGTTGATCCCGGTAAGAGTTCGAAGAATTCGGCTGGCCGCCTCATCAAGATTTTCTTGTTGTTGCAGAAAACCGCCCATTAAAGACCATTTTCCCTTTTCAGGTTCAAAATCTCTTTTAATGAGAAGAATTTTTAAATCTTCTTTATCAAAACCAAAAATTATACAGTCAACAGCGAGCAGAACCTTGTCTTCAGCAGAGTAATTATTAATCATGGAGGCAAATTTAAAAATATTCTTCAGATGGCTTTTAAAATATTTTTACAAAATAAACGGCCGGAATCATTAGCGGATTCTCTTTTTAACACATACAAAGTTAAATAATTGTAAAAATAATTTTGGTTTTTTAAAAAAACTTTAATTAATTTGGAAATGTAAAAATCACACTTATTAATTTCAATCTTAAACTATGAGAATAAAGCAAACCCGGCGAAACCGATTTCGCCTATTATTCGCGATTTTCGCCTTTATGAGCCTCTCTACGTTTGCCCAACAACATGTGGTAACCGGCGTAGTGAAATCTGCTGGCGATGGACTACCGCTTCCTGGAGTAAACGTTATTGAAAAAGGAACCTCTAATGGAGTGGTGACAAATATGGAGGGAGAATATTCCATAAAAGTTTCCCCTGAAGCAGTTCTTCAATTTTCTTATGTAGGCTTTAAATCCAGGGAAATAGAGGTTAATAATCAGGATCGCCTTGATGTAACTTTAGCTGACGACATGGAATCTCTTGATGATGTTGTTGTGGTTGGTTACGGCACACAGAAGAAATCAGATCTTACAGGATCTGTAAGTGTGGTAGATGCCGATGAAGCTAAAAAGGTTATTTCTCCTGATGTTGCCAAACTCCTTCAGGGGCAGGCTGCAGGTGTGACCGTCCAATCTTCCGGAGAACCAGGAGGTTTTGTGAACATTAAAATTAGAGGGATAACTTCATTTAATAATAACAATCCGCTTTTCGTTATTGATGGTGTGATTGTAGACTCACCCTTCGATTTTCCTACCGGGGAAATCAAAAGTATCCAGGTGCTTAAAGATGCATCTGCTGCTGCAATTTATGGACAACGAGGTGCAAATGGCGTTGTAATCATCACTACTAAACAGGGTACAGCAGGTGTTAACCGAATCTCCTACAAATCGGAGATCGGATTTCAAACAGTTCCTAAAACCATTCCACTTACCAATCGGGTTCAATATCAGCAAATAACCAGTGCTGCAGAGATAAATGCCGGCCTGGAAGTCGTTCCTGGTAATGATCCGAACAGTTCCTTATATATTGACGATGTAGATACTGACTGGCAGGAAGCGGCTTATGATACCGGTGTGGTACAGGATCATAACCTTAGTCTTTCAGGAGGAAAAGAAACTATGCGTTATAATTTAAATCTTGATTATTTTAAAAATACCGGGTATTTTACAACTCCGCAGGATTACGAAAGGTATTCCACCACTTTAGATCTGAATGGGGAAAAAGGCCGTTTTCGATATGGTGCGAAGTTGGCTTATACCAGTTCTGATAAAAATAACTTTAGCGAATATTTACCCGGTGAAACTGCTGTGGTAGATTTGCTTCAGGCAATTCCCACTATGCCGGTTTACGATGAAAATAGGCTGGGAGGTTTTGGTGGAGCCGATAACCTTACTCAAAGAGCAATAACCCTGAATGTTATTGGTTATCAGAGTCTCATTACAAACCTGAGTGAAAGAAACCGTTTTCTGGGAAATATAAATGCTGAATATGATATTCTTGATGGACTTACCTATAAGTTCAGAGCAAGTGCCGACAGGCTTGATTTTAAGAATAAATTCTTTAATCCGCCCAGCGACCTGGGGTGGTACTATATTACTACTCCAGATGAAGCAGCATTAGACGTATCTAATGGAAGCACGGTTAGAACAATTATTGATAACCTGCTTACCTATGATAAGGAATTTGGTAAACATACCATTGGAGCGTTGGCAGGTGTGATTCAGGAGCGCAGTGATTACGAGGTTACTACAGGCAGAGGAGTAGGTTTTCTTCCAGATGAAATAGGTGAAATTCAATATGCCGATGCTATTTCAGGTACCGAATACAGAAATACAGTTACGTCTCTTTCCTATTTAAGTAGAATAAATTACGGATATGATGATCGTTATCTTTTAACGGTAAATTTCCGTAGGGATAAAACTTCCCTTTTTGCACCCGAAAACAATACTGGTGATTATTTCTCGGTTTCAGGAGCATGGAAACTTCATAATGAGTCTTTTATAGATTTGCCGGAATGGTGGAATACTATTAAAATAAGAGGTGGTTATGGCCAGCTTGGTAACAATACTATTGGGGTTTATGATTATGCTGCAGTAGTGAATCCTTTTGCAAGTTATGCTTTTGGTAATAGTCTTGCACCGGGAACCATTGCTATAGATATAAAAGATCCAGATGTAAAATGGGAAGATACAGAAACCGTTAACGCGGCTATAGAAACCGGGATGTTTAATAATAAACTGCAATTTACTGCTGAGTATTTTAAAAAGCGATCAAGCGATCTTTTGGCCGATGTGCCTCTTCCGTATTCCACAGGTGCATTTCCTGCAAGTATTACCACCAATGCCGCGATTATTGAAAATAGTGGTTTAGAGTTCACTCTTGGCTACAGTAACGCAGAGCATGCTTTTCAATATAACATTTCGGCAAATCTAGGAACCCTCAGTAATAAAGTTATCAAGATTGGAAAAGATGATCTTCCAATTTCAGGAGCAGCCTCAAGAACAGAGGTAGGTCGTTCAATAGGTGAACTTTATGCTTTCGAAACTGAAGGTATTTTTCAAAGCCAGGAAGAAATTGATGCTCATGCCAATCAGCCTGGTGCAGCACCTGGAGATGTTAAATTTGTAGATGTAAATGGCGATGGCCTCATTACTGATGATGATCGTACCTTCCAGGGCGTGACCATTCCAAAAGTGAATTATGGTCTTAATTTTAGCAGTACCTATAAGAATTTTGACTTTTCATTTTTCTGGCAGGGAAATGCGGGTAATAAAGTTTTCAACGCTACCTATCAGGGATTGATGGTCGGGCAATATACCAACCACCATATTGATGAACTAAATTACTGGACGCCAGAAAATACCGATACAAATGTGCCAAGGCCGATTATTGGAGATCCAAACGGAAATAACAGAGCTTCAGACAGATTTATAGAAGACGGAAGTTATATCAAACTTCAGAATGTTCAATTAGGTTATACCATTCCGCTACCAGAAGATTTATTCGTAAGTCAGGCGAGGGTATATGTAACTGGTCAAAATGTATTAACAATCAGCGGATATCGAGGTTATGATCCCGATTTCCTAAGCGATGGTTTATTTTCAAGAGGTTTTGCGAGAGGAAGTTTCCCTAATCCACGAACAGTGGCATTAGGTGTACAGGTAGATTTTTAAATAAACTGATTAAAACGAATAAAAATGAAAAATAAAATAATTTTATATACACTACTGATCTCTGGGCTCGTCCTAATGAACAGTTGTGTGAAAGAAGAAGATCTTGTTCAGAATGATCCTAATACAGAAACAACTGAATCATTCTGGCAAGACGCTAATGACGCCCTTTTAGGTATTAACTCTGTTTATGGAAGTTTGTTAACAGATGGTACGTATATGAGAAGTACTCCGTTGCTTTTAGATCTAAAAGGTGATGACTCCAGGAGTCAAAGTCCATGGGGAGCAATGTTTAATGTGGGAAGATTTAATTCCAGTATTGCCGATCCCTCTATTTACGGTTGGGCCTTTGAAACTTATTACCAGGGTATTTATCGCGCCAACCAGGTGCTGGAAAATGTGCCGGATATTGAATTTGAAAATGAAGATTTAAAAACCAGAATTTTAGGTCAGGCTTATTTTTTAAGAGGCTTATATCTTTTTCATGCTGTTGACCTGTTCAAAAATGTTCCTGTTCCCTTAAGTACAGAGATTTATCATGAACAAAAAACTCAGGAAGAAGCCTGGGCGCAGGTAATGGATGATTTTTCAAAAGCTATAGAGATGCTTCCGGTAAGTTATAATGATGTATCTGGTTTAGATGCAGGTGATGTTGGCCGCGCAACAAAAGGCGCAGCTATTGCCTACCTGGGAAAAGCTCAGCTGTTCAATGATCAATTTGAATCTGCGAAACAAAGCTTCAAGAGAGTAATTGACCTTGGTGTATATTCTTTGGTTGACGATTATAAAGACAATTTCACGAAGGAAAATGAGAATAATTCTGAATCTATCTTCGAAGTGCAATTCAGCCGGGAAGCCGGTGGAGTGGATCTTGGCTGGGGTGGTGCACCGCAATCAGGATGGGGTAAAACTTCTGCCCGGGCCATCACCTATGCTCCAAGAGGATTCGGATGGACTGATGTACAACCAACACAGACCCTGTTTGACGAATTTATGAAAGAGAAAACAGTGAATGGAGAAGTTGATCCGCGATTGAATGTCACCATTGCATGGAACGATCCTAATGGATATACTCTTTACGGACATGATTTTTCTGAATTCTACGCGAACAATCCTTCCGATCTTAATGCGCTATTCGTCAATAAATATCAAAATTCATACGGCGACAGGGCTGATGAATTCGACTGGCGTTCCGGAATAAACGAAAGGATCATGCGATATGCAGATGTCCTTTTGATGTATGCCGAAACCCTGAATGAAACAGGAAATACCGATGCCGCTTATGACTATGTTCAAATGGTAAGAGATCGTGTAAATCTTCCGGACCTTAGAGAAGTAAAACCTAATATGACAAAACAGGAAATGTTTGAACAAATTGCTCATGAAAGGTTTCTTGAACTTGCACTGGAAGGTCACAGGTTTGATGATATTCGTCGTTGGGGATGGCTTGATAGCAGACTTGACTGGTTGATACAGAGAGATCCTGAATTCCAGTTCTATCAGGAAGGAAGAGAATATTTCCCTATTCCACAGTTGGAAATAGATAATAATCCCGGAACTGAACAGAATCCTGGTTACTAAGAGATTTCTGAATAGTTTTAATAGTTGTTTTAGCTCAATTACCTGATGGCCTCTGGGTCATCAGGTTTTAATTAACAGAATGATGAAGAAGAAAAAATTGAATTTTATATTAACGGTAATATTCGCGATTGCTGCGACCGGAGTAAAAGCTCAGGAGGTATCTGAAATTGTATTGAATCCTTCCGAGAATCCTACTGTTATTAACAAAAATATTTATGGACATTTCGCCGAACACCTGGGTCATTTAATTTATGGCGGACTCTATGTTGGAGAGGATAGTTCAATCCCAAACACCAACGGAGTGCGAAACGATATTATTGAAGCTCTGAAAAATTTAAATATTCCGGTGTTACGATGGCCTGGCGGCTGTTTTGCCGATACCTACCATTGGAAAGACGGAATAGGCCCTAAAGAAGATCGTCCTACTATAGTGAACCAGTGGTGGGGAGGAGTAACAGAAGATAACAGTTTTGGAACTCACGATTTTCTCAATCTTTGTGAAGAACTCGGAGCCGAACCCTATTTGGCAGCCAATGTGGGTAGCGGTACCGTAAAAGAATTAGCCGACTGGGTGCAGTATGTTAATCACGCCGGAGAAAGCCCAATGGCAAACCTTCGCCGGGAAAATGGTAGAGAAGACCCATGGAATGTAAAATACTGGGGAATCGGTAACGAAGCCTGGGGTTGCGGTGGCCATATGACCGCTGAATACTACGCCAACATCTATAAAAAATACGCCACTTTCATGACCGACTGGTCTAATGGTGCGGGATTATTCCGTATTGCTTCAGGCGCCAATGTTGATGATTATCACTGGACAGAAGTTCTTATGAGAGAAATCCCGAAATTCCTTCTTGACGGTGTGGCCCTTCATTCTTATTCTTTCGTGGAATGGAATGATAAAGGTTCTGCAACCGATTTTACCGAAAAACAATATTTCAAAACCATGCAACGCGCACTGATGATGGATGAGCTGGTGACAAAACATAGCGCGATCATGGAAAAATATGATCCTGAAAATAAAGTGGCCCTCATCGTTGATGAATGGGGTGGCTGGTATAATCCGCAAGAAGGAACCAATCCAGGCTTCCTGTATCAGCAAAATACCATGCGTGACGCTATGATTGCCGGCACCACACTCAATATTTTTAATAACCATGCAAGGAGGGTGAAAATGGCGAATTTGGCCCAGGCCGTTAATGTGCTTCAGGCAGTAATCCTTACCGATGGTGAAAAGATGTTGCTCACTCCCACCTATTATGTAATGGAAATGTATAAAGTGCATCAGGACGCCGATTTGATTCCTGTTGAACTTGAAAGTGTAGATTATGAATTAGACGGGGAAAGCCTTCCGGCTATTTCGGTCTCTGCTTCCCGCTCTAAGGAAGGAAAAGTGCATGTTTCTCTGGTGAATATTGATGCGGAAGAAGATCATGAAGTAGAACTGGATCTTTCAGATCTTAAAATTGATGGTTTAACCGCTGAAATTTTGACTTCTAACAAAGTTCAGGATTATAATTCATTTGAAAATCCGAAAAAAATTCAGCCAAAAGAATTTAAAGATTTTAAATTAAAGAAGGGAAAATTAAAAGTTGAGCTTCCTCCATTTTCCGTGGTAATGCTTTCTGAAAAATAATATGAAAAAGCACAAACTACATATATGGGTATTCATCCTGGGAATTGTTTCAATTTCACTGTTTTCCTGTAGTAAAGATGATCCCAAAGATCCAGGACCAAATCCTGCACCTGGAGAAGGTCAGAATGGCGGAGGCGAAGAAAATCCCACCGAAACGGGAATTGATTTTACGGCCATTACCGATACTTATTATGATGTAGCCGGAGCTGAAAATGTTTACAGCTGGGGACTTTACAACGTCCACGATCCTTCGATAATTAAGGCTGGTGACACTTATTATTCCTATAGCACCGATGTTTCTTACGGATCGGAAATCAGGCCCGGGATACAAATTAGAAAATCTAAAAACCTTATTAAATGGAGTTTTCTAGGGTGGGTATTCGATGGATTGCCTGAAAAAGGAAGTCAGTTTATAAAATCAAAGGGTGATGATCCTTTTCAATCGCTCTGGGCCCCTTACGCCATGGAGTATAATGGCGAATATCGTCTGTACTATTCATTGAGTAGCCCTACTCCGCGCCTGAGCGTTATCGGATTGGCCACCGCTAGTTCTCCTTTAGGACCATGGACGGAAAAAGGATTAGTGGTTACTTCCCAAAATGATAATACCGTACAAACCAATGCGATTGACCCAACGGTAGTTAAAACTCCTGCAGGCGAGCAATGGCTGTATTATGGTTCAGCCTGGGACGGGATTTATGTGCTTGCACTGGATCCTTCAACAGGATTACCAAAAAATCCAGGATCAAAAGGTACACGCGTTGCTCAAAGAGGTTTTACCGGGGGAAAAATCAACGGGAACATTGAAGGAGCCGAGGTTATTTACAATTCCGATTTTGAAAAATATTATATGTTCATTTCTTACGATTGGCTTCAGACCAAATATAATGTAAGAGTGGGAAGAAGTGATTCTCCAGAAGGCCCTTTCTATGATTTTAATGGAGATAATCTTAATGAGGCTTCAGACAATATCCCCATGATTCTTGCACCTTACAAGTTTAACGGTCATTCGGGATGGCAGGGTGTGGCGCATCCAACTGTTTTTAATAATGGTAAAGGCCAATATTTTATTGCCCACCAGGGAAGGCCGGGCGTTGACAGTTATTTTATGGATCTCCATGTACGGAAAATCCATTGGACAAAAGATGGCTGGCCGGTGGTATCTCCCGAACGTTTTGCCGATGTGGAGCAAAGCACTATTTCTGAAAATGACCTGGTTGGGACTTATGAGCAAATCATCCTGGGATATTCAGTGGTTCCCGGGTTTGCCGATGAACAGACTTCCCCCGATTTTCAAACTTCTATTTCTCTTGAGTTGAATGCTGACGGCTCCATTAACGGAGACAGCGCAAACTCCTGGACTTATGATGCTCCGTGGCTGACCTTGAACTGGGGTAATGGATTTACTGATAAACTGTATGTTGAATATGGCCGCGACTGGGAAAATAATATCGATAGAACAATCCTTTTAACCGGATTGAATAACGAAGGCACTGCGGTCTGGGGTAAGAAGATAGATTAAAAAATTTGGTTTGATGAAACTATTTTCAGCATATAAGATTTGTTTACTCATGGCTTTTTTGAGCTTCGGGTTGATGCATGCTCAAACTGAAAAGATCAGGTTATTCAAACTGCAGGACGTTCAGCTTACCGAAAGCCCTTTTCGGAAAGCCATGCTCACCGATCTTCATTATATGAAGGAATTGGAGCCTGACCGCCTGCTGGCGCCTTTTCTGAAAGAAGCCGGACTTGATCCGAAAGCTGAAAATTATCCGAATTGGGAAAACACCGGTCTTGACGGCCACATTGCCGGTCATTATCTAACTGCATTGGCACAAATGTTTGCATCTACCGGTGACCAGGAAGCTCTTGATCGCTTAAAATATATGCTTGACGAATTAAAAAAAGTTCAGGAGGCAAACGGGAACGGATATATTGGAGGGGTTCCGGGAAGTAAAGAACTGTGGAAAGAGATCGCCAATGGCCAAATAGATGCCGGCAGTTTTAGTCTAAATGATCGTTGGGTGCCATTGTATAATATTCACAAGACTTATGCAGGTTTGAGGGATGCCTATGAGATTGCCGGTTTGGAACAGGCCAAAGAAATGCTTATAGATTTTACTGACTGGATGATCGAAGAAACAAAAAATTTGTCGAAAGAACAGATCCAGGAAATGCTGAAATCTGAACATGGAGGTTTAAATGAAGTTTTTGCCGATGTTGCAAGAATTACTGGGGATAGAAAATACCTTGACCTGGCTTATAATTTCTCCCAAAAGGCATTATTAAAGCCAATGGAGGATAAAAAAGATATCCTCAATGGGATGCATGCCAATACCCAGATTCCGAAAGTGATCGGTTTTGAAACCATTTCTGAAGTAGACGGGAATAAAGATTATCATGATGCCGCTACTTATTTCTGGAATAATGTGGTAAATGAACGCACCGTTGCCATTGGTGGTAACAGCGTACGTGAACATTTTAATCCGGCCGATGATTTTTCATCCATGATCAATAGCGTACAGGGGCCTGAAACCTGTAACACTTATAATATGCTGAAATTAACTGAAAAGTTATTTGAAGCTCACCCGGAAGAAAAGTATTCGGCCTATTATGAAAAAGCACTTTATAATCATATTCTTTCTTCCCAGCACCCCGATACAGGTGGCTTTGTCTATTTCACGCCAATGCGGCCAGAACATTACAGAGTATATTCACAGCCCGAAACCAGCTTTTGGTGCTGTGTGGGTTCAGGTATGGAAAACCACGGGAAATACAATGAATTTATATATGCGCATACCAACGAAGATTTATATGTGAATTTATTTATTCCCTCCATTTTAACGTGGAAGGACAAAAATCTTAGACTTATTCAGCAAACGAATTTCCCCGAAGAGCAGTCAACCTCGCTTACTCTAAAATTGGAGAAACCACAACAGTTAAACCTAATGCTGCGCTATCCCTCATGGGTAAATCGGGGTGAGTATCGGGTTTTGGTGAATGGAAAACCGGTCGACTTTAAAAATGAAGCCGGATCTTACGTTTCGGTAAAAAGAAGATGGAAAAATGCTGATAAGGTAGAAATTAAGCTGCCCATGCATATTTCTTCTGAAGCTCTTCCAGACGGGTCCGATTACAACGCTTTGGAATATGGGCCGATTGTTTTGGGAGCTAAGACAGGAGAAAAGGATTTAAAAGGATTATATGCTGATGCCAGTAGGGGCGGACATATTCCTGAAGGAAAAAAAATCCCGCTATCTGAAACGCCTCTTTTTTTAAACAAAACCTCCCAGGATATTTCTCAATTTGTTCAAAAAGCAGACGATTCTAAACTTCAGTTTTCGGCTTCAGAAATTTTATATCCTGCCAAATTTAAGAAGCTCGAATTTGTTCCTTTTTATAAAATTCACGATTCAAGGTATGTGATTTACCTTCCGGTAGAAACTCCTGAAAGCCTTGCCAAAATCGAGAAAAAAGGAAGGGAAGAAGAAGTTAAAGAACAAAAACTGGAAGTCCTTACGATCGATAAAGTGGCGCCCGGCGAACAGCAACCGGAGTCCGATCATTTTATTAAAAGTGAGAATTCCAATATCGGTGTGAATCAGGACAGGCATTGGCGCGACGCGTCCGGTTGGTTTAGCTATGAACTTAAAAATAATAACCACGAAGCCGAAAAGGTTCGAATCACCTACTTTGGTCTTGACAGCGACCGTAAGTTTAGAATCTATGTAAATGACATATTAATTGCTGAAGAAAACCTTGATGGTAGTAAAGGTTATACTTTTTTTACAGAAGATTATATGCTACCTAAAGAAGTTATGGCAGAAAATAGCGAAAAACTCACCGTACGATTTGAGGCAATGGAGGGTTTCCGGACTGCCGGCATATATGGCGTTAGATTAATGAAAAAAGAATAAAATGAGAAGGATTTTATATTTTCTACTATTGGGTTTCTTCGGTTTCGTTCAGGCACAGAATGAGCAATTCTTCAACCCGGTTATAAAGGATAAATTCACGGCTGATCCTGCGGCACTGGTCTATAAAGACTCGGTTTACCTTTACACAGGTCACGATGAGGCGCCCGATGACTTTCATTTTTATAAAATGAATGACTGGCTGGTATATTCTTCAGCCGATATGAAAAACTGGAAAGAGCATCCTGTTCCGTTAAAAGTATCTGATTTTAGCTGGGCAAAAGCCGATGCCTGGGCAGCCCAGGTCATTGAACGTGATGGAAAGTTTTACTGGTATGTGAGCGTGGAACATGCTACCAAACCTGGAAAAGCAATTGGAGTCGCTGTAGCCGATAATCCTTTGGGACCTTTCAAGGACGCCCGGGGTTCTGCACTTGTCACCAATGACATGACCAAAGAGACTAATATTTCCTGGGATGATATCGATCCTACCGTTTATATAGATGATGATGGCCAGGCCTATCTTTACTGGGGAAATACAGTGTGTTATTGGGCGAAACTGAAGAAGAATATGATCGAATTTGACGGGCCTATACATTCTGTAAAACTACCTGGATATACCGAAGCTCCCTGGATCCACAAAAAAGGCGACTGGTATTATTTGAGTTATGCATACGGTTTTCCGGAAAGGACAGCCTACGCTATGAGCAAATCTATAGAAGGACCCTGGGCATATAAAGGCATTTTAAATGAAATTGCCGGAAACAGCAATACCAACCATCAGGCAATTATCAATTTCAAGAATAAGTGGTATTTTATTTATCATAATGGAGGTATTCAGCCAGGAGGAGGAAGTTTCCATCGTTCGGTCTGCATTGATTCCTTGTATTATAATGAAGATGGGAGCCTGAGAAAAGTTATTATGACTTCGGAAGGTCTTAAAAACGAATAATATGAAAAATTCAATAAGTATATTTTTTCTGATTTTTATTGGGATTTTTATGAATTCCAATGCTCAGGACATTCGAGTTCACGATCCGGTTGTAATTAAACAGAACGATACCTATTATCTCTATAATACCGGATGGGGTATTGGTGTATATAGTTCCAAAGACCTTAAAAACTGGAAAAAAGAACCTCCGGTATTTCCTGAAAAGCCAGAATGGACAGATTCTGTGGTTCCCGATTTTAAGAACCACATCTGGGCACCCGATATTTCTTATCATAACGGGAAATATTATCTCTATTATTCAGTTTCGGCTTTTGCAAAGAATACTTCTGCCATTGGGGTTGCTACCAATACCACACTTGATCCTGATGATAAAGACTATAACTGGGTGGATCATGGCATCGTGATTCGCTCAATTCCTAACCGCGATATGTGGAATGCCATCGATCCGAACTTGATAATTGATGAAGAAGGCACGCCCTGGCTGGCTTTCGGATCATTCTGGAACGGACTTAAATTGGTGAAATTGGATAAGAATCTTACCAAGATAGCTAAACCTCAGGAATGGCATACCATTGCAAGACGGGAAAGAAGTTTCAAAATCCCTGATGCTGATCCTGGGGACGCGGCACTGGAAGCTCCATTTATCTATAAAAAAGGCGACTGGTATTATCTTTTCCTTTCCTGGGATCTTTGTTGCCGGGGTGAGAACAGTACCTATAAGGTGGCAGTAGGCCGGTCTAAGAATGTAACAGGACCTTATGTTGATAAAGAGGGAATCCCATTATCTGAAGGAGGTGGAACGGTCATTCTTAAAGGGAATGAAGACTGGTACGGCCGAGGCCACAATAGTATCTATAATTTTGAAGGGAAAGATTTGATGTTTTTCCATGCTTACGACGCCCATGACAATGGTGCTCCGAAGCTTGGAATAAAAGAGATCAAATGGGTAGATGGATGGCCGGAATTAGAACCTTTTAATTAAAAATTTTCAAAAAAAAATCAAAATATAAGCTAAGCATGAAAAAGTTTGATAAAATATTAATGATTCTTTCGGTGATATTTTCACTGGGAACGATGACGGCCCAGGAACATGAGCTGAAAGTAAACGCGGCGAAAACGGTAGCTGAAATTCAGCCTACCATGTACGGGATCTTCTTCGAGGATATCAATTTCGCGGCCGATGGCGGTTTATATGCCGAAAAAGTGAAAAACCGATCTTTTGAATTCGAACTTCCGAAAATGGGATGGATAGAACCGAATTCTGATAGACATTCCTTTAATAAAAACTCAGGAATCGCCCGTATTATACAGTTTCAGGACACCACCGGAAATCACAATTTTGCCCGGATTACCGTGAATGACGCTTCCGGATATAAACTTATCAATGAGGGTTACCGCGGCATGGGTATCAAGAAAGATGCTGAATATCGCTTATCGGTAGAAGTGGCTCAGCCAAAGGGAATTGAAAAGATCCATTTTAAGCTAATTGATGAAGACGGGGAAGTGATTGGAGAGACCAGTATTTCTCCCGATTCTGAGCAGTGGAAAACCTACGAATCGGTTTTTACCGCTACTGAAACCGCTGAAAAAGCCAAACTTCAGGTCACCTTTGAGGGCAACGGCGACATAGATTTGGATATGATCTCACTTTTTCCGGTGGATACCTGGAAAGGAAGAAAGAACGGTCTGCGCAAAGATCTCGTTCAGTTATTGGCCGATATGGATCCAGGTTTTCTCCGTTTTCCCGGTGGTTGCATCGTGGAAGGGAGAACACTTGCCAAAAGATACCAGTGGAAGAAGACGGTAGGCCCTGTAGAAGACCGTGAATTGCTGGTAAACCGATGGAATACTGAATTTTCTCATAGGCTTACTCCCGATTATTATCAAAGTTTCGGACTTGGTTATTACGAGTATTTTCAGTTAGCTGAGGATATAGGTGCCGAGCCTTTGCCAATCTTGGGGGTGGGAATTGCCTGCCAGTTCAATACCGGCGAACTGGTTCCTATGGACGAACTTGATCCCTATGTTCAGGATGCCATTGATCTCATCCAGTTCGCAAATGGTCCCGTTGATTCAAAATGGGGAAAGATCCGCGCTGAAATGGGACATCCCGAACCTTTTGGTTTGGAATACATCGGTATCGGGAATGAACAATGGGGCCCGGAATATATTGAACGTTTTAAAGTTTTTCAGAAAGCAATACAGGAAAAATATCCTGATATAACAATTGTCTCCGGTAGCGGACCTTTTCCGGAAGGCGATTATTTCGATTATGGCTGGGAGCAATTAAAAAAGCTTAATGCCGAGATCATTGACGAACATTATTATAAGCCGCCTAAATGGTTCCGCGAGAATGCCACCCGATATGATGATTATGACCGTAACGGGCCAAAAGTTTTTGCCGGAGAGTACGCAGCACAAAGTGTGGGTATTGCCAGTCCCGAAAATAAGAACAATTGGGAAACCGCACTTTCTGAAGCGGCGTTCATGACCGGGTTGGAAAGAAATGCCGATGTGGTTTATATGACCTCTTATGCTCCATTAATGGCTCATAAAGATGCCTGGCAGTGGACTCCCGATCTGATCTGGTTCGATAATTTGAAATCTTATGGAACTCCCAATTATTATGTTCAAAAGCTCTTCGCCAATAATAAGGGAACCGATCTTGTTTCGGTGACAGAGAATGGTAAGCCTTTAACAGGGCAGCAGGATCTTTATGCTTCGGCAGTACGCGATGAGAAAAATAATCAGCTCATTGTGAAATTGGTCAATACCTCAAAGAAAGAAATGGAGGTCGAATTAAAACTAAAGGGTGTGAAACCGGGTTCTAAAGGAGATTTAATAGTATTGAAAGATGACGATTTATCCGCTGAAAATTCTTTGGAAAATCGAAAAAATATAAGTCCCGAGGTTAAGAGCCTGGAAATCGATGGTAGAGAACTTGAACTTGAACTCGAGCCTTATTCGGTAAATGTGGTTAAAATCAATATAAAATAATATTTGAGTAATTATAAGTGTTTTTATTACACTTAATAATTCTATTTTGATATATTTGAAAATATTAAACGAATAGAAATGAGTAAATATGTGATAGGACTTGATTATGGAACCGATTCGGTAAGGGCGGTTTTGGTCAATGTGGAAAGCGGTAAAGAAGAAGCATCGGCGGTACACTGGTACCAGCGATGGAAAGAAAAAAGATATTGTACGCCTTCTGAAAATCAATTTCGCCAGCATCCTCTTGATCATATCGAGGGCCTTGAAAATACTATAAAGGAGGTAATCACTAAAAGCGGGGTAAAGGCCGATGCCATTACCGGAATCTGTATTGATACCACGGGTTCTTCACCGGTTCCGGTCGATCAGGCTGGACAGCCGCTGGCATTAAAAAAGGAATTTGCTGAAAACCCTAATGCCATGATGGTTTTGTGGAAAGATCACACCTCTATAAATGAGGCCAACGAGATCAATGATCTTGCACGCAGCTGGGGAGGTCCGGATTAT
Organism: Christiangramia fulva; assembly: GCF_003024155.1. Lineage (NCBI taxonomy): Bacteria > Pseudomonadati > Bacteroidota > Flavobacteriia > Flavobacteriales > Flavobacteriaceae > Christiangramia > Christiangramia fulva. Next base: position 3,077,964 of record NZ_CP028136.1, read on the forward strand.
ACCAAATACGAAGGCGGAATTTATTCTTCGGAATGGTTCTGGGCAAAGATACTTCATATCGTTCGCGAGGATGAAAAAGTGAAAAATGCGGCTTATTCCTGGATGGAACATTGCGACCTGATGACCTATTTACTGGTAGATTCTGATCTTGAAAATTTTAAAAGAAGCCGATGCGCCGCGGGACATAAAGCTATGTGGCATAAGGAATGGGGCGGTCTTCCTTCGGAAGATTTTCTCACAAAACTGGATCCGTATTTAGCTCAATTACGAGACAAGTTATATTCTGAAACCTATACTTCTGACCAGGTAGCCGGAAATCTTAATGCTGATTGGGCCCGAAAATTAGGCCTTTCAACGAATTGCGTTGTTGCAGTTGGAACTTTTGACGCTCATTCAGGTGCAGTGGGAGCCCAGATCGATAAACACTCCCTGGTAAGGGTAATGGGTACTTCCACCTGTGATATCATGGTTTCGCCAAATGATGAAATAGGAACCACTACTGTTAAAGGTATTTGCGGACAAGTAGACGGCTCGGTAATCCCCGGCATGATTGGTCTGGAAGCTGGACAGTCTGCTTTTGGTGATGTGCTCGCCTGGTTCAAAGATGTTCTGAACTGGCCCCTGGAAAATCTTGTCTATTCTTCTGAAATTCTTTCCGAAGAACAAAAGGAGGCTTTAAGACTGGAAGTTGAAGGAAACTTTATTCCGCAGCTGTCCAAACAGGCTGAAGAGCTTGATCTTGGAGAAAGTATTCCCGTGGCCCTTGATTGGATCAACGGGAGAAGGACTCCCGATGCCAATCAGGAATTAAAAGCGGCAATTAGTAATTTGTCATTAGGGACCAAAGCGCCTCATATCTTTAAAGCACTGATCAATTCCATCTGTTTTGGTGCGAAGATGATCGTGGAGCGTTTTCAGGAAGAAGGCGTGAAAATAGAGCAGGTGATTGGTATTGGAGGTGTGGCAAGAAAATCGGCTTACATTATGCAAACCCTTGCAAACACACTCAATATGCCAATTAAAGTTGCGGAATCTGACGAGGCACCGGCACTTGGAGCAGCGATCTATGCAGCCGTTGCCGCCGGACATTATTCAAATGTCATTGAAGCGAGCAAGAAATTAGGAAGTCCTTTTGAAGCCGAATATCATCCGCAACCGGAAAAGTTGACAGAATATTCTAAATTCATGAACGAATACAAGGAATTGGCTGCTTTTATCGAAAATAATATCAGCAAAAAAAATAAAGAGAATGTCGAAGTTTAAGGATTTAAAACAGGAGTGTTACGAAGCGAATATGCAGCTCAATGAGCTGGGGCTGGTGATCTATACTTTTGGAAACGTAAGTGCTGTAGATCGTGAAAATGGCGTTTTTGCCATTAAACCCAGCGGTGTTCCTTACGAGGAACTGAAACCTGAAGACATCGTTATTCTCGATTTTGAAAATAACGTCATTGAAGGAAAAATGCGCCCTTCATCTGATACCAAAACACATGCTTTCCTTTATAAAAACTGGGATGAAATCGGCGGAATTGCACATACGCATGCAACTTATTCGGTAGCCTGGGCACAATCACAAAAAGATATTCCAATTTTTGGAACCACTCATGCCGATCATTTAACCGAAGATATTCCCTGTGCAGCCCCCATGAGGGATGACTTGATAGAAGGAAATTACGAGCACAATACCGGCATTCAAATCCTGGATTGCTTTAAAGAAAAAGGGCTTTCTTATAAAGAAGTGCCCATGGTTTTACTCGGAAATCATGGTCCGTTTACCTGGGGAAAAAATGCGGCAAAGGCGGTTTATCACAGTAAAGTGCTGGAAGCGGTTGCTGAAATGGCCTATTTAACGCTTCAGATAAATCCTGATGCCCCAAGACTTAAAGATTCACTTATTAAAAAACATTATGAGCGTAAGCACGGAAAGGATGCTTACTACGGTCAGAAATAAAAACAGAAAATGACAAATTTTGAAACAAAAGAGATCTGGTTCGTTACGGGAAGCCAGCATCTGTATGGAGAAGAAACCTTAAAACAGGTAGCAAAAAATTCCGCTGAAATCGTAAAAGGTTTCAACGACTCAAAGACAATACCTGTTAAAATCATTCATAAAGATACCGTTAAAACGCCCGATGAGATCACAAACGTGATGCTGGAAGCCAACAGTAAAAAAGAATGTATAGGGATTGTGACCTGGATGCATACCTTTTCCCCAGCTAAAATGTGGATCAACGGACTTTCACTTCTTAAAAAACCGGTTTGCCACCTGCATACGCAATTTAACGCTGAAATTCCATGGCAGGATATCAATATGGATTTCATGAACCTGAACCAGTCGGCTCATGGAGACCGCGAATTCGGATTCATCATGTCAAGAATGCGCAAAAAGAGAAAGATTATCGTAGGTCACTGGAAATCGGAACGCGTTCAGAAAAAACTTTCCAACTGGAGCCGGGTAGCGCTTGGCTGGGATGAACTTCAAAACCTGAAAGTTGCCCGTATTGGCGATAACATGCGGGAGGTTGCCGTAACCGAAGGAGACAAGGTGGCCGCGCAGATCAAATTTGGAATTTCGGTAAATGCTTATGATTCATCAGATGTGGTTGCACACGTAAATAAAGTGACCGATGAGCAGCTTCAGGCTTTGCTGAAGGAATATGAAGAAAGCTATCATCTTGCCGATAATTTAAAGGAAGGTGGAGAAAAGAGACAGTCGCTGGTAGACGCGGCTAAAATTGAACTTGGCCTAAGAGCTTTTCTTGAAGAAGGAGGCTTTAAGGCTTTTACCGATACCTTTGAAAATCTTGGGGAGCTGAAACAGCTTCCCGGAATTGCCGTACAGCGACTGATGGCCGATGGCTATGGTTTTGGAGCTGAAGGAGACTGGAAAACCGCGGCTCTGCTTCGCGCAATGAAAGTGATGAGCCAGGGACTCGAAGGAGGAACTTCATTTATGGAAGATTATACCAATCATTTCAAACAGGATAATGCTTATGTTCTGGGTTCTCATATGTTGGAAATTTGTCCGACCATTGCTGATGCGAAACCTTCCTGTGAAGTACATCCGCTTGGAATTGGAGGAAAAGAAGATCCTGTAAGACTGGTTTTTAATTCACCAAAGGGAAAAGCGCTTAATGCTTCCCTCGTCGACCTGGGGAATCGTTTCAGGTTGATCGTTAATGAAGTGGAAGCCGTAGAACCGGAAGCCGATCTTCCGAATCTTCCCGTTGCCCGCGTGCTTTGGGAGCCAATGCCTGAAATGGAAACAGCGGTGACTTCCTGGATTCTCGCTGGTGGTGCTCACCATACCGTCTATACCCAGGCAATAAATACCGAATTTTTAGAAGATCTTGCCGATATTGCAGGAATAGAACTTCTTGTAATCGATGAAAAAACAACCGTGAGGGATTTCAAAGATAGATTGAATGCCAACGAGGCCTACTATCATTTGTTCCAGCACGGAATGTAATAACAAACAAACCTAATTATGAAAACAACCACTAATCTTTTCAAAATTGCTTTAATGGCCATGGTATTTTTATTCAGTCAGTGTAAAAACGGGCAAAAAGAGGAGGAGCAAACCGCTGTAGAAGAGCAGGCCGAAACCGGTTTTACTATTAAAACTGAAGATTTCGGAACTACCAAAAACGGGGAAAAAGTTGAAAAATATATTCTTTCAAACGAGAGCGGTCTCGAAATGAGCGTTATCTCTTATGGAGGAATTATTACCTCCTATAAAGCCCCAGATAAAAATGGAAATTATGAAGACATCGTTCTGGGGCTGGATTCTCTTTCCCAATACGAGAATGGTAGTCCCTACTTTGGCGCGATCATAGGCCGTTATGGAAACCGAATCGCAAAAGGCAAATTCACTTTAGAAGGGAAGGAATATCAATTGGAAACCAATGATGGTCCTAACCATTTACATGGCGGAAATAAAGGTTTTGATAAAGTTGTGTGGAATGTGGAACCCGGTGAGGCCGATGAAAATTCAGCTTCTCTTAAACTTACTCATACCAGTAAGGATGGAGCCGGAGGATACCCTGGAAATCTAGATGTAACAGTAATTTACACTCTTAATAAAGATAATTCGCTAGATATCTCTTATGAGGCAACGACCGATAAAACCACGATCGTAAATCTTACCAATCATTCTTATTTTAACCTTTCAGGAGATTTTAGTGAAAAAATCCTTGATCATTTGGTGGAAATAAATGCCGATCAATTTTTGCCAATAGATAAAACTTTGATTCCTACCGGAGAGTTAAAATCGGTAGAAGGTACTCCTTTCGATTTTACACAGCCTACCCAAATTGGTAAAGCTCTTGAACTTGAAAATTCTAATGAACAATTGAAAAGGGGCCCCGGTTTTGACCATTGCTGGGTTCTCAACAATCAGGATAGCGGCGTGCGTTTTGCTGCTTCAGCATATCATCCTGAAAGTGGCCGATTTATGGAGGTTTACACCAACGAACCCGGCTTGCAATTCTACACAGGAAATTTTCTTGACGGAACACTTCCTGCCAAAGGCGGAGGAACCTATGGAAAACGAACCGGTTTTTGTATGGAAACGGAACATTATCCCGATTCACCTAACCAGAAGGGATTTCCTTCAGTGGTGCTGAAACCTGGAGAAAAATATACTTCTCAAACCTCTTATAAATTCTCAGTAAAATAACATGCAGACTTTAGATACTTTAGACTGGATCACCATTTCCATTTATTTTGCCGTTCTTTTGGGAATCGCGATCTGGGTGATCCAAAAAAAACAATCGAACACTGAAGATTACTTCCTGGCCGGTAGAAATGTAGGCTGGTTTGTGGTGGGAGCTTCGATATTTGCTTCCAATATTGGCTCTGAACACGTGGTAGGACTCGCCGGCGCAGGAGCGGGGGATAAACTGCCTATGCTGATTTATGAAATTCAGGCCTGGGTGGTTCTTATCCTGGGATGGGTTTTCCTTCCCTTCTATGCACGAAGCGGCGTATTTACAATGCCCGAATTTCTTGAGAAAAGGTTCGATGCCCGTTCTCGCTGGGTACTTTCGGTTTTTTCGATCATTGCGTATGTACTTACGAAAATTTCGGTTACCATTTATGCCGGTGGCGTAGTGGTTTCGGCTTTACTCGGAATTGATTTCTGGACAGGAGCGCTGGGAACAGTTATTCTTACAGGAATTTATACAATTCTCGGAGGAATGCGAGCAGTTGTTTACACTGAAACTTTACAGGCTATTGTTCTTGTCTTTGGTGCGGCAACCCTTACCATCATCGGCCTGGATAAAGTTGGAGGCTGGGAAAGTATGACCCAGACCATAGGCCCTGAATATTTGAATATGTGGAGACCGGCTACCGATCCCGATTTTCCCTGGCCATCACTTCTTATCACCAGTACGATCGTTGGGATCTGGTATTGGTGTACCGACCAGTATATTGTACAAAGAGCATTAACTGCACGAAATATAAAGGAAGGCCGTAGAGGGACCATTTTTGGAGCAGTATTGAAATTGCTTCCGGTGTTTCTTTTTCTTATTCCCGGGATTATCGCTTTAACCCTGAAAATGAGAGGTGAACTGGAGTGGGATTCACCAGATCAGGCTTTTCCTGTTTTGATGAGTAATTTATTGCCTTCAGGTTTACGTGGGTTGGTGGCCGCAGGATTGCTTGCAGCCCTGATGAGCTCACTGGCTTCGGTATTCAACTCTTGTTCTACTCTTTTTACGGTGGATATATACAAGAAATTGAGACCCAATACTCCCGAAAAGAAACTGGTAAGAACAGGTCAGATCGCTACGGTAATTATCGTAATTATCGGTATCATCTGGATTCCTATCATGGCCAATATCTCCGGAGTGCTTTATGAATATCTACAAAGCGTTCAGTCTTATATCGCTCCCCCGATCACAGCCGTTTTCTTATTGGGAATTTTCTATAAAAGGATCAATGCTCCCGGTGCTTTGACCACACTGGTTGTTGGTTTACTGGTGGGTGCGTTGCGTATCGTGCTGGAGATCACTAAAGAATCGTTTGCACATGACAGCTTCTGGTATTACCTGGGAGATATGAACTTTCTATCATTCGGAGCATGGTTCTTCCTGTTCTGTATTGTGCTGATCGTTGTGGTAAGTTTACTTACTCGCGTTCCGGCGAAAGAAAAGACAGAGAATCTAACCTTCCAGACTATTTCAGAGGAAGAGAAAAAGAATAATAAATTAAGTTATAACTGGAAAGACATCGTAGTTTCTATTATCATTCTTGGGATAGTGGCAGCTGTGATGCTATTTTTCAACGGAAAATAAAACACTATGAAATTTTTTATCGACACTGCGAATCTTGATCAGATTAAAGAAGCTCAGGACCTGGGTGTTTTAGACGGAGTGACTACCAATCCTTCCCTGATGGCGAAGGAAGGGATCACAGGAAGAGAGAATATTTTACAACATTATAAAGACATTTGTGAGATCGTCGACGGTGATGTATCGGCAGAAGTTGTGGCAACCGATTTCGATGGAATTGTCAAAGAAGGGAAAGAACTGGCTGAACTTCATCCGCAAATCGTGGTCAAAGTGCCCATGATCAAAGAGGGAATAAAAGCGATCCGCTATTTTTCTGAAAATGACATTCGCACCAACTGTACGCTGGTATTTTCAGCAGGGCAGGCCTTGCTCGCAGCAAAAGCAGGCGCGACTTATGTTTCGCCGTTTTTGGGAAGACTGGACGATATTTCTACTGATGGACTTCAGTTAATTGCAGATATCCGCCTTATCTATGATAATTACGGATTCGAAACCCAGATTCTGGCAGCCTCGATACGCCATACCATGCATGTGGTAAACTGCGCAAAACTGGGTGCCGATGTGATGACCGGTCCACTTTCTTCCATTGACGGACTTTTGAAACATCCGTTAACCGATAGCGGACTCGAAAAATTTCTTCAGGATGCAAAATCTTTTCAGTAATGAAACATGAGTTAAAAAAACTTGAAGATTTCGCCACGCAGGTAAGAAGGGATATTCTCAGAATGGTGCACAAGGTAAATTCAGGTCATCCCGGCGGTTCGCTGGGATGTACCGAATTCTTTACCATTTTGTACAATGAGATCATGAAATATGATACCAATTTCAAAATGGATGGAATAGGAGAAGACCTGTTCTTCCTTTCCAACGGTCATATTTCTCCTGTTTTTTATAGTGTGCTAGCTCGAAACGGATTCTTTCCCGTGGAAGAGCTCAATACCTTCCGCCTGATCGATTCACGTTTACAGGGTCACCCAACAACTCACGAGGGTTTACCCGGAGTGCGAGTTGCTTCCGGATCTCTTGGGCAGGGAATGTCTGTTGCTCTTGGAGCCGCCCAGGCAAAAAAGCTGAATAAAGATGAACACCTTGTTTTCTCACTGCATGGTGATGGTGAGTTACAGGAAGGGCAGAACTGGGAAGCGATCATGTATGCTGCCGGCAATAAGGTGGATAATATTATTGCTACCGTTGACCTTAACGGACAGCAGATAGACGGTAGTACCGAAAATGTTCTTCCCATGGGAAATATCAGGGCGAAATTTGAAGCTTTTGGCTGGGATGTGCTGGAAATTGAAGACGGAAACGATCTTCAACAAATTTATGATGGTTTAACTGAAGCAAAATCAAGAACAGGAAATAAAAAACCGGTTTGTGTGCTCATGCATACCGAAATGGGCCATGGTGTTGATTTTATGATGCATACACACGCCTGGCACGGAAAAGCTCCCAATGATGAGCAACTGGAAAAAGCTTTGTCTCAGAACCCTGAAACTTTAGGAGATTACTAATTATGGAAACAGCAACAACAAAGAAATATACAGATTCAGGCAAGCAGGATACTCGTTCTGGTTTTGGAGCGGGACTTACCGAATTGGGAAGAAAGAATCCGAATGTGGTGGCCTTATGTGCCGACCTTGTTGGCTCTCTGAAAATGCAGGATTTTATCGATGAAAATCCCGATCGCTTCTTTCAGGTTGGAATCGCTGAAGCCAATATGATGGGAATGGCCGCTGGGATGACTATTGGAGGGAAAATACCTTTTGCAGGTACTTTCGCCAATTTTGCGACCGGAAGGGTTTATGACCAGATTCGCCAGAGTATCGCTTATTCTGGAAAAAATGTGAAGATATGTGCATCGCATTCCGGAGTTACTTTGGGAGAAGACGGTGCAACCCACCAGATCCTGGAAGATATTGGATTGATGAAAATGTTGCCGGGAATGACCGTGATCAATACCTGCGATTTTAACCAAACCAAAGCAGCCACGCTTGCCATTGCAGAACTTGACGGACCGGTTTACCTGCGTTTTGGCCGCCCCAAAGTAGCAAATTTCACTCCTGAAGATCAGAAATTTGAAATAGGCAAGGCTGTGAAACTTTACGAAGGAAGAGATGTAACCATCATTGCAACAGGCCATCTGGTATGGGAAGCCCTACAGGCGGCTGAAAAACTTGCTGAAGAAGGTATAAGCGCGGAAGTGATAAATATCCACACCATCAAGCCTCTCGATGAGGAAGCTATTCTTAAATCAGTAAAAAAGACTGGTTGTGTGGTTAGCGCTGAAGAACATAATTTTCTGGGCGGACTTGGAGAGAGTATTGCTCGTACTTTAGTTGAAAATCACCCCGCACCTCAGGAATTTGTCGCCACTCAGGATACTTTCGGGGAAAGTGGAACACCCGAGCAGCTTTTTGAAAAATACGGATTAAATGCCGAGGCTATTGTCGAAAAGGCTAAAAAGGTTTTGAGGAGAAAATAGAACGATTTATTTTTAAATTTGATGGCTGTCTATAATAATTGAAAGATTTCTTAGGCAGCTTTTTTTTATTCAAATTTCATCACGAATCCTCCGTGGGGAATCATTGAAACTGAAAAAGTATCAGTCGCTGTAATTTCTTCTTTTTTAAATCCTTTTTTATCATCATCGGTTATTAATATTCCCTTTTTTCCATTTAAGAAAGAAAGATCGAGTTCTACCTCTTTTGGTATATCTTCACCGTTTATACCAGTAACAAACCAGGTCTCGCCTTTTCTTCTGGCCATGACAATATCTTTTCCTGGAAATCCGCTGACGAAGCGGCTTTCATCCCAATTGGTAGGAATATTTCTCATATAATCAATTACATACTGAGGTTGTTTTGCCATACCTTCAGGTATTTCGGCAATATGCTGTATACCGGAAAGGAAAAGAGTAGGGAGGGCAAGTTCAAAAGCTTTGCTGGTTTTTCTTGTCATTCCGGGAATGCTATCCAGAACCATAGGTGTAAAATCCATAGGATCAAAAACATTTCGAGTGAAGGGGATTATTGCCGCATGAGAAGGTTCCCTGTCAGCATTTTGCTGTTCGAAGGTGATAAATTCTTCCCCTTTTATAGATTCCATGGACATGAGGTTAGGATAAGTACGTTCCCAACCCCTGGGAAGGGTCGCCCCGTGAAAATTTACCAGCAGCTTATGTGCATAGGCATCTTCCATAATATCATGATAATAAGCGATCATAGACTGGCCGTCTCCGCCAAAGAAATCTACTTTTATACCGGCAACACCAATATCGTTGAGTTTATTGAATTCTTTTTCGCGTAATTCTTTGGTAAGCAATTTTCCTTTTGGAGTATAAGGTGTACCATTCCAACTACCTGATGAATTATACCAGACAAGAATCTTAACATCTCTTTTTTTACCGTACTCCACCAGCTCTTTCATTTTTTCGTAGCCTATTTTTTGATCCCAATCGGCATCTATTAAGCAATATTTCCAGTCCATTCGGGAGGCATAATCTATAAATCTTCGGCTGGTTTCGAAGGTGGTGAAATTATCTTTTAATAATACCCAGCTCCAGGAGGCCAGGCCACTTTCGATAAAATCGGTATTGGTATATTTGGCCGGAGTCGCAACATCGGTTCCCAAAGTACTCTCGGTAATTGTCTTTAAATCGCCAATTGCCAGTATTCTCCATGGAGAATACCAGTCTTTTGATGAATGTGGTTTTAAAACTCCTCCCGGAAAAACTTCTTCCTTTTGAGGAAAAACTACCTGTAAACTGTTTTTTCTCCCGGTGTTCTGAAGATGCGTGCCTGCATAATCCCGATGAAGATCAGATTCACTAATAAGGATCCAGTAATTTTTTATATGAACAAGAGCCGGATATACCCATCCTTCACCTATTGGAGATTCTTGGTCTACGGGAATTTCCATTTGGTAATGTTCTTCATAGGATGGATTTGTGTTTTCCCAACCGGTTTTCGCCTTTGACATTGGTTGTACCCAGGCTTTCGCTCCTTTAGGAAAAGAATACTGAGTTTTTTCTTCTTCTATTTTTCGTGTTTCTCCTGTATGATTTGGAAGAAAATATCTGAAGGCAAGACCGTCTTTTGATAAATTGAAAATGAGCTGCAATGTATCACCCTTTTTATTGGAATAACTTGCGAGGTACTGATTCGCCTCATAGGTTATATTTTTCTTTTTGCCCTGCAACATTGAATATTCTTCATGAATCTTTACCGGCCCCATTATATTTAAAAATTGTAACTCAGTGCTCAAATTTGAATTTTCCAGCTGAAGGCCCAGGTCGGAATTCTCCAAAACCTGTTCATCTTTATAAAAGGATGAAATAGTAGGGATACCGGCATTATTCTGGACCAGACGGACACGAATATTGTTATCGGTATTCACCATTTTCGCTGGTTTCTTTTGTGCCTGAATAGCAACTGAAAACAGGAGGACCAGGATACATATAGCAGATTTTCTCATATAAAAGTGTGATTTAAACACTTAAAGATATAAATATTTCTAAAATTACTAATAGCTACCAGGCTATTTAATCTATTTTCAGCAATCTCTTTTTTAATTTCTGGTATCTTCGGGTAAAATGAACGCCGTTTTGTGATTCCCGAAGGTCAAAACCAAACGCGCGCCGACTAACGGCAATTATTGGAGGTGCCTGGATTCGTTTAAAATAGGAGATCTTAAATTTTCTCCATTTATCTTCGAGGTCGAGAATAAGCTTTTCATTATTTTCAAAATAGGTTTCAATAACTCCTTCTTCGATTTTCAATTTTTCAAGCAGGCTGCCGTCAATATACATTTCGAGAATATCTTCCGGATCGAGGCGGAATTCTATAAAAGCCCGGAAAAGCTTGTCGTGATAGGGAAAATATAAAGGATCGCCCTTTCCTTCTTCGATATTTTGTTCAGCACTTAATTCGGCTGAAGGAGGAATCTCAAATAACTTTTTAGGAAAAATTGGCTTTTCTTCAATTTCATTAATATGTCTGCATAGCGAATAGATTTCATTCTTATAGAGATCGGCAATAGGGGCCAGCGCTCCATTGATATCGCCATATAGCGTGGCATAACCGATGGCGGTTTCACTTTTATTCCCATTATTGACAAAAACTGCGTTAAGTGCAGAGGCAATTCCTGCCAAAACGCGGCCGCCGCGATCCCGCGCCTGAATATTTTCCTTATCCAGGGTATCCAATTCCAGGTTTATTTTATCTTCTGAACCGTCCAGGCTTTCAAATTGTGTAGATTCCAGCTGTTTTTCAGTAAAATCATAGGCCTCCTGAATAGGAATAATCGCATAATAGATCCCGAGCTTTTCAGCTAATTTCCGGGCGATATCTTTGGTGATTTCCGAATTATACTGTGAGGGCATATTTACGCCGAAAACCCTGTCAGGGCCCAGGGCTTTTGCAAGAAGATAGGCGCTCAGGGAAGAATCAACTCCACCGCTAAGTCCTATTACAACTTTTTCAGCCTTTATAGACTTAAAAAAATTCTTAATTCCATATAGTAACCCCTGGAGCAACTCTTCGTGATCAATTTTTTTTGAAAGCAAAGGATTTTCATGAACTTCCTTTTCCTCGCTGAAAATACTTCCGCGAAGGCTGCATTCCTCATATGATTTGGCAATTTTATACAACGAACCATCGGGGTGATAAAATGTGGTATTTCCTTCAAAGAGGAAAATATTTTTCCCGTTATTCTGAATTCCGATGTTATTAACGTAAATAAAGGGAACGGGATGATTTTTTAGATGTTCCCGTACTACCTGATGCCTTTTATTATTTTTCCTCCAGGTCCAGGGTGAGCAGGATATATTGATGATGAATTCGGCTCCGTTTTCCAGAATGAGATCTATGGGACTTATTGAATAATCCTGGCTCCACATATCTTCGCAGAGGGTGATCCCTATTTTTCTGTGTTTTCCATTGATCTCTGTTTGTAAGGGCTGAAGAAAATCTTTAATCGGGATTTTTTCATCCTGGGCCAGTTTTCTTGCTGAATAGAAATAGCGGTCATCATCAAATTCTCGGTAATCGGGATGAAGAGTTTTATAAAATTTCCCGATCATTTCCCCATTCTGAGCTACAAATGCTGTATTGAACCGACGAATCCTGCCGTCTTCACCCGGATGGTTTTTATCGATATCGACATTTCCCCACACCACCATAATATCTCCAGAAGCATGAACGATATCTTCATTATAGCTCAGACAGTCAACCAGAAAAGCTTCATTTTCCCATTCATCTGAAAGGAGGTAGCCCGGAATGGCCATTTCCGGAAATATGATGATATCATCTCCATTTTCTTTTGCTTCCCTGATACAGGTTATTATTTTTTTGGTATTTATATCGGGATGCCCCGGCACCACCTTCATCTGGCATGCCGCAATTTTCAATTTTTGACTGCTCATACTTCAATTTTTACGTTAATATAATCATCTTCGAATATTCATTGAAGTATTTTCACCATTCAGTTAGCTATTAATTGTTTTTTCGGAATCTATTTTCCTTAAATTTGATTATTATCATTTATTTACCACTGCCTTCAGCCTAACTTTATACTATTAACACTCCGTTAAATGGAAACTGCATCAGGCTTAGGCGAAAAATCAAAACTTTTCTTTTCTGAAGTAGGAGAGATCTCTTATTTCGCCGGTCGTTTTTTTAAAGAAGCCGTAAAACCGCCTTTCGAATTTAAGGAGCTGTTACATCAGTGTTATAAAATGGGCAATAGATCGATGTTGCTTGTGGTAGTAACCGGATTCATCCTCGGCCTGGTGTTCACCCTTCAATCCCGCCCTACACTTATGGAATTTGGAGCGGAATCCTGGATGCCTTCTATGGTTGGCATTTCTATAGTCAGGGAAATTGGTCCGGTAATTATTGCACTAATCTGCGCCGGTAAAATTGGTTCTGGAATTGGCGCCGAATTGGGATCGATGCGCGTAACAGAGCAGATAGACGCGATGGAAGTTTCTGGAACAAATCCCTTCAAATACCTGGTGGTTACCAGGATCATGGCGGCAACGCTTATGCTTCCACTTTTAATTGTCATGGGAGATGCTATTGCACTTATCGGTTCAGCGATTGTGGAACATTTAAAAGGAGAGGTTTCCTATTTACTGTATTTCAACCAGGTGATTGATGCCATAACTTTTACAGATCTTATTCCGGCAACCATAAAATCATTCTTTTTTGGATTTGCGATTGGCCTCATTGGTTGTTACAAGGGATATTATTGTTCTAAAGGTACGGTGGGAGTAGGAGAGGCTTCAAACTCGGCAGTGGTTTATTCTTCCATGCTCCTCTTTTTTATAGATTTTATAGCAGTGTTCGTCGCCGATATTTTTTTCTGAAGCTATGGGAAATCTTAAAAACATAGAACCGATCCTGGAAATTGAAAATCTAAGCAAGAGCTTTGGAGAAAATGCGGTGCTTAATGGATTCAATTTGAAGCTATACGCAGGTGAAAACCTGGTGGTAATGGGGAAATCGGGTTCCGGAAAGTCGGTAATGATAAAATGTCTGGTAGGTTTGATGAGGGCTGATAGCGGATGCATAAAAATTAAAGGCCAGGATATTACAAGTCTGGAACACGAAAAACTGGATATTCTAAGAACCGAAATAGGTTTTCTTTTCCAGGGAAGTGCGCTGTACGATTCCATGACCGTGAGAGAAAATCTCGAATTTCCTCTAAGAAGACATAAAAAAATGAAAAAAATTAAAGGTCATACCGAAAATCTTGTTCGCGAAGCATTGCGGAATGTGGGTCTTGAACATACTATAGACCTCATGCCTTCTGAACTCTCCGGCGGTATGCAAAGAAGGGTGGCCCTGGCACGTGCGCTAATCTTAAAACCCGGAATCATACTCTATGATGAACCCACAACAGGTCTGGATCCCATCACCTCCAAAGAGATCATCGAATTGATGAGAAAGGTGCAGGAAACCTATCACACATCTTCTTTGATCATTACTCATGATGTAGATTGCGCAAGAGTGATCTCTAACAGAATGATTCTACTTATTGATGGTATTAATTATGCAGAAGGAACTTTTGAAGAATTATCTAATTTAAAAGATCCCAAAGTACAGGCTTTCTTTAAAAATTAAAAGTCATGGAAAAGTCAAACTCACAAAAATTGAAATTAGGAGTTTTCGTGGTTATCGGGACTCTTATACTTATTGTAGCGCTTTATTTTATAGGTAATAAGCAACATATGTTCACATCTAATATCATTTTATATTCAGAATTTGAAAATATAAATGGCCTCCAAATTGGCAATAATGTACGCTATTCCGGAATAAACGTTGGAAATGTGAAAAAGATTGAAATGTTAGGAGAACGAAGAATTTTGGTTGAGATGATGATAGATGAATCAACAGGAAAATTCATTCAAAAAGATGCCATCGCCTCTATTGGATCAGACGGACTCGTAGGTAGTATGGTACTGAATATTGTTCCCGGCAATTTGAATCCTGCACCTGTAAAATCGGGAGATACAATTGCTTCTTATAGCAGAATTGGCGCAGATGACATGCTGTCTACCTTAAATGTGACTAATGAAAATGCTGCTTTGCTCACGTCTGATCTTTTAAAGATCACCAATAAAATTCTTAAAGGCAAAGGTACTCTGGGCGTTCTAATTAGTGATTCTACCATGGCTGGAAATATTAAGCAAAGCCTATTTAACCTTAAAAATGCCAGTGAAGAAGCAGATTTAGCGATTGCAAAGATCAACCGTCAGCTGGAAAACTTTGATCTTCAGAAAGGTGTGGCCGGTGTACTGCTGAACGATACTCTTCGGGCAAATCAGATGAAAGATATAATCACCAATCTTGAGAATTCATCCGAAAAGATAAATGCGATTTCAGCAGAAATAGACGGATTGGTAAAGGAAATTCGCGGCGGCAACGGAGCATTAAATTACCTCACTAAAAATGAGGCGCTGGTTAAAAATATAGATACTACCATGCTTAATATTAAAGAGTCTTCGGTAAAATTCAATGAAAATATGGAGGCTTTAAGAGATAATTTTTTCTTTAGACACTATTTTAAAAAACTGGAAAGGCAGAAGCAAAAAGAATTGAAGAAAGATTAAAAATTGAAAAAGCCCTTGTGAAAGGGCTTTATGGTCAATCATAAGCATGCTTAAAGAACATTTGCGATTATTACTAGACATGTTGTAAAGCCCTGTAAGTTTTTTCCATGTTAAAAAATCATACCATAATTGAATGAAACTTTACGACAGTTTGTCTGAGACAAATTGCAAAATAGGTTTAAAAAGGATCAGACGGAAATTAAGGCTTAATTGGAGCCTTTAAAGGATGCTGTGTGCCCAAAAAGAGAGGTATTTAATCAGCTCTGCTTCTTCAATTAAGAATTGAGGTGCTAGCCTTGGAAAACACTCGTACTTGTCTAGAAAAGAAACTGAATCAGCACTCTTATAAGCAAAAAAAACCACCCCCAGATTAAGTCCTTTTACCAACCACAAATTGATTTTGGAAATGAAGAATTTGTTTTAGGCAATTAAAAGGAAATATTAAAGTCTTTATCTAAAAGGAAAATAGGAAAATAATTATCCTGTATATGTATGTAAAACTGATCTCTTAAAAAGAAAAATGGCTTTTGGCTGATTAAGAATAATTAAGTTTACCGTTAATATATTTCTCCTAACCTCATCTTTTTTTGATGAAATGATATTCTATTGTATATCCTTCTGCTTCTTTTGTTGTGATCATTTCGGTTTCAGAAATGCTTTTAATATTGAATTCTTGAACTAGGTCAATTTCTATGATCTCACCGGATGAGGGAATAAGGTTCTCCGTATAATAATAATATAGCCGGTTAACATTTGAAACCTTAACACCATTGTCGATAAAAGTATCAAACATGTATTTGTCTTTTGGCATTTTTATGAACAGACTACTCCATTCTAAGCTATTAGGATATTGCACTTTCCCTTGTATTATTTCGTCCCTAGGCTCACCGTAAAACTCCAAAGTGGTATTGTAAAAATAGGGGTCGGTTGTACCATTAATTCCATTACCCGAAAAAGTACCTCCTGAGTAGACCCAAGTTCCCTGAATTTGCGAAAAGACGTTATCTGATTCCTTTTTGTTGTCATCCTTTGAGCATGAATGAAAAAAGAAACAAAAAAATGTCAGGATAACGTAAAAATTCCTCATAAGAATAAATTTAATCAGTTAGATTTTTAGAGAGACGCGTAGGGGAAGTTTCTTTTGCTCTAAAAATACAATAGTTTCTTTAATAACAAAAAAATATTTGTTTTTGCAAATTATTTACAAATAAAAAAAAGCTTTAACCCTTTTATTTTATTTGTGATCGCGAAAGGATTTCAGAATATATTCCAAATAGCACGAGAATAGCCGAAATTGCATGTAAAAGGTCTATTCGACTATTTAACTTGTATTTCGTATAAACAGGTATAATAGTAAGAAGCGGTTGCTGTATTAGTTGCTGTATTAAATGTTGTATCAATTTATCCCCTATATTAACCTGAATTTTTTCTCACCTCTCATACGAAATTACGTCAAATTGCGAAGGATACTTTATGCTTCCTTAAAACATATAATTTCCATTAAAAAGTAGAATTGCTATCTTTATTTATTACTAATCAAACTTGCTGAACTTGAAGCAAAATAAAGAATTATCTGAGATTGCTGAATACACCTCTCCTATTATCTCAACTGACCATCCCAATCAACCTCTTTACATTCTTAGAGAAGAAGAATTTCTGATTAAAACTGAAACTGGGGAAATTATCTTCGTGGGAAGTATTGCATTTAAATGGTTTCCGCAAATCGGAGTTTACGTGGAAGGTGCAACAAAAGATTTTAAGTTTTTAGAGGGACAGATTAAGGATTTTAAAGTCTTCAAAACCAACGGAGATTTCTTAGGTGACGCCATCGCCATCCAAGAAAAATATATCAAAAACCAATACTTTATTAAGGGAATATTCTCTTTTGATTGTCTTTCGGGGGACACCACGATCCCTGTAAACGAGGTGAGATTCTCTATTCCTAATATGCAGCGTTTTGATGGACAAAATATAAGGTCAGAAGAGATAGGATGGTATAAAGGTAGAATTTTCCTGAAACTAGCCGATTATGACTTGAATATAGATAAACTACCGGACTTTGGAGAACGAATAGCTGCTCTAAAAGATGTTGGAGGCTACCACATCACTTACTCAGGTAAAATGACCTTCAAAACTCCGAAGAGTCTCCAGGATATGAAAAAAGAGATACAGGTTTTAAACTGCTTTCTTCAGTTATTAAGCGGTATTCAGATATCCGCTCTTTTCTTTTCTGGTGTAAATGATAGAGAAACACTTTGGACCGATTACAGGAGCGCTGGCATAGATTCTTATCACCAAAGAGGTTCGTCTTGCTTCCCTCGTTATTTTTTAGAACATTCGGACTTTAAGGCTATGGAAATAGTTTATTCCAACTTAATAGATTTTTGGAGAAAAGATGACTACAGGAATATGATTAGCTCTGCAGTAAAATGGTATTCGGAGGCTAACAGCAAACCATGGTATCATTCAACCACAAGTATGATTATCTCCCAAAGTGCTTTAGAGATGTTTTATAACTGGTATATGATCGAAAAGGACGGCATTCTCAGAGGAGAAGTGAGATTAAGTGCGGCCAATAAGATTAGGTTACTTTTATCTCGTATTGGTATTAAAAACGAAGTGCCACAAAAATATGCTGAGATTAAAAAGTTTCTTAATGATCCGAAAAATAAAAATGAAGAAGATGCCATAGATGCCACTGTTTTTTATCGAAACGCAATTGTGCATGGAGAATCTGAAAAAAGAACTAAACTAGTCAATCTTTCTCCTAGTTTTAAACGTGAGGCTAATAACCTTTCATTATGGTATCTAGAGCTATGCCTACTCTACACTCTGGGTTACAATGGTAAATATGTCAATAGGACAACTATAGAGTACTCGTCAGACACAGAAAAAGTGCCTTGGGCATCTGAAAAAAATGACTTCATTGGCTAACCATTGATCAAAAACCTTGATGATCCATCGACTTTTCGTTCAAAACAGAAGACTTTCCACTCTGTCTTTCGTTAAAATGACCAATCGAACTTCATGAAGTTTTATTGAGGATTTTTAACTTTCGATACTTACCCAATAGTGCTACTTCCCTAACACTAAAAGTTGCGATCAGTTAGTATGAAAAAATCAAAAAAGATAAAGGTTCGAATAGCCATAAGATCACTCTTTGATTATGATTCTAACCTTTATACTACTTTTTGTTATCCAAGATATAAACCTGTTACCATACAAACACGAAAAAAGTAGTTTTTTAGAGATATTTTGAAATGAGGAGGTTCAAATTGACCTTAAAAGATGCTGTGTCAAAAAAAAGGTAACTTTCTATTTTCAGAAAGTTACCTTAAAAAAGTGATCGCGACAGGATTCGAACCTGTGACCGTCTGCTTAGAAGGCAGATGCTCTATCCAACTGAGCTACGCGACCAATATTATAATGAACTTAAGGTTTTGATGCTCCCTGCCTGCCGGCAGGCAGGTATCCAACTGAGCTACGCGACCTCTTTTTTGCGGTTGCAAATATAAACCTCTTTATAAATAAAACAATGCTTTTTTGTCAAAAATGAAATTTGCTAAAACAAAAAAAACTTCCCCAATAAGAGAAGTTTTCTTATATAAAATGGCTGGTTAGTTCTAATTTTCCCTTACAAGGTGAGTTTCAAGGTTATTGGAAATAATTACCAGTTGATTAAAGTTGCTGGCAGATTCATTTCCTTTCTCGAAATATTCAATATATAAATTATTGAATCTTCTTATTAGCTCAAGAGTCTGCAATGAAAAATGGAAGAAATTTCCATTTTCATGAAGATCTTTTAACTGGTCTTTTACCGATTCGATTTGTTGAAATTCCTCTTCGGTATTTAAAATATATTCCTGTTGTCTAAGCATAACTTGTTGTTGTACAGTTAGCCATGCAGGAAATTCACTATAGATTTGGCAATTCAAATATAGAAGGAAATAGTTCTCAGACATAAAACCCAACCGAAAAATCTTCAAAACGCCCGATTTCTTCGGTAAAAAGCTTTCAGAGCATTAATTAAAATTGTCTTAATTTAGCAGCGGAAAATTTTTCAAGACTTTTATGCCTGAATTTATGCTAAAAATCTCTCCTGTTTTAAAGAAAGAGATCCATGAAACTTCAATAATTTCTGCTAATTATGTTGCCACCGGATTTTACTCAGTGTCGCTGGTGATGAAAAATGGGCAAAGACTTATCACAGTTAGCGACGATTTTACTGCAAAAGCATGAATTACGAATTCACCATTATTGTTCCGGTATATAATGAGCAGGAATGTCTTCCTGAACTGTTCCAGAAGCTTAAGGACTATCTTCAAAGTTCTTCTAAAAAATCAAAAGTTTTGCTGGTAGATGACGGATCAACAGATGGAAGTCCGGCAATGATCAAAGAGTTTTGTGATGCTAATGAAGATTTTCATTACCTTCTTTTCGAAAGAAATTTCGGAAAAGGTGCCGCCTTAAAAGCGGCTTTTGATCATATTGATACGCCCTGGCTTGGCTACCTGGATGCCGATTTACAAACCTATCCTGAAGATTTTGAAATTCTTTTTTCACTTTCCAGTAAAAATGACCTGGTGACCGGCTGGAGAAAACAACGAAAAGATACCCTGATCAAACGAATTTCTTCTAAAATTGGAAACGGTGTTCGAATAATGTTTACCCGTGACCATATGCACGATACAGGTTGCCCATTAAAGATCATCAAAACTTCTTACGCCAAAAAAATTCCCATGTTCAAAGGTCTGCAAAGGTTTTTGCCGGCCATGGTCCTGCTGCAGAATGGAAGAATTGCTGAAATAGAAATCCCTCATTACCCCAGATTGGCAGGAAAATCTAAATATAATTTCAAAAATCGTTTCATGGGACCTTTAATTGATTGCTTTGCCTATGTGTGGATGCGCAAATCGTACATCAATTATAATGTGAAGGAAAAAAATGAGTAGCTGGCTGGTCTATGCAATAGGATTTTTGGCACAACTTCTTTTTTCGGGTAGAATGTTCCTGCAATGGGTACTTAGTGAAAAGAGTAAAAAAATTATAACTCCCGTCCTGTTTTGGCAGCTAAGTTTACTCGCATCTTTTCTTCTTTTTTTATATGGTTATTTACGAGATGATTTTGCCATTATGCTGGGGCAGGCGCTCACATATTTTATCTATATCAGAAATTTACAGTTGCAGGGAGAATGGCTGAAAATGCCAAAATTCCTGCGTATCTTTCTGTGGATTTTCCCTGTACTTATTGTTATTTATGGCTTTAATAATAACGTCTACAATGTTCAGAAGCTGTTCCATAATGAAGATATTCCATTTTGGCTCCTAATTTTAGGCTCATTTGCGCAATTAATTTTTACCTTAAGGTTCGTTTATCAATGGGTTTATTCTGAAAGGAGAAAGATTTCATCCCTGCCCATGGGATTCTGGTTGTTGAGTTTGTTGGGATCCGGCCTGATCCTGGTCTATGGCATCTTCAGAAGAGATCCTGTATTGCTTGTGGGGCATGGAATAGGAGTGATCATGTACACGCGTAATCTATATATTCAGAAGAATGAAATTAAAGGATAATTACCTTCTTCTACTGGTTCTTGTTTGTTTCGCGATCTTTTTCGTGAATCTTGACGCCATATATGTGAATATTATGGAGGCCCGGAATTTTATTACTGCCCGGGAAATGGTGACTATGAATCATTGGATTTTCACAACGATCAATGGGGAACCACGCTATGAAAAACCGCCTCTTCCTACCTGGCTAACCGCTATTTCAATGATGCTTTTCGGGATGAAAAGTCTTTTCGCGCTTAGATTACCAGCGGCAATTATGGGAAGCCTTTTGGTGGTTTACCTTTATAAAATAAGTCTCCGGCTTACGGCTCATAGAAAATTTTCTTTTGTAGCAGGCCTTATCGGCGCTACTTCGTTCTATATTCTTCTCTCTGGCCGGGACGGACAATGGGACATTTTCACCCACGCTTTTATGACCATGGGTATTTATCTTCTTCTCAAGACTTTTCAAAACGAGGAACATTTATACCAAAATGCACTGGGAGCCGGCCTTTTTATAGGCTTTTCTTTTCTGAGTAAGGGCCCGGTTTCAATGTATGCACTTCTGCTTCCTTTTTTAATTGCGTATGGTATCGTTTATCGGTATCGCTCCTTTAAAAAGATCTGGCCTGCTTTATTACTGGTAATTATAGTTACTGTAATAGTTTCGGCTTCATGGAGCTTATATGTGTATTTTTTCGATACTCATGACGTTTCCCGAATAACAGGCAGGGAAGCCGGCCGTTGGTTAGATTATAACGTGCGGCCCTTTTATTACTACTGGAGCTTTTTTGTACAGAGCGGAATTTGGACTTTGCCGGCATTTGTTGCACTGCTTTATCCGTATCTTAAAAACAGGGTTTTCAATAAACCCGCTTATAAATTCGCCCTTTTGTGGACGCTTATCTCCGTCATACTTTTATCAGTAATTCCTGAAAAGAAATCCCGTTATTTGCTGCCTGTGCTTATTCCGCTGGCAATGAACACGGCTTTTTATATGGAGTATCTTTTTCGCCGTTTTGATATGATGCCGCGAAAGGAAAGTTGGGTGGTCTACTTCAATTTCATCCTAATCGCGGTGATAGGAATAGCCTTTCCTTTTGCCGGAATTATCTACTTCAAGGAAAAATTAGGAGACATCTGGCCATGGTTCTTAATGACATCTGTCTGTCTTTTGAGCATCGGGATTTTTATTTTGATATTTCTGAAACAGAAGAAAATAAAACCGGTTTTTTATTTAAGCGTCTGGTTCATCATTAGTATTGTATTTTTTGGTCTTCCAATGGCAGGAAAAATTGAAACTAATCCGCATTATAGGAGTATTCGCTCTGTAGATGCTTATATTGAAAAATATTCTCTCCCGATATTTGAACTGAAAGGATTTACCCCTGAAATTATCTGGGAATTTGGTAAACCTATAAAGGTGCTGTGGAATGGTGAAAATTATGAGCTTCCTGAGAAAAATCGGTTTTTATTATTAGCTACAGAAGAGCAGGAAAAAGAAATATCTGAAATATTCAGAAATTATATAGCGAAAAAAATAGACGAAATAGACATGAATCCCGTTGGAAATACACATAAAGAAAGACTGTTTCGGGAATTATATTTAATACAAAAAACCAACAAAAAATGATTAATTATCCAGTTAAATTCCGACCCATTTTACAAGACAAGATCTGGGGTGGCAATAAACTTAAGGAAATATTAAACAAAGATACCAACCGGAATAGAATAGGAGAGAGCTGGGAAATTTCCGGCGTTGAAGGAAATGTTTCGGTTGTAGATAATGGCTGTCAAAAAGGGCGTACTTTAAAAGAAATTATCCATAGCCACAAAGCTGATCTGGTTGGAAAAAAAATATATGATCAATTTGGTGATGATTTTCCATTGCTTATCAAATTTATCGATGCGCAAACCGATCTTTCCGTACAGCTTCATCCCAATGATGAACTGGCAAAACAGCGCCACAATTCTTTTGGAAAAACCGAAATGTGGTATGTTTTACAAGCCGATGAAGGTGCGAAATTAAATATTGGTTTCAATAAAACTCTTGATAAAAGGGAATATCTGGAATATCTGGAAAAAGGAAAAATAACCGAGCTGCTGCATTTTGAAGAGGTTGAAAAAGGAGATGCCGTTTTTATAAATACCGGAAAAGTTCACGCGATAGGAGGAGGAATATTGCTGGCCGAAATTCAGCAAACCTCTGATGTTACGTACCGGATCTTTGACTGGAACAGGAAAGATGATGAAGGAAACAGCCGTGAATTACACACTGCACTGGCACTGGATGCTATAGATTTCGAACAAAAAGACGATTACAAATTGACGTATGATAAAAAAATCAATTCGTCTTCTCAAATTGCTTCCTGTGAATATTTCACAACTAATTTTCTTCCGGTAAAAGGGAAATTAAAGAAAGATTATTCTTCACTTGATTCTTTCGTAATCTATATGTGCGTGGAAGGTGAAGCTAAGATCCGTTTGGAAGGAAATTCTGAAAATATTAAAAAAGGAGAAAGTATTCTGATACCTGCTTCCTGCAAAGAGGTTTTGCTGGAAGCAGATAATGCAGAGTTACTTGAGGTTTATATCTGAAGCTTATTTTTCAAGGATCGAATCGATCTCTTTTAATTCATCTTTAGAAAATTCAATATTTCCTATAGCCTTAATATTGTCTTCTAATTGTGAAACACGGCTAACACCTATCAATACAGAGGTCACACGCTGGTCTTTTAAAAGCCAGGCCACGGCCATTTGCGCGAGGCTTTGATCGCGCTTTTTGGCAATTTCATTAAGCTGCTGCATTTGCTTTACCACCTTATCGGTTATCTGAGATTTATCGAGATAACTTCCTTCAGTAGCTGCCCTGGAATCATCCGGAATGCCATTCAGGTATTTGTTGGTCAATATTCCCTGTTCCAAAGGTGAAAATACAATGCTGCCAATACCAAGATCATCAAGGGTTCCCAGGAGTTTGTCTTCCACCCAGCGGTCTATCATGTTATACCGCGGCTGATGAATAAGAAAAGGAGTGCGTTGTTCTTTAAGTATCTTTGCGGCCTTTTTCGTGTCTTCAGCGTTATATTGGGAAATTCCCACATACAGCGCCTTACCCTGTCTTACAATTTGATCCAGCGCGCCCATAGTTTCTTCAAGCGGCGTATCAGGATCTGGGCGGTGGTGATAGAAAATATCAACATAATCTAATCCCATTCTTTTCAAAGACTGGTCAAGACTGGCTATAAGATATTTTCGTGATCC
Organism: Christiangramia fulva; assembly: GCF_003024155.1. NCBI lineage: Bacteria > Pseudomonadati > Bacteroidota > Flavobacteriia > Flavobacteriales > Flavobacteriaceae > Christiangramia > Christiangramia fulva. The sequence goes on from NZ_CP028136.1 coordinate 3,102,183, forward strand.
AAAATTACCGTAAGGTCCCGGCCACATATCCCAGCCCGCCTTGGTTGAAATGATAAGCTCATCGCGATATGGTTTAAAATCTTCTTTAAAAATACGTCCGAAATTTTGCTCTGCACTTCCGTAGGGCGGCCCGTAATTATTGGCCAGATCGAAATGGGTGATCCCATTGTCAAAAGCTGTTCTGAGTATCTCACGTGAATTTTCCAGGTCGTCATGGTTTCCAAAGTTATGCCAAAGGCCAATGGAAAGAAGCGGAAGATCTATTCCACTATGGCCACAACGGCGGTATTTCATCTTTTCATAACGGTTTTCAGCCGGTTTATAACTGCTCATAAAATGGTTTTTTATTGAATTTTATCGAATTTAAGAAAAGCATCTTAAAATATAGAAAATCTTAAGTATTTACTGATTTCTATCTTAAGCTATTACTAAAATATTGATTTTAATTCTTACTTGTTCTAACTTAGAAATAGGATTTTCCCTTTTTTCTAAACTGGTAAATATGGAAGAACCAACTATTACTAAAAAACCCATTTATCAAAGACCAAAAAAAGCTAGCTTCAGGAAACTCAGGAGTGAAGTAAATCGTATTGTAAAAAATTCTCCAAAGAGAAACCAGCTAAAAATAAAAGCGGTTCTTTTTCCGCTGCTTTATATAGCTGCTTATAGCATTCTGCTGATATACGGGAAAAACCCACTGGTGTTCTATTCTTCCTATTTTTTACTTGGAATATTATTAATACTTATATTTCTAAATCTTATCCATGATGCAGTTCACGGTGTTATCTTTAAAAAAAGGTGGCTGAACGATTTTTGCGTTCATTTTTTCGATTTTTTAGGCGCCAACAGTTATGTTTGGAAAATAAGGCATATAAAATTGCATCACACGTATCCCAATATTATGAACTGGGACAGCGATTTTGAACAAAGTCCGCTGGTGAGGGTGTTTCCGCAAAGCGAATTCAAGAAATTCCATAAATACCAGTATATCTATTTGCCGTTTCTTTATCCTCTTTACCTTTTTAACTGGCTTCTGGTAAGGGATTTTAAAGATTTTTTCAAAAAGGATGTGCTGGTTCGAAAGGTAGCCGAGATCCCAAAAAAAGAATATTTCAAATTATTTTTCTTTAAGGCGGTTTTCCTGGGTTATCTCATTTTTATTCCCAAATTCGTGCTTGACCTGCCGTGGTTAAATGTGATTAGCGGGTTTGTAGTTATGGTATTTACTGCCAGTTTTATTTCTTTACTGGTATTGCTTTCTCCACACGCTAATATTAACAGTGATTTTCCGCAGCCCGATGGAAAGGGAAAAATGCCATATAACTGGATGGAACACCAGCTGCGGTGTACCAATGATATCTCTAATGATAATTTTTTCATCCGGTTTTTTATGGGAAGTTTCAACTATCATATTGCTCACCATTTATTTCCCGATATAGCTCATGTTTATTATCCGCAAATAACCCCGGTAATTGAAAAATTCGCAAAAGAAAACGGATTGGAATACCGCAAAATGAGTTTGCTGGAATCGCTTCGAGGTCATTACAGGCTTTTAAAAGCCAATGCTTTCAATGAAAATATCTTTGAGGAAACCATGTGATCAATTCTTGCTAAAGCTAAGGCTGACGGTATTTCCCAAGGGATTTTCTCCAATTTCGAGATTAATTTTTTCAGAATTTGCTGAAATCACCGAATAATCATTTCTCAGCTCCTTCAATTTTGAATCATCATTAAAGAAAAGATTGAAATCCACGTCAAAATAAGAATCAACATCATTACCTGTATCATTGCTGATCCTCCACGTTCCTGGTATTTCATTGCCGGCTGAAACAGCTTTTAAAACATTATTATTTTCAAAACTGAAAACAATATCGCTGTAATAAGCGGTAAGATCTTCCTGGTTTTTCACAAAATTCGAAATTTTCCAGTTTCCGTCCTGAAGGAGTAATTTCAGTTCTTTTACTTGCGCATCGGTAGAAAGAATGTCGTCATTATCTTTTCCGCAGGAAGTGATAACCATCAGGCTAACAGCCGCTAATAAAAGTTTTAATTTTTTCATAGGGTAGGGCCTATTTTAAAGATTTTTTCAGATTGCAAAATTACAAAGCTTAAGCAGTTGGGCCTCTTTCTATTCCTTAATTAACAATTGCTTTTTACTCCACATGTAAATGGAGCCGATAATTATCGAAATTTGACTAATTTCGAAGCCGTTAATCAAGTACATTTTATTTTGAAAACCAGATTTTATTCGTTTCTGCTTTTAATTTTTGTGATTGTAACAGTAGGCCTTGGTAGCTGGGGTCTTACCGAAAGCAGTGAAGCCAGGTATGCTGAAATTAGTCGTGAAATGGTGAAAACCGGTGATTATTTGCATCCTCGCCTGCTCGATATTCAGCATTTCCATAAACCGCCACTCACTTACTATATTACCGCGCTTGGTTATAATATTTTCGGGATCAACGAATTTGGCGCCCGTTTTTTCCTTCAGGTTTCCCTCATTATTCAGTTGTTGCTGGTTTTCAAACTGGCCATGTTGTTGTTTAAAAATGAAAAGATCGCCTTTTCTTCGGCGGCAATTTATTTCACGTTCCCCATTGTGCTTATTGCCAGTAGAAACCTTACTACCGACTCATATCTTGCCACTACAATTCTGGGTTGCATTTATGCTTACGCGGTTTACAAGATCAAGTCGAAAACATTTTATTTATACCTGTGCTATTTTTTAATGGGCCTCGGATTTCTAAATAAAGGCCCAGTAATTATTCTTCCGGTATTGGCATTTACCATTCCGTGGAAAGTGATTTTAAAAGATAAATGGAAATTTTCTATCCATCACCTGCTCGGTTTTCTGCTTTTTTTACTGGTTTCGGCTTCCTGGTTCATCCTCATCATCAGGGAAATCCCTGAACTGTGGAACTATTTTATTCAGAAGCATACGGTAGACAGGGCACTTTCAGCCGAAACTTTCCACCGGGACAAACCCTTCTGGTATTTTATTGTTTTAGCACCACTGGTGGGATTACCCTGGTTTATTTACACCATAATTCTTTCAGTTAAAAAATATAAACCCACACCAGAAACCGAACGAAAATTCATCAAAATACTGCTCTGGTCCTCCGGAATTGTATTTTTAATGTTTTCGGCATTTTCTTCAAAACTGGTGCTTTATATTCTTCCTATTTTTCCACTATTAGCGGTAGTAGGCGGATTTTTCCTTTCGGAAAGCTCCCAAAGGCTAAAGAAAAATTTCAATATTACTTATTATGTGCTTTTTGTCCTCTTTATCCTGGCGCTAATTCTACTAAAGCTGATCGGCCAAATTCAGCTGGATGTGATTTCAATTATAGCGATTGTTGTAATTGCGGTTCTCGGGCTGGTATTGAGCATAAAATTTTCAACTTCCGCAAGATCAAAATTACTGGCCTTAGGTGTTGCGTTCACTACCTGTGTGATCGCGGCTTTTGCTTTTGTTGGAGATCAGAATCCGTATTTGATCAATACCACTCGTGACCTTGCGGCAGAACTTGAGAACGGTGAGCTTGAAAATGCCGAAAATATTATGGTTTATGATTATATGATACCGTCTACAGCTTTTTACCTTGACAGGCCTATAATCACCGTTCATGAAGGTAATTTTAATACAAACAGGGAAGTTCAGTTTGAACAGGATTCTGAGTATAAAAAAACCTATCTCAATGTTAATAAACCGGAAGATCTCAGGCGCTTTACTGATTATCTGCAGGGAGATAAAAATGTATTGATCATGCGAAGAAAAGGCAATTTACCAGATTCCCTTCAGCATTATTTATCAAAATATAAAGTAGAGGAAGCAGGAAAATGGAAGATCTATTATTAGAATTTATTCCCCGATATCTTCATTCCAGAGACCGGGATTTTCTTTGATAAAATCGTTCATCATTTGGATGCATTCTTCATCATTTAGAACTATCACTTCCACACCGTGATCTTTTAGAAGGTTTTCTGCACCCATAAAACTGGTATTTTCCCCAATGATAATCTTCGGAATTTTGTATAAAAGAATCGCTCCGGTACACATTGGGCATGGAGAAAGAGTGGTGTAGAGAACACTTTCGCGATAAACCTTTGCAGGCAGTCTGCCGGCATTTTCAAGGGCATCCATTTCGGCATGTAAAATAACACTGTTATTTTGTACCCGGCGATTATGGCCTTTACCAAGGATGTTTCCCTGGTGGACCAGAACACTTCCAATAGGAATTCCTCCTTCTTTTCTGCCTTTTTGAGCCTGCTCAATGGCTGCTTTCAGAAACTTATCCATGCATTTCTAATTTGGGTTAAAAATAAAAGAAAGCCCGGCAATTTTTACCAGGCTTTCTTTTATTGTTCAGTTTTAAAGATCTTTTGTGTGTTGTGAGCTTAAATTAAATTATTCCCTAAAACTAAATCTTATCTATTGTTGTTTGTGTTCAATACCGCTAATTTAAGGCAGAAGAAGGATCCGCAGGAATAACAATAGGTCAAGAAAGATTAATGAAAGGTTAATAAGACTAATAAAAAACTAACCAGCTCTAAGAAAGCGTAATTTTTAGTAATATAGTTGCATAGTTGTGAAGCGCCGAAATATTTACATAGCCATTTTTATCATCTCAGTATTGGGACTTTTCGTGGTTCAGTACCAGTATCTTCGCATTGGATTGAACCTGGCGAGGGTACAATTCGATAAAAAGATCGCTTCTGCCGGAGTGGGGATTAAAGAGGAACTCGCTACCGAAAATCAATTATCTTTCCTGGTAGCTCAGGCAATTACCAAAGACAATTACTTCAAATTAAGCAAAGACAGTGTTCAGGATGCTTCCCGATATTTTTTAAACGATTTTATCAGGCAGCAGCTTTCAGAAAATGGAATAAATACCGATTTCAGTTATCGCCTTTATACCCGCGATACTTTGGATTATCTTCAATCTCCGCATCCCTTTGATGAAGATTCCTCCTTAATTAATTACCCCTTCTCACTGGAAGGTTACCTTCCTACAGTCATTGAAAAACCTCTCATCCTGGAATTACAGTTCAATGATTTAAACTCTTATTTCATTTCACAGTTGAACGGTTTAACCGTCCCGAGTTTACTTTTTATTTTAGCGATCATTCTCGTGGTAGTCTGGATTCTTCGTTCATTTTACTGGCAAAGTAATGTGATTACCACTACCAATGAATTTATTAATAATCTTACCCACGAGCTTAAAACACCGGTTTTTTCAGTAGGCCTGGCCACTAAGATCCTCGAGGAAAGTGTCCAGGAAAAACAAAAACCTATAGTTGCAATGATCCGTCAACAGGTGGAAAAACTAAAAAGGCACATAGACCAGGTGCTTGAACTCGGGAATCTTGAATCCCGAAAAAAGCTTTTTGAATTAAAAGAAATCAACCTTCGGCCTCTATTGAAAGAATGGTGTGATTACTACAGGGAAATTTCTGAAGTGGAAAAGACCAGTTTTCAGTGTGAAATAGAAGAACGCGATTTTATGGTCATGGCTGCCGCGAACCATCTCGAAAATGCCATTGCCAATTTGATCGATAACGCGAGGAAATATTCAGATGTGCCGGAAATAAAACTAAAAGCTGTGAAAGAAGGCAAAAATCTTATTATTAGTGTCGCCGATAACGGGATTGGAATCGATAAAAAAGAAAAGCAGCATATCTTTAAAAAATATTATCGAATTTCAAATGGCGATGTCCATAAAGTAAAAGGTTATGGCCTTGGACTCAGCTATGTAAAGGAAATTATTAAAAGACATAAAGGAAAAATTAAAATTGAAAGCGAAACGGGTAAAGGTACCACCGTTTTCATCATTTTACCACTAAGAAATGCAGCCTGAAACAAAAAAAATATTACTTGTAGAAGATGACGATGCGCTTGGATATTTATTATCAGAGTATCTGAAGATCAAAAATTTCTCTGTAGAATGGGCGAAAAATGGGAAATCTGCTTTGGAAATTCTGAGAAAAAACCAGGATTTTAACCTGGCTATTCTTGATGTGATGCTTCCGGACATTGATGGGTTCGATCTCGCGGGAAGACTTCAAAAAGATTTCCCTAATCTTCCGTTTCTGTTTCTTACGGCGCGTTCCCTTAAAATTGATGTTCTCAAAGGCTTTTCCCTGGGAGCAGTTGATTATCTTAAAAAACCCATAGATGAAGAAGAACTGGTAGCACGCATCGAAGCCATTCTTTCACGAATGGGGACCGATCAGGGCACAGAAAATCAGCCAAAAGAAACCTATAAAATTGGGGAATATACATTCGATAGTCAGAATCAGGAACTTAAACATGAAAAAGAAAGCATTTCTCTAACCGGCAGGGAGAGTGAGATCCTGGAATTCCTGATTATTCATAAAAATCAGTTGTCTTCACATAAAGAACTGCTTACCAAAATATGGGGGAAAGACGATTATTTCAATCGTAAGAGCCTGAATGTTTTTATTTCTCACCTTCGAAAATACCTTCAAAAAGATCCTCACCTCAGCATCGAAAATGTACATAAAAGGGGGTTTATTCTAAAGGTTGAATGATCAGGAATTTTAAGCAAATCTTAAGAGAGCGATAAGAATGGTTTAAATTTATTGAATAAGTTTTGTAGCATGAGAATTTTAATCGTTGAAGACGAACCTGGAATTGCCAATTTCGTCAAACAGGGCCTGGAAGAAGAATCTTTTGCTGTTGATGTGGCCGAAGACGGGAAGAAAGGCCTTGAACTTGCCTTAAGCGGCGTATATGATCTATTACTTCTTGACTGGATGGTTCCCGGCTACAGCGGTATCGAAATCTGCCGCAGGTTCAGAGAGAATTTTCCCAAAACACCGGTTATTTTTCTAACCGCGAAAGATACTGTTGATGAAACCATTTTCGGTCTTCAGTCAGGGGCGAATGACTACCTGAAAAAACCTTTTCATTTTGCCGAATTACTGGAACGTATAAGAGTTCAGCTTAGGCCGGTTACTTCCGAAAATCATTTAAAGTTCACTCTTGGAGATATTGGACTCGATACTGCCACTCACCAGGTATTTCGAAATTCTGAGGAAATTTTACTTACTCAGAAAGAATTTGCGCTGCTTGAATACCTGATGCGCAATAAGGGGAGGGTATGCCGGCGTACCCAAATAATAGAAAAAGTTTGGGATATACATTTTGAATACAACACGGGCGTTATTGATGTTTTCATCAATTCACTAAGAAAAAAATTGAAATTAGGCCCAAATGATAATTATATTCAAACCGTGCGTGGTGTAGGTTACATTGCCAAAGAAATATGAAACTCCACTTCAGAAACCGAATAGCATTACATTATATCGTGGCCACAGCGATTGTTATAGCCGTGGTTTTTGTTACTATTTTCCTGATTGTAAAAGAAACGGTATATGCCAATCTTGATCATGATCTCAATTTCGAGATAAATAAACATAGTGAAGAAATTGTTGTGCGAAATGACAGTATCTATTTCTATAATAAAAAAGAACTGGAAGAACGGGAGCATCAGGAAGTGCAGGTAAACCCTGTTTTTATACAATTAATAGATACCACCGGTACCATTTTTGACAAATCTCCGAATTTAAAAGATGAGGAGCTTAAAATATCTTCACTCCAGCCTGACGGAAGTCATTTTAACTCCCGATTTTCAGATAAATTGATTCGACAGGTGCAACTACCGGTTAAAAGAAACGGGGTGATCAAAGGTTATGTGATTGCCGGAATGTCCCTGGACGCGTCACTCATTCTTCTTGATAAACTGAAAAATACGCTGTTAATATTATTTCCGATTATCCTTTTCGGACTTTTCTTTATTTCGAGTTACCTGGCGCATCGAAGTATTAAACCAATACGTTCCATTATTACCACCACCAACAGGATAACTCAGGAAAATCTAAGTGAACGGGTAGAGTTACCGGCACAAAAAGATGAACTTTACGAACTTTCTGCAGCGATCAATGAACTGCTCAGCCGTATTGAAAAGACCATTGAGCGCGAACGTGAGTTTACCTCAGATGCTTCTCATGAACTGCGAACTCCGCTTTCCTCCTTAAGAGGGACGCTGGAAGTGCTCGTTAGAAAAGAAAGGAGCAGGGAGGAGTATGAAGAAAAGATCCAATACAGCTTATCTGTAATTGATATGATGAGCAATATCATTCAACAGCTGCTGACGCTGGCTCGCATGGATTCAGCATCCGATTTAAATAAGCAAAAAAAGATCCTGCTTCCCGAACTTCTCGATCAGATTTTAGAAAGATATACAGCTGAAATTAAAAAGAAAAATCTTAAAATAGATCTTCAATTTCAGCCTGAAATCGACACTCAGGTACCTGAATATTATTCCAACCTTATAATGGATAATATCATCAATAACGCCATAAAATATTCCGGAAGGGATGCTTCTATAAAAATTGTACTTAAAGAAATCGATGGCCATTTGGTATGTATGGTTAAAGATCACGGAATAGGCATCAGGAAGGAAGATCAGGAAAAACTCTTCAATAATTTCTTCCGCTCAGACGCGCTAAATCATAAAGATATTCCCGGAAACGGACTTGGTTTATCAATTGTTAAAAAATCAGCAGATGCTATTAATGCCAAAGTTGAGGTTGAAAGCGAACTCAATAACGGAAGTATTTTCAGCGTATATTTTTAAGCGAATCTTAAGATAACCCTCAGAAAGAGCTAAGGGACCGGTAATAGATTTGAAAAAAATAAGAAATCCGGTTCATGTTATCAAAAATTATAAAATTCAGTCTTACCCATAAGCTGATCATTTTCGTTTTCACTGCAGTAATCGTTGGATTTGGTATTTACTCACTTACCAATATTTCCATAGGCGCGGTACCCGATGTGACCAATAACCAGGTTCAGGTGATCACTACTTCACAAAATCTTTCCACGCAGGATATGGAGCAGTTCATAACCTATCCAGTAGAGCTTGAAATGGCGAATTTGCCAGGGGTGAAGGAGATCCGATCGGTTTCCAAGTTCGGTCTTTCAGTGGTTACTATTGTCTTTGAAGAAAACCTTGGAACCTATCTTCCGCGTCAGCTTATCGCCGAAAAAATAAAATCTGCTTCCGAAAAAATTCCCGAAGGCTTTGGCACACCTACAATGGGCCCGATTACGACTGGCCTCGGAGAGATCTATCAATATATTTTAGACACCAAACCCGGTTATGAAAATAAATACTCTGCCCGTGAATTGCGAACCATTCAGGACTGGATCGTAAAAAGGCAGTTATCGGGAATTCCCGGTGTGGTCGAGATCAATGCCTGGGGTGGATATCTTAAGGAATATGAGGTCGCCATCAATACGAAAAAGCTGAACGCGATGAACATTCCGGTTACCACTATTTTCGATGCGCTGGAAAAGAATAACAGCGTGGCAGGTGGCGGTTATATTGAAAGATCAGGGCAGGCCTATTTCATTCGCGGCCAGGGAAGGGTAAATTCGCTGGATGACATCCGCAATATTGTGGTAAAAAATGACAATGGAACGCCTGTTTATATTAAAGATGTAGCAGAAGTAGGTTTCGGCCACGCGCCGAGATACGGAGCCATTACTGGAAATGGTGAGGGCGAGAAAGTACTGGGGCAGGTGATGATGCTGAAAGGAGCAAATTCAAATAAAGTCATCAATGCCGTAAAAGAAAGGGTGAAAGAAGTGTCTAAAAACCTTCCAGAAGGAGTAATGATAAGACCTTTTTTAGACCGAAGTAGCCTTATCGCCAAAACCACCAATACCATTGCCGAAAACCTGATCCTGGGTTGTTTGATCGTAATTTTTGTAGTGGTTTTGCTTCTGGGAAATTTTAGGTCCGGACTTGTTGTAGCTTCAGTTATTCCCCTTTGTTTGTTATTTGCTCTCTCCCTGATGTATATTTTCGGAATTGATGCCAATCTTATGAGCCTTGGTGCCATAGATTTTGGGATCATCATAGACGGGGCGGTGATCATTGTGGAATACACCGCTTACCAGATCACCCGAAAACAGAAGGAATATGGAGAACTTTCAGGAAGGGAGACCAAAAACCTGAAAGACAGGGCCACCTATTCAAGCGCTTCAAAAATGATGAGTTCGGCAATTTTCGGGCAATTGATCATCCTCATTGTTTTTATTCCAATTCTATCCCTGAGCGGCGTGGAAGGTAAAATGTTCCGTCCTATGGCACTCACTTTCAGTTTCGCATTGATAGGCGCTATGCTTTTCTGCCTGACCTACGTTCCGGTAATGTCTTCAGTTTTTCTGAAGGCAAAACAGCCTTCCCCTAAGAATATTTCTGTGCGGATCATTTCATTTTTGAACAGGCGCTATGAAAGAACCATTTACTGGGCGCTGAAAAGGAAAAAGTTTGTCATTGGCGTAGCAGCAGGATTGCTCGCTCTTTCAGTGTATGTTTTCACAACGATGGGCGGGGAATTTATTCCGCAGTTAGATGAAGGAGATTTCGTGATCCAGCCGGTATTGAAAACCGGTACTTCATTGAGCAAGACCATAGAAACCACCACGAAAATCGAAAATATACTTCGTGATAGTTTTCCGGAAGTAGAACAGGTGGTAAGCCGTATTGGCGCCGCCGAAGTACCTACCGATCCCATGTCTATGGAAGAAACCGATGTCATTGTTACTTTGAAACCAAAAAGCGAATGGGTTTCTGCCGAATCTAAAGATGAATTAGCTGAAAAAATTAAAAAGGCGCTTTCCGTTTTTCCAAATATGGAAATTGAATTCACACAACCAATTGAAATGAGGTTCAACGAACTGATCACTGGGGTTAGGGCCGATATTGCCATTAAAGTATTCGGTGAAGATCTGGATATATTAAATACCAAGGCCAACCAGATCAAAGAAAAGATCAAAGGCGTTGATGGCGCTTCTGATATCAGCGTGGAAAAGATAGTGGGCCTTCCGCAAATGAATGTGAAATACGACCGGGACAAAATTGCCCGCTACGGGCTGAATATCCATGACCTTAATGAAATTGTAACCATGGGCTTTTCAGGAAAATCTATGGGTAGCGTTTTTGAAGGGGAAAAACGATTCGATCTTGTGCTCAGGCTGGCAAAAGAAAAGCGCCAGGATATTTCAAATTTAAAAAATCTCTATATAGATATTCCGGCCGGTGGAAAGATTCCACTTAGTGAAGTAGCCGATATTACTTATCAAAAGAGCGCTGCGAAAATTTCCAGGGATAATACCAAACGCCGAATTGTGGTGGGTGTAAATGTTCGTAATCGGGATCTGGAATCGGTAGTAAAAGATATTCAAAAGATAGTTGATGAAGATATTAGCCTGCCTCCAGGATATAGCATCACTTATGGCGGACAATTTGAGAATCTGCAGAGCGCTACAAAACGTTTGAAATTAGCTGTGCCTATCGCTTTATTTCTGATTTTCCTCTTGCTTTATTTCGCATTTGATTCCATGAGGCAGGCTTTAATGATCTTTTCTGCAATCCCTCTTGCGGCCGTGGGCGGAGTTCTTCTTTTATGGTTGCGGGATATGCCTTTCAGTATCTCGGCGGGTGTTGGTTTTATCGCGCTCTTTGGTATCGCCGTGCTGAATGGTATTGTTTTGATCGAACATTTCAAAGAATTACGGGAAGAAGGAATGCCGCACAGCGATGAACTCATTGTTAACGGAGCGAAGGATCGTCTGCGGGCTGTTTTGCTTACCGCATCGGCTGCAGCACTCGGATTCCTGCCTATGGCCATTTCTAACAGCGCAGGCGCTGAGGTTCAACGACCTTTGGCAACGGTGGTGATTGGAGGGCTCATAACTTCCACTTTACTTACACTTGTTGTACTACCGGTGGTTTACTCTATGTTCCATAAAGATGAAGAACCTAAAAAGATAAAACGTCTGAATAACAATAAAAATCACCGCATTAAGGCGTTAGCTACAATTCTATTGCTTCTAAGTATCCCTGGTTTTTCCCAAAACAGGCCTGTAAACAGTTTTGAAGAACTTCGGGAACTGGCCTTTAAAAACAATAATGCCCTTAAAGCCTCGTCGCTTGGAGTTGATGAAGCCCGGGCACTCGAAGGAACTGCATTCGACTTTGGTAAAACAGCAGTTTATTATCAATATGACGAAAGTAACCTTTCCGGTAACGTACCGCTGAAAACTTTCGGGGTACAACAGGATTTTCTTTTTCCCACAGTCTATTTTGCCCGAAATAAACTTCAGAAGAAAATCACAAAAACCCAAAGCAGTGCTTTTGATCTCAATTCTCTTCAGCTTGAACAGGCTTTAGCCGCCGCTTATTACAGATTTCAGTATGAAAAAGCAAAAAGCAGGGTATATGAGAAAATTGATAGTCTTTATAAGAATTTCGCCCATGCTGCCGAACGAAAATTTGAGCTGGGAGAATCTAATTACCTCGAGAAGATCACGGCACGGGCCAGGCAAAAACAACTGGAGACAGCTTTTCAGCAAAGCGAAAAAGACATCAGGTCAACATTTGATGAAATCAAATCTCTTGTTCAAACCGAAAAGGATTTTTATCTGCCCGGAGTACCCCTGGACAAGTTGGAATTGAGGAATATAAGCCTTGAAAACCACCCGGGTCTTGATTTCTATCAGAATCAGATGGAAGTGAGAAAATCTCAGGCAGGGCTGGAAAAGCAGCATTTGCTTCCCGATATCACTCTTAATTATTTTGAAGCCGATAATTCGGCTATTTCAGATAATCTGATTGGATATCAGGTGGGACTAAAAATTCCTCTTTTTTTTAATGCAAATTCCTCCCGGATCAAAGCCGCCAAAATTTCAGAAAAAATCGCTGAAAATACACTTACAAATTACAGGGTGCAGCTGCAATCAAGATACGAGATGTTGCTGAATGACCTGCAGAAATATCAGCAATCGCTTTCCTATTACGAAGAAGAAGGGAACGCCCTTGCGGGAGAAATAGAAAAAACAGCCGTGGTAAGCTATAAAAATGGTGAAATAGACTTTTTTGAATACATACAAAGTCTGGAAAATGCATTTCAGATCAGGCTGGCTTACCTGGATGATCTTAACAAATACAATCAAACTGTAATTCAAATAAATTATTTAACACTATAATCTGGTGATGAAAACAACAATAATACATCGGTTAATTTTATCAATTTTGGGTCTAATGCTCGCTTCCTGTGCAAATTCTGAAAAGAAAATTGTTTCAGAAGTCGAGGTCAAATCCGATATTCAGGTAACAGAGAATCAGTTCAAAGGCAATGATATGCGGCTGGGCCAGATCCAGGAAAAGGATTTTCCACAGATGGTGGAATCTACGGGAATTATTGATGTTCCGCCGGAAAATAAGGCAATAATAAGTCCGTATATGGAAGGTTATGTGAAAGATACCCCGCTTTTAATTGGCGATAAGGTGGAGCGCGGACAATTTTTGGTGAGCCTGGAAAACCCTGATTATGTACAATTACAGCAGGATTATTTGGATGCACTGGAGCAGCTTCAGTTTTTAAAGTCGGAATACGAGCGACAAAAAACTCTGGCCGAAGAAAAAATCACTTCCCAAAAGAATTTTCTCAAAGCCGAAAGCGATTATAAAAGAAACCTTTCCAGGTATAATGCATTGAAGAAAAAGCTGCAGATGCTCAATATCGATCCTTCCAATGTGGAAAAAGGAAATATAACTTCAACAGTAAATCTTTACGCTCCAATTTCAGGGAGCATAACAGAAATGATGATTAGTAAAGGAATGCACGTTTCGGCTGCTGATAAGCTTATGCAAATTACTGATATCAATCACCTCCACCTGGAATTGAACGTTTTTGAAAAAGATGTTATGAAACTTAAAGCGGGGCAGGACATTCTTGTTAATATTCCTGAGGCTACAGAAGACACTCTTGCAGCCGAAATTCACCTTATTGGCAAATCTATAGATGAAGATAAACGAACCGTGCGCGTTCACGGTCATTTTAAAGATGAAGAAAATAATAATTTCGCAGCGGGGATGTTTGTGGATGCCCAGATCGTGATCGGATCGCAAAAAGCTATGGCGATTCCTTCAGAAAGCGTGGTTTCGCTTGACGACAAGAATTATGTTCTTGTTCTTAACTCGAAAGAAAAAAATATTTATTACCTCGATCGAAGAGAAGTATTAACGGGAGATAGCTATAAAGGTTATACTCTCATAAAAAATGCAGCCGATTTTAAAAATGGAGACCAGCTGCTGGTAAAAGGTGCATTTCCATTGATCACAGCGGAATAATTTAGTCCTGAAACCTCATTTTTGATTAATGACCGATCACTTTACCGAAAGCCAGAGAAATAGGAAAGTGATAAGGAAGCTGAGAAGATAAAGTATTAAGGAGATCATTTTTTAAAAATTACTAAAGTGTTGAAGAAGAAAGCAAGGACAAAGAAAATAATCTTGAGGTAAAGAGTTATTTCAATTCTTTTCATCTTCAAAAATATCTTCAATTTGTAGCTTGAAAAGCCTTGCAAATTTGAAAGCTAAAGGTAAACTGGGATCAAATTTGCCTTTTTCAATAGCGTTTATGGTCTGGCGTGAAACTCCGGTTTCCTCTGCAAGCTGGGCCTGGGTCATATCATTTTCTGCCCTCAGTACTTTGAGTCGGTTTTTCATTTGTAGCGGGCATTTCCGATTAAAATGGCGGCGATATAGGTTATTCCAAGCAGAAAGACCAGATGGGAGATCTCGGCGTCAAATCCAATCACATTGGTAATATCCAAAGCAGAATAACCTATGCCGGCAACCAATGCCACTCCAAGGGTGATGCCCATTGCATCCAGTTGAATTTTGCGCTGTAGCTCATCTATTTGCTGAAGCAGCCGGATATTTGCGAGGATCATACCAACTCCTATCAGCAGGTTTGCCAGGATCATTATCACCGAAATAGTAACATTGAAATTCCAGATGAATTTCGCTCCAAATGTCACCAGCGCCAGACTTAAGACCCATCCTAAGGTCCAGAAAGCCAGTTTTAAAGTGTATTTATTTGTATTCATATGTAAAGTTTATTTGACACAAATATAGATAAATAAATTAAAAAGTAAAGTTTATTTTACAAAAAGTAAATAAAAGTTGATTTACCTTTTTTCTACACTTAACATTTTAACTGAAGCTTAGTACACGCATCCTGAAATCTCTTTTTAAAAAATCCGAACTTTGAATAAGACTAAATTATTTCTGATGAAATCTTTAATTTTCACTTTTTTGACCGGCCTTTTTGTTGTTACCTCTTCTTTCGCGCAGACGGTAAAATCAAAAGAGAATTTTAAGACCTATTGCAATCCGCTGGATATTGATTATTCCTATATGTCGCATTACAGGGCGAGCTATGATGTTTCTTATCGTTCAGGAGCTGATCCTGCGGTAGTAAGGTATAAGGGGAAATACTATTTGTTTGTGACCAGGTCTCATGGTTACTGGGTTTCAGATGATTTGAGCAACTGGAAGTTCATTCGTCCGCAAAGCTGGTATTTCAAAGGTTCCAACGCTCCCGCCGCTGCCGTTTATAAAGATAAAATTATCGCTTATGGGGATCCTTCGGGTAGGGGACCGATCATCGAGACCGATAATCCGGAGCTTGGGGACTGGAAAACAAATTTTGCCGTTATCAACCTTTCAAACGGAATTCAGGATCCTGATCTATTTGTTGACGATGACGGAAGGGTTTATCTTTATGAGGAATCTTCAAATAAATGGCCAATTCGGGTAGTGGAGTTGGACACGGCTAATTATTTTATTCCGAAAGGAGAAGAAAAAGACCTTTTTAAACTTCATCCGGAAAAACATGGCTGGGAGCGTTTCGGGCAAAACCATACTTCAGATATCGATCCTTATATCGAAGGCCCATGGATGGTGAAACACAACGGCACTTATTACCTCGAATTTGGTGCTCCGGGAACCCAGTGGAATGTTTATGCCGACGGGGTTTATACCAGTGACAGTCCTATGGGGCCTTTTAAATATGCACCTTACAATCCTGTTTCCTATAAACCGGGAGGTTTTCTCACCGGCTCTGGTCATGGAAGTACCATTAAGGATAAAAACGGTAATTACTGGCATTTCGCCACGATGGCGATTTCTGTTAATTACAAATTTGAAAGAAGAATCGGGATGTATCCCGCCGGATTTGAAGACGATGGCCAGATGTATGTGAACACGGCCTACGGCGATTATCCGCATTACCTTGACCTTTCTGAAGCAAAAGATCACAAACACCGATTTACCGGCTGGATGCTCCTTTCGTATAAAAAACCCGTTTCTACCAATTCTCCTGTGGTAAAAAAAGATATAAACGTCGTTGATGAGAGCGGGGAAGGTTATATGCAGGAGCAGATAAAAGATTTTTCCATCCAAAGTATCAATGATGAGAATATTCGTTCTTACTGGGTTTCGGAAGCTAATAACGACTCAATTTATGTGCAGGTAGACCTTCAGAAACCAATGCGGGTAAGGGCACTTCAGATTAATTTTCAGGATTTCAACAGCCATATTTTTGGAAGGCCTGACACCTTAAGGCAACAGTTCAAAATAAAAGCTTCCCTGGATGGCAAATCATGGAAAACCATTGCTGATTATTCTGAAAATAAAAAAGATATGCCTCACGCGTATATCGAATTGCAGGAACCGGTAGAGGCAAGGTATATAAGATATGACCATAAATATGTGACTAATAATTTTCTTTCTATTTCAGAATTTCGAATCTTCGGAAAAGGACAGGGTCCTAAACCCAAAACTCCTAAACACTTTAAAGTAGAAAGACAGGAAGATCGAAGAAACGCCGATCTTAGCTGGGAAAAGGTAAAGGGAGCAACCGGTTATGTTCTCTACTGGGGCATTGAAAAAAATAAACTAAATCTCTCGGTGTTAATGTATAATGACTCAGATTATGAAATAAGGGCGCTAAATACCGATCAGGATTATTACTTCCAGGTTGAGGCTTTCAATGAAAACGGGATTTCTGAAAAAAGTAAAATTCTGCATGTTGATTAATTAAAAAGAAATTCCAACCACTAAGTTCTTTAAAATGTCGCATTGGATAATAGCCGGTTTATGGGGATTATTTTCAGGGAGTTCTCTCGTAGTAGGTTCATTAATTGGATATTACATCAAACTTTCGCCACGCAAAATTGCCATTATAATGGGTTTTGGGGCCGGAGTTCTCATTTCGGCACTTTCTTTTGAATTGATGGAAGAAGCCTTTAAACAAAGCGGCCTTTGGGCTTCCTCCTTCGGATTCATCAGTGGTGCCCTGATTTATTTTGTTGCTAATTTCATTCTGGAAAAATTAGGTGCAAAACACCGTAAAAGATCCCGTCAACAACCTTCAGAAGAAGAAAATGAGGGAAGCGGCCTTGCTATAGCCATGGGAGCTTTGCTGGATGGCATTCCCGAATCTATGGCCATTGGGATAAGCATGCTTGGTGGCGGCACAATAAGCCTCGCAACCGTAATCGCTATTTTCATTTCCAATTTACCCGAAGGGCTTTCAAGTTCTTCAGGAATGAAAAATGCGGGAAGATCAAAAAAATTCATTTTTGGGATCTGGGGTGGCATCGCTATTATTTCAGGAATAGCGGCTATTTTGGGTTATACCGTATTTGGGCAGCTTTCCGCTACCATCACCGGAACAACTTTAGCGGTAGCCGCGGGAGCAATTCTAAATATGGTTTCGGCTACAATGATCCCTGAAGCTTTTGATAAAGGACATAATCTTATAGGAATTGTAACCGTGCTCGGATTTCTCGGTTCTTTTCTCCTGTCACATCTCGCGTGATTATCCCGAATTTAAAGAAATTAGCTTTTATTTTCAGCTTTTCGCATGCATTCATAGACCAAACCGGCAGCAGCGGCATAAACAGCATGATGAAAAACATCAATAGCTATCTGTTTAGCGCTCCATTTGGTAATAGGCTTACTTTCGGTTGCCGCGGGAAGCATGATTTGGGCTGTTCCCCAAATTCCGCCAAATAATGCCAGGTCGGCAGCGGCTCCGTGAACACCGGCAAGATCCATGGCTCCTCGAAAAACTCCCCAGCCAGTTCCATATCCAAAATGCATAAACTGAGAGAATCTTTCTTTATTTTCTTCCATATCCTGCCTGGTATTGGGAGTAGGTTTTCTGTCCTGGGTGAATTCTTTTTCTTGTTCCACTTTTGCTTTGCCTTTAGGCTCTACGCCAAGTACTTTTCCCCCTACCTTTACCGGAGCATCACTCATTTGCCTGCCGGTAATCTTCATTTCGATCATTTGTGAAATAGTAATAGCCACTGTTCCTGCAAAACCGGCAATCAAACCTTTTCCAATGGCACCTCCAGCTTTCGCCAGAGATCCAAAAACATCTTCATTCGTATCCATCTTTTTCAATTTTTAATCTTCCTATTTAATTTAAGGAATGCAGTCGAGTAGTACCTTTTAAGAGAAGTTTTTAACAAAAATTTATTAGCGTATTAAGATTTTAATCGCCGTGGCAAAAAAGAATAAGTTTTGGGGATAATTCCCTCAAAATGGGGAAAATTATGCCAATTTTTCTGAAGTTTATTTTTACTCATTTCCGGCCGTTTCTTATATCAGCAAAGGGATCAACAAGGTTTTAAACTAATTGGTGGATTATTTGATTTACCTGTTGAAAATAGAAGTATGAAAACCGATCCAACCGAAATTATCTATTTTTATCTGAGTAATGTATCTTCTGCAAGTGGAGTGATCTTACACCGGGAGAACTGTCATTATATTCTCAATCCCTTAACCCGGAAATACGCCGGTTTATTTCCGAATCAGCTAGTGGCTTTTCAAACCCTTAAACAAAAATACCCGCATTTGCAGTCATGCAGGTATTGTCTTCAGGAATAAGATTTATGCTGGAGTAGGGCTTTCAGCCTAAAGAAATTTATTATTGTAGTTAATAATTGCCTTTATTCCCCTAAGTGGAATGATCACCCATTCCGGCCGGTTATTGATCTCATAGCTCAATTCAAAAAGTGCTTTTTCGAGTAGAAAAGTGTGCATCAGAATTCTGAAATCTTCCGGATCATCAGGAATAAAATCGCTTTTTCCGGCTTTTTCGAGGTAACCTTTTATAAAGAGCCTGCTTGCATAATAATGCCAGGTTTCAGCCCATTCTTCCAGTTTCCCTTCCTTACGCTGCTGATCGAATTCCGGGGAGAGAATGCTGCTGTACGCTGCATAATGAATGGAGCGTATCATGGCCGCAAGATCGCGCATTGCCGATCTTCTTATCCTTCTTTCACTAAACGATTTTGAAGCGTCGCCTTCAAAACTATTTACGATAAATTCCCGCCCTGTCCAAAGCACCTGCTTTAGATGATAATCTCCATGAGTTCTAATTTTCATCACCGGGATCTTGTGATCATAAATGCGTTTAAAACATTTTAAGATACTACTTCGCATTCCCACCACCTCTTTGGCCTCCTCCTGGAACTCTTCGGGTAGATGCTTAATATTGCTTTTTAGATGTTGCAAAGTTGTACGGGTGAGCGTTTGCAGCCCGGAGTAGAGGGAGCGCTGGTAATGCAGTGAAAACTCTTCTTTGCTGAAATCAGGAACAGAATGGTCTTTGGAAAGCGCATTGTGCAGCCGTGCAGTAAATTCTCCCAGCTCATAAACCCGTTCCGGAAGGATAATACCCATTAATTCCTGCATATATTCTGGAAATTCCTCAAATCCCAGGGGCTGGGTAAGCTGAATATCATCTTCAGAACGTTCGATATTCTTAGACCTGGTAAGGACATTTTCAAAATACCGGTCTGCCGCATCTTTTATATGTATCCATGCCTCGCCCTGGTTTTCAGTTACCTGCTGAAGCATTCCCATGGAATAGGGTTTTATTCCTCTTTGGGTGAATTGCATCAATCCGCAGAATTTGGGAATATTGTCAAAATTTGTTTCTGTGGAAAGGAATTTTATGGTTTCCACATCGGGATTAAAGGTTTGATCGAGCTTTCTATAGAGTTTGAAATCATATTTATTGGCATACCTGAAAATAGTACGACGGTTTTCGGTGTCCAGTAAATCAGATTTCACATCTTCCTCAAGTTCTTCGAGGCTGTTTTTCCTGAGGTCGAACTCAAGACGGGATTTCGTTTTTGAAGGATTTCTGAAATTATCCAGTATAAAATCCCTGAATGCCGGGGCGTAAATCGCATCAAAGAGGAGGCCTTTCTTCTTACCTGTTTGAAGTTCAGCAATAATTCCTTTTTTTGGAATTTTGTTAACCAGCCTTTCATCTTCACAATCAGCAAAAGCTATGGGAAGCTGGTAAAGTTCAGGCAGTCCTTCATTGTATGTTACCTCGAGAATTAGGATCTGCGACGGCAGATCTTTTATTTTCAGATCTATGCTGTCTTTCACGATAATTTCCTGAAGGGTACGACCATAACTTTCAAACCACCGCCGATTATGAAGATAGGGTGGAAGAATTTTTGCCGATAGCTTCTGAACATTTCTGTTTTTTAGCAGACTGCTCCAGCTGTCAATTTTCAGTACGGGGATTTTTGTTTCTCCTTTTACACGTTCCCTTTCTTTTTCCAGGATAAACCAGTAATAACCATAAGGAGACATGGTAAATAAATAAGGTTTTTCGGTGATCTTCGGAAACTTATTGTGACTAAAAACCTCCACGGGAGTGTAGCCTTTATATTCTTCGAGATCTATTTCGGCAGGTTGGGAAAACCTTGAAAGGTTTGCCAGAACGAGAATTTGTTCGTCTTCATAACATCTTGTATAAGCGATGATCTTTGAATTTCCAGGGGTAAGGAATTTAATATCGCCACGGCCGAATGCCTTGTATTTTTTCCTCATTCCAATGATCCTTTTCATCCACCAAAGCAGGGAAGAAGAGATCATTTGCTGAGTTTCCACGTTAATCGATTCGTATTTATATTCGGGATCGATGATCAGAGGTAAATAAAGTTTCTGCGGATTGGCGAGTGAAAATCCGGCATTCCTGTCGGCAGTCCATTGCATGGGTGTTCTCACACCATCCCGGTCACCAAGATAAAAGTTATCACCCATTCCTATTTCATCACCATAATATACTATGGGAGTACCGGGCAGGGAGAATAAAAGCACATTCATCAGTTCTATCTTGCTCCGGTTGTTTTCGAGAAGTGGTGCCAGACGATGCCGAATTCCTACATTGATCTTTGCCTGCGGATCTTTGGTGTATACCTTATACATATAATCCCTTTCCTCATCGGTCACCATCTCGAGGGTAAGTTCATCATGATTCCTTAGAAAAATTCCCCACTGGCAGTTTTCAGGAATTTCCGGCGTCTGATCGATAATATCAATAATAGGGTAGCGGTCCTCCATTTTAAGAGCCATGAACATCCTGGGCATGATGGGAAAATGATAATTCATATGGCATTCGTCACCATCCCCGAAATACGCAGCCGAATCTTCTGGCCACATATTTGCTTCGGCTAACAGCAATTTATTATCATATTTCTTATCTACGTGAGCGCGAAGTTTTTTAAGAAATTCATGTGTTTGCGGAAGATTTTCACAGTTGGTATCCTCTCTTTCAAAAAGGTAAGGCACAGCATCGAGGCGGAAACCATCAACACCCATTTTCATCCAGAAATCAAGGATATTGAACACTTCCTGCTGAACTTTAGGATTATCAAAGTTCAGGTCCGGCTGATGGGAAAAGAACCTGTGCCAGTAATATGCCTGAGCTTCAGAATCCCAGCTCCAGTTGGAAGGTTCGGTATCGGTAAAAATGATCCTCGCATCTTTATATTTATGCGGATCTTCGCTCCAAACGTAATAATCCCTTTCATCCGATCCCGGTGGAGCTTTTCGCGCCCTCTGAAACCATGGATGCTGGTCTGAGGTGTGGTTAATTACCAGCTCGGTAATAACTTTAAGTCCGCGGTTATGTGCTTCCTTAACTAAATGCTGGAAATCTTTTAAATCGCCGTAAGAGGAATTTATTGAATAATAATCAGCGATATCATACCCGTCATCGCGCAGGGGTGAAGGATAAAAAGGAAGCAGCCAGATAGCTGTGACCCCAAGATCTTCGAGATAATCAAGCTTTTTTAACAGGCCTTCAAAATCACCAATCCCATCGCCATTGCTGTCGAAAAAAGCTTTTATATGAAGTTCATAAATAATGGCGTCTTTATACCAGAGCTGGTCATCGGGATTAGGAGAAATTGTCATAAAATTTTATTTCAGTGTTTTCAATTGAAGCTATCTTCCTAAATTATAAAATCTGAAACTGTGATCAGTTAAAAAAATACTAAACCATACGCGAATACCGCCGTTTTTCAATTAAAAGGCACAGAATGATATTAAATACAATTACGTATCTTTGCAGCCGCAAAAAAGCACCTAATAAAATAATTTTATGAAAGCAGGAATCGTAGGACTTCCAAACGTTGGGAAATCAACCCTTTTTAACTGTCTAAGCAACGCCAAAGCCCAAAGTGCAAATTTCCCTTTTTGCACCATTGAGCCAAATATTGGAGTTGTGAATGTTCCCGACCAGAGGTTGACCAAATTGGGTGAGCTCGTTAATCCTGAAAGAATCGTTCCCGCGACAGTAGAAATTGTTGATATCGCGGGCCTTGTAAAGGGAGCCAGTAAGGGTGAAGGTCTTGGAAACCAGTTTTTAGGAAATATCCGTGAGACCGATGCGATCCTGCATGTGCTAAGGTGTTTTGAGAATGACAATATTGTTCATGTTGATGGTTCTATCAATCCTATTAGGGATAAGGAAACGATCGATATGGAATTGCAGCTTAAAGATCTGGAAACGGTTGATAAGAAGCTGGAAAAGGTAAAACGTGCGGCAAAGACCGGAAATAAGGAGGCTCAGAAAGAAGAGACTGCTCTGTTAAAAGTGAAACAGGGGCTGGAAGAAGGAAAATCGGTTCGTGCGATAGACCTAACCGAAGATGAAAGGAAAGAATTCATAAAACCGCTTCAGTTTATTACCGATAAACCGGTGATGTATGTGTGTAATGTGGAAGAATCGTCAGCAGTTGCGGGAAATGCCCATGTTGAAAGAGTAAAAGAGGCGGTAAAAGACGAAAATGCTGAAGTTTTAGTGCTCGCCGTAGCTACAGAAGCTGATATCGCAGAACTTGAAGATTATGAAGAAAGACAGATGTTTCTTCAGGATATTGGCCTTGATGAAGCAGGTTCAGCAAAATTGATCAGAGGTGCTTATAATCTTCTAAACCTTCAAACCTATTTTACCGCGGGCGAAAAGGAAGTGCGTGCGTGGACCATAAAAGTGGGATCCAGTGCTCCGCAGGCAGCAGGAGTGATCCATACCGATTTCGAAAAAGGTTTTATTCGTGCTGAAGTGATTAGTTACGAAGATTATGTGAACTACGGCAGTGAGGCAAAAGTGAAAGAAGCGGGAAAAATGAGGGTTGAAGGCAAGGAGTATATTGTTAAAGATGGTGATATCATGCACTTCCGCTTTAATGTTTAGGAATTTGGAATTCAGAGAAACGAAGTAGAATTTTCGTAATTCTCATTGCGCAATTAACATTTCATCCTAAATCTTTGTTAATTACTTTCAGGCGATTCTGTTTCGGCTTCTTGGCTTAAATGCTATATTTAGGGCTACAACTCCAAGACTACTTATGAGCGAGAATACTAAATATACCGAAGAGAATATTCGGTCACTGGACTGGAAGGAACATATACGCATGCGTCCCGGGATGTATATCGGGAAACTTGGCGACGGTTCCAGCCAGGATGACGGAATTTATCTTCTGCTAAAAGAGGTTATCGATAACAGTATTGACGAATTTGTTATGGGTGCCGGGAAGACTATTGAGATCTCGGTACAGAATAACAGAGTGATCGTAAGAGACTTTGGCCGGGGGATCCCTCTGGGAAAGGTTGTGGATGTTGTCTCTAAAATGAATACCGGCGGGAAATACGATACCCGCGCCTTCAAAAAATCGGTAGGTCTAAACGGTGTTGGTACCAAAGCGGTGAACGCTCTTTCTTCTTATTTTCGTGTGGAATCCAGCCGTGACGGTAAAAGCCATGCCGCCGAATTTGAAACAGGAAATCTTACCGATGAGGAGCATCTTGAAGAAACTTCCCGAAGGAGGGGAACCAAGATCACTTTTGTTCCTGACGAGGCTATTTTCAAAAACTATAAGTTCAGGAATGAGTACATAGAAAAAATGCTCAAGAACTATGTTTATCTCAATCCCGGGCTGACCATAGTTTTTAATGGGGAAAAGTTCTATTCCGAAAACGGTTTAAAAGACCTTCTTCAGGATAGCATTAGTGAGGAAGATATGCTGTATCCCATTATTCACATGAGGGGGAATGATATCGAGGTGGCTATCACCCACAGTAAATCTCAATACAGTGAAGAATATCATTCGTTTGTAAACGGCCAAAATACCTCCCAGGGAGGAACCCATCTTTTAGCCTTCCGCGAGGCACTGGTAAAAACGATACGGGAACATTTCAATAAAAATTACGACGCGAGCGACATTCGTAAGTCGGTGGTTGCCGCGATTAGCATAAAAGTGATGGAGCCGGTTTTCGAAAGTCAAACGAAGACCAAACTTGGATCTACCGATATGGGAGGTGATCTTCCAACGGTAAGGACTTACATCAACGATTTTGTAAAAACGCAACTGGATAATTATCTTCATAAAAATCCGAATGTTGCCGAAAAGATTCAAAGAAAAATTTTACAGGCTGAAAGGGAACGTAAGGATCTTTCAGGTATTCGGAAATTAGCTCGTGAAAGGGCTAAAAAAGCCAGTCTGCATAATAAAAAACTAAGAGATTGCCGGGTACACCTTGGCGACAGCAAGCACGAACGTTCCCTTGAAACGACACTTTTTATCACCGAGGGTGATTCGGCGAGTGGTTCCATTACAAAAAGCCGGGACGTTGTTACCCAGGCCGTTTTCAGTTTAAAAGGAAAACCATTGAACTGCTACGGACTTACCAAGAAAATTGTTTACGAAAACGAGGAATTCAACCTTTTGCAGGCGGCTTTGAATATTGAAGAATCGCTGGAAGATCTTCGGTATAATAATATTGTGATCGCTACTGATGCCGACGTCGACGGAATGCATATTCGATTATTGCTGATCACTTTTTTCCTTCAGTTCTTTCCAGAATTGATCAAAGAAAATCACCTTTACATTCTGCAAACTCCTCTTTTCAGGGTAAGAAATAAAAAAGAAACGATCTATTGCTACAGCGAAATGGAGCGAAGGCAGGCGATCGAGAAACTTTCGGGAAAAGTTGAAATTACACGTTTCAAAGGGCTTGGTGAAATTTCTCCTGATGAATTCAAACATTTTATAGGTGACGATATACGTCTGGATCCGGTGATGCTTGATAAGGAAAAATCTATTGAAGAGATGCTGGAATTCTATATGGGAAAAAACACGCCCGATCGACAGGAGTTTATCATCGATAACCTCAAAGTTGAACTTGATCTTGTTGAACAACTGGGAATATGAGGTTTACAAACAGGAATGAAATAAAGGTTGTACCTTCTATTTATATCGTGCTGGTTGCCGTTTTTATAACCAATATCTTTGTAAATATCGAGGTTGCGCTGTCTTCAGATTCTGAACAGCATCTTACTTTTGGCCATATTCTGCCCAATATCGTAACCCTGGTTTTGGCACTTTATATCCACCGGATTGGGCAAACCTTCGATTTCGACAGCGATGGTGAAACATTAAATTTTAAGAATAACGGCGTTTTCTTTTCCAAATTCATGGAATACCGGGTGAAGAAAGCTGAATTTCCCAAACGTAAACTGGGGAAATTCAAATTTGTAGATTACGGAATTTATTCAGCATTAACCATTTACATTCGGTCCAGGAGGAAAAGAGGATTTCGGAAATATACTTTTAACACCACATTTCTAACCAGAAAAAAGAAAAAAGGTATGGTTAACGCACTTAATAAAGTGCTGGAAACCACCCCTAAAGTTACTGCCTAATGGAAGAACACCAAGAAGGAGCTCAGGAAGAGCAGTTTGAAAAAAAGGAAGAACTCATCCGGGTCACCGGGATGTACAAAGACTGGTTTCTTGATTATGCCTCATATGTGATCCTGGAAAGAGCTGTTCCCGCCATCGAAGATGGTTTCAAACCGGTTCAGCGCCGTATCATGCATTCCATGAAAGACCTTGATGACGGTCGCTATAATAAAGTTGCCAATATTGTGGGCCACACCATGCAGTATCACCCTCACGGAGATGCCAGTATTGGGGATGCGATGGTTCAGATTGGTCAAAAAGACCTGCTCATTGATACCCAGGGAAACTGGGGAAATATCCTAACCGGCGATCGTGCTGCCGCGCCTCGTTATATTGAAGCGAGACTTTCAAAATTCGCTCTGGAGGTGCTGTATAGTCCGAAGCTTACTGAATGGCAGCTTTCCTATGACGGACGAAAGAATGAACCGGTAAACCTTCCGGTAAAATTTCCATTGCTTTTGGCTCAGGGAGCTGAAGGGATT